>JANXVI010000183.1 GCA_025351745.1 Rhodoferax sp.
TCCTGCGCGACCTGGCCCATGCGCCACTGGGTGGGGATGTAGTACTCACCGGCATCCTCGTGCAAGTTGCCATTGAGCAGTGCAAACAGCGAGGATTTGCCCGCGCCGTTGCGGCCGACCAGGCCCACTTTTTCGCCAGGGTTCAGGGTGACGGACGTCGAGTCCAGCAGTACCTTGGCGCCGCGGCGCAGGGTGACATTTTTTAAGGTGATCATTTTTCAGGACTTAGTTATCGATTCAATTCATGCGGGCGGCTCGCCTTGGTGGGCAGGAGGATGGGGCACTGCAAAGCTCCGTGTCCCCCGGCCTTCGGCCTCCTCCTTTACCTACGCTTCGCAGCACCCCATCCTCCCGCCGTGCTGCGCTACTGGTGCGCTAACGAAAGAGAGGCGGAATTTCTCGCAAAAAGTAAAGCTGTTCGCAGCAGCAGGCTAGGGGTATGGGGCGCAGTGAGGTAAAGGAGGAGGCCGGAACGGCCGGGGGACACGATCGGAGTCCCATACCCCTAGCCCGCTGCGGGCCCAGCAAAAAAACAGGCGCTAAAGCAGCAAAGCCTCCTTGGTCACCAGCAACACCTGGTCTTCACCCGCACTGGTTTCCAGCCATACCACTTCCAGTGTTGGAAATGCGGCTTCAAAGTAGTCGCGTTCGTTGCCGATCTCCAGCACCAGCACGCCGTCTTCGGTCATGTGCTTAGGAATGTCTTTCATCAAGGTGCGAATGAAATCCATGCCGTCACTGCCACCAGCCTGGTTGCCGCTGAGCGCCATCGTGGGTTCGGCTTTGTATTCGGCAGGCAATTCGGTCATGCTTTGCGCGTTGACGTAGGGTGGGTTGCACAGGATCAGGTCGAAGGGGCCGCGTGCCTGGAGAGCCGGGGCAGTGAAACCGTCAGACTCCACCAGGGCGATCCGTTCCTGTAAACCGTGCTTCTCCACATTGATGCGGGCCACGGCCAGCGCATCGGTTGACACGTCAGAGCCAGTAGCGACCACGTCCGGGTAGGTCAGCGCCGCAATGACGGCCAGGCTGCCGTTGCCAGTGCACAGGTCTAACACGCTGTGGGTGGACTCCTTGAGCCAGTAGTCGATGCTGCCATCGACGATCAGCTCGGCGATCAGCGAACGTGGCACGATGGTTCGCTCATCTACGAAGAATGCCACACCCTGTAACCAGGCCTCGTGTGTCAGGTAGGCGGCAGGCTTCCGCGTGGTGATGCGTGCTTCCAAAATGCTAGCGGCTCGTGCAGCATCTAGAAGGGCTACAGGCTGATTTGCCTTAGAGTCTTCGCCCTCCAGCGGGGTATCCAGGGGCAGGCCCAGGCTCCACAGAACCAGCCAGGCGGCCTCGTCGAAGGCGTTTGTCGTACCGTGGCCAAACGCCAGCTTTGCGTCAAGGAACTGCTTGACGCCGGATTCAATCAATTCAATCAGCGTCGTCATGTGTGGGCCTGACCGTCCAGGTTTTCCAGTACACGGCGGTAGATGTTCTTCAGCGGTTCGATATCGGCCACATTCACATATTCGTTGATCTTGTGGATCGTGGCGTTGGGGGGGCCCATCTCAATCACCTGGGTGCAGATCTGCGCGATGAAGCGCCCGTCGCTGGTGCCGCCGGCGGTGGATAGCTGCGTGGTAATTCCGGTCTCCTCCAGGATGGCTTCTTGCACGGCTGCGACCAAGGTGCCGGGTGTGGTCAGGAAGGGCAGGCCGCCGACGGTCCAGGTCAGGTCGTATTCCAGCTCGTATTTCTCCAGCACGCGGGTCAGCCGAGACTGCAGCGATTCGGGCGTGGACTCGGTGGAGAACCGAAAGTTGAAATCAATCACCACATGCCCGGGGATCACATTGCTGGCACCTGTGCCGCCGTGGATATTGCTGACCTGCCAGGTGGTGGGCGGGAAGAAGGCGTTGCCCTTGTCCCACTCCACACCCACCAGTTCGGCCAGTGCGGGCGCGACCCGGTGGATGGGGTTCTGGGCCAGGTGTGGGTAGGCGATGTGGCCCTGGATGCCCTTGACGGTGAGCTTGCCACTCATGGTTCCGCGGCGGCCGTTCTTGATCATGTCGCCGGTGCGCTCCACCGAGGTCGGCTCGCCGACGATGCAGTAGTCAAACTTTTCCCCGCGCGCGGTCAATGTCTTGCAGACGACGACGGTGCCGTCGTTCGCTGGGCCTTCTTCGTCACTGGTCAGCAGCAGGGCGATGTTTAGCTGCGGGTTGGGATTGGCGGCGATGAATTCTTCGATGGCCACAACAAAAGCGGCGATGGATACCTTCATGTCGCTGGCACCGCGGCCAAACAATTTTCCGTCGCGGTGGGTGGGCGTGAAGGGCGCACTGTGCCATTCACCCAAGGGCCCGGTGGGCACCACGTCGGTGTGGCCTGCAAACACGATGGTTTTGACAGATGCTACGGAATGAGTAGCACCTGACGTATATTTTACGAGGGCTACAGCCCGTTTCGCCCAAAGGTTAGTGACTAAAAAGTCGGCCGGGCCACTGGTGATCGTCTCGCAATGAAAGCCTAGCGCGCTGAGCCGCTGTGCGATCAGGTCCTGGCATCCACCGTCAACAGGGGTGACCGACGGCCGTGCAATCAATTGCTCAGCCAGTTGCAACGTAGCGCTCATCAATGCTTAACGTCCAATGTAATTTCGGTAAACGACGCTTCTTCGGTTTCCTCAGGCGCGGCGGCTGGTGCCTGTGATTTGGTGAAATCGTTTTGCAAGCGCCACATCAGATTGGTAGGTGAATCGGCATTGGCCAAGCCTTCTTTGCGGTCGACCACGCCTTCGACAATCATGCGTGCAATGTCGTGCTCGAACGACTGCGAGCCGTCTGCCATGGACTTCTCCATGGCTTCTTTGACGCCGGAGAAATCGCCCTTTTCGATCAGCTCAGAGATCAGCTTGGTGTTGAGCAAGACCTCGATAGCGGGCACGCGCGTGCCGGCCGTGTTGCGCAGAAGACGCTGCGAGACTACGGACTTCAGGGCTGCGGCCAGGTCGCCCAGCATGGTGGGGCGCACCTCCACCGGGTAGAAGCTCAGAATGCGGTTCAATGCCTGGTAGCTGTTGTTGGCGTGCATGGTGGCCAGGCACAGGTGGCCGGACTGCGCGTAGGCAATGGCCGCCGACATGGTCTCGCGGTCGCGGATTTCGCCAATCAGGATCACGTCGGGTGCCTGGCGCAGTGCGTTTTTCAGGGCCACCTGTAGCGATTTGGTGTCGCTGCCGATTTCGCGCTGGTTGATGACAGACTTCTTGTTTTTGAACAAAAATTCGACCGGGTCTTCGATAGTCAGGATGTGGCCGGACACCAGGCCATTGCGGTAGTCAATCATGGACGCCAACGTGGTGCTCTTGCCGGCACCGGTGGCACCCACCATCAGCACCAGGCCACGCTTCTCCATGATCAAATCACCCAAAATGGGTGGCAAAAATAAATCGGCCAGAGGCGGCACATCGACCGAGATGTAGCGAAAGACCGCGGCGATGCTACCGCGCTGGCGCATGGCGCTGACCCGGAACCGCCCTAGGCCCGCAATGGGGAAGCCCATATTCAATTCGCCCTCGGCATCCAGTTCGGCCATGCGATCGGGCGGCAATATCTCGGCCAGCAGGTTGCGCGTGGCCTCCACGGGCAAAGACTGGTTGTTGATGGGCACGCACTGGCCGTTGATCTTGATCAAGGCCGGTGAATTGGCCGACAAATAGACGTCCGAGGCCTTCTTCTCGCTCATCAGGCGCAGGATGCGCTCCATGGTGCCGGGTGGGGTAGGTGTCGTCGTTGCCATAGGTTCAACCTCGGTTGGGGATCAACTAACAGTTTCAATCGCGCAGCAAATCGTTCAGTGAGGTCTTGGCCCGGGTCTGGGCATCCACCCGCTTGACGATGATGACTGCATACATGCTGTATTTTCCGCCGTCTTTCGGCAGCGTGCCACTGATAACGACCGAACCCGATGGAACGCGGCCATAGCTGATCGTGCCAGTAGAACGGTCGTAAATAGGGGTGCTTTGGCCTATATAGACGCCCATCGACAGCACGGAGTTTTCTTCGACAATGACGCCCTCGACCACTTCGGAGCGGGCACCAATGAAACAGTTGTCCTCGATGATGGTGGGGTTGGCTTGCATGGGCTCGAGCACGCCACCAATGCCAACGCCACCGGACAGGTGCACATTTTTGCCAATTTGGGCACACGAGCCTACTGCGGCCCACGTGTCGACCATCGTGCCTTCGTCCACATAGGCACCGATGTTCACAAAACTGGGCATCAAAATAGCGCCCTTGCCGACGAAGCTACCGCGCCGAGCGACCGCCGGTGGCACCACACGTGCGCCCGTGGCGCGCATTTCTTCGGCCGACAGATCAGCAAACTTGGTAGGCACCTTGTCATAAAAGCCCAGGTGCCCGGCCTGTATGATTTCGTTGTCGCGCAGGCGAAAGCTCAGCAAGACAGCCTTCTTGATCCATTGGTGGGTCGTCCATTGGCCCACGGCCTCGCGGGTGGCTACGCGCAGGCGGCCGTTGTCCAGTTCACCAATCACGTGTTCTACGGCATCGCGCACTTCTTGTGAAGACGACTGGACCGTGATGTTGGCGCGGTCTTCCCATGCGGCGTCGATGATGTGCTGGAGTTGTTGGCTCATGGGGTTTTTTTCCTTGATTGGCGGTAACTGAATGACAAAGAGATGGGGCTCGCGCAGGTTTAGCGGCGGGATTGCACAAATTGGACGATGCGTTGCGCTGCTTCCACGCACTCCGCGGTTTCAGCCACCAGCGCCATGCGGATGCGGTTGGCGCCGGGGTTGAATCCTTGCACCTCGCGGGCCAGAAAGCTACCCGGCAAGACCGTCACATTGTAAAGAGCGAGCAGGTCACGGGCAAAGTCGGTGTCACTTGCGTCCACTTTGGCCCACAGGTAGAAGCCGGCGTCGGGTAAAGCCACGTCGAGCACACTGGCCAACAAGGGCGTTACCTGGGCAAATTTGGCCCGGTATTGCTCGCGGTTGTCGCGCACGTGGGCTTCATCATCCCACGCGGCGATGCTCGCGGCCTGCACCACGGTGCTCATCGCACTGCCGTGGTAGGTGCGATACAGCAAGAATTGTTTGATCAACGCCGCATCACCTGCGACGAAGCCACTGCGCATGCCGGGCACATTGCTGCGCTTGGACAAACTGGTGAAGGCGACCAGGTTTTTGAAATCGGTGCGGCCCAGCCTGGCTGCGGCCTCCAGCCCACCCAAGGGCGGCTCTTCGCGGAAATAGATTTCGCTGTAGCACTCGTCTGAGGCGATGACAAAGCCATGGCGGTCGCTCAAGGCAAACAACTTCTTCCACTCGTCCAGCGGCATCACCGCGCCGGTGGGGTTGCCGGGTGAGCATACAAACAGCAGCTGGGTGCGCGCCCATACGGATTCGGGCACGCCGTCCCAGTCCTGCGCAAAATTGCGGGCAGGGTCGGACGGCACGTAATACGGCTGTGCGCCCGACAAGAAGGCGGCGCCTTCGTAGATTTGGTAGAAGGGGTTGGGACACACCACCACGGACGTCTGACTATCGACCTGTTGCACGTCAGGGTTGATCACGGTTTGAGCGAAGGCAAAGAGGGCCTCGCGTGATCCGTTGACTGGCAAGACCTGGGTATGGACATCCAGCTCCAGGCCATAGCGACGCTGCATCCAGCGACCGATGGACTGGCGCAGACCCAACATGCCCGCAGTGGCGGGGTACACCGACAGCCCGCCCTGGGGGTCCATGATGGCATCGCAGTAGGCCTGTTTGATCAAGCCCGGCGTGGCATGGCGGGGTTCGCCAATCCCCAGACTGATGGGCGCGCATGCAGAATTTGCCGTGACCGTGGCAAACAATTGCCGCAGACGCTCAAATGGATAGGCCTGCAGGCTTTTTAAATTCGGATTCATGGGCCGCCATTATCCCTGAGCAGTTGCTACACTAAGCCGCCGGAGCGTGCACACCGCAACAATTCCAAGCCTCTTAGACTGTCAAGGAGCGATAAATGGCTATCACTTCGCCCGATGGGCAAGTTCGGATTCATCTGGATATTGCGCGCGCGTTGGAGCAGATCGGCGACGAATCGGCCATGCGGGGCATGTTGCCCATGTTGCAAGAGTTGCTGGAGCGCGACCTGCCCAAGATCACTCAATTGCTGGCCGACCAGGACGCGCGAGGCGCCAACCCCCTGCTGCATTCGTTGAAAGGTTGTTTGCCCATCTTTTGCGCACCGGTGTTGTGCGCGCATTTGGCGCAGGTTGAGCAACTGAGCAAGGCGGGCACGGGCGCAGAAGTGGCCAGTGCCTTTGGACCTTTGCTGCCCAAACTTCAAGCGCTTCAAACCGAAGTTGCACAGTACCTGGCCATGGTTTAACCGTTGGATCGTGAAGTGGACATCAAAAAAGCGCGCGTCATGGTGGTTGAAGATGAGAGCGTCATGAGCACCTTTATTTTGAACAGCCTGTTGCGCATCGGAATCAAGGATGTGCATGCCTTCAAAGAAGGCGGCAGTGCATTGCGCGAAGTCACGCGGCTCATGCCGGATTTGATACTCACCGACATCCATATGCAGCCTGTAGGCGGTATCGAATTCGTGCGGCAACTGCGGGCCAAGCCATCGAGCAAGGTTAGTAATACCAAGGTTATTTTTCTCAGCGCAGACTCCAGCGCCGCAACCGTTGGCGAGGCATTGCCCCTTGGCGTCGCGGGATACCTGGTCAAACCCCCGGTGTTGAGCGCATTGCTTGCCAAAATTGAAGCCGCCCTTCGGTAGTTAACCAGCTCCATTGCCCTTAGGTGCGCCATAGCGCATAGCCGAGGGTACCCACACGTTATCATTGCGGGCCGATCAACCCATTAGCCCTAGTTTCTCTCTCCTGTGCGTCTCAATTCCATCAAGTTATCGGGGTTCAAATCCTTTGCGGAGCCCACCAACTTCCTGTTGCCAGGGCAACTGGTGGGCGTGGTGGGGCCCAACGGGTGTGGCAAGTCCAACATCATGGACGCGGTGCGCTGGGTGCTGGGCGAGAGCAAGGCCAGCGAGTTGCGTGGCGAGTCCATGCAAGACGTTATTTTTAACGGCACTACGACCCGCAAGCCGGCCAGTCGGTCCAGTGTAGAACTGCTTTTTGACAACGCCGACCACCGCGCAGGCGGCCAGTGGGGCCAGTTCGGCGAGATTGCCGTCAAACGCGTGCTGACCCGTGATGGCACGTCCAGCTACTTCATCAACAACCAGCCGGTGCGTCGGCGCGACGTGCAAGACGTCTTCTTGGGAACTGGTTTGGGGCCACGGGCCTACGCCATCATTGGCCAGGGCACGATCAGCCGCATCATTGAATCCAAGCCCGAAGAGCTGCGCCTGTTCCTGGAAGAGGCCGCCGGGGTATCGAAATACAAAGAACGCCGCCGCGAGACCGAGAACCGCCTCTCTGATACGCGCGAGAATCTGACCCGGGTCGACGACATCCTGCGCGAGCTGAATGCCAATCTGGAGAAGCTGGAAAAGCAAGCCGAAGTTGCGCTGAAATACAAGGGCTTGCAGGCCGATGTGA
>JANXVI010000200.1 GCA_025351745.1 Rhodoferax sp.
CGTGACGAAGCCGTTGGCCCGGCCGGCCCCACTACGGCCACCCGCATGGACGGCTTCACTGAAATGATGCTGGCCCAGACGGGCCTGATCAGCATGGTGGGCAAGGCCGAGCGCGGCCCGGTTGCCATTGAAGCCATCAAGAAACACAAGAGCGCTTATCTGATGGCCGTCGGCGGTGCCGCTTATCTGGTGTCCAAAGCCATCAAGACTGCCAAGGTTGTCGGATTTGCCGATCTGGGCATGGAAGCCATTTACGAATTTGATGTGGTGGACATGCCCGTCACGGTGGCGGTGGACTCGGGTGGCACCAGCGCCCACATTACGGGCCCCGCGGAGTGGAAAAAGAAGATTGCAACGGGCGAATTCAAGACCATCCCTGTGACATCGGCCTGATGGATCGCAGTGGCGACGCCATCGGCGTCTTCGACAGCGGCGTCGGCGGCTTGAGCGTATTGCGCGCGCTGCGAGCCGAGCTACCGCATGAAAAGTTTGTCTACGTCGCCGACAGCGCCCACGCGCCGTACGGAGAGCGGGACGATACCCATGTGATCCTCCGCTCTGTTGCAATTGCCCGCAGCTTGGTAGAACAGCACCAGATCAAGACTTTGGTAGTGGCTTGCAACACGGCCACCGCAGCGGCCATCAAACAGTTGCGGCAAAGCTTTGTTGACCTGCCCATCGTCGGTATAGAGCCCGCACTAAAACCCGCCGCCAGCCAGAGCCAAACCAAGCGAATTGGCGTTATGGCCACGCGCACTACGTTGAACAGCGAAAAATTCCGCACGCTAATGGCATCGCTGCACGACCAAGGGCGCTTTGTACTGCAGCCCTGCGACGGACTGGCCGACGCCATCGAACGCGACGATGCTACAAAAATAATAGCTGCGTGTGCAGATTACACGAGGGCTATGGGCCGATTTGGCTCAGAGGCTGACGAATTGGACACGCTGGTGCTGGGGTGCACCCACTATCCTTTCGCACACGCCGTTTTGCGTGCCCAGGTGGGCGATAGTGTGGCGTTTGTCGAAGGCGGCGCACCGGTGGCGCGCCAAACGCGCAAGCTGCTGGCCGAACGCGGCTGGCTAGCTCCGGCAGGTGCGGCAGCCGGACCGGACCCGGTGCTGTACGCCACAGGCAATGCCGACAATCTGCAGGCTGCCGTACAACGCTGGCTGCAGTGGCCTGCTTCGGTGCAAACCTTGGGCATGCTTTGAGCAAAAAGATGCGGAAGCTTTCCGTGAAATCTCGCACCAGCCCGGGCAACAGAACCCGCGACCCTGCCCAAGTGCAGGCCGTGGCACAAGTCGATTGAAGAAAATGTGGAGGTTGCCGGCAGAAGGTGGCCTGTCCGGAGGGGATCGAACCCCCGACCCTCAGCTTAGAAGGCTGATGCTCTATCCAACTGAGCTACGGACAGAAAACACAAAGGCCCCATAGTTTGGTGACTGTGGGGCCTCGGCGTTGGAATAGTGGTCGGCGTACAAGGATTCGAACCTTGGACCCCCTGCTCCCAAAGCAGGTGCGCTACCAGGCTGCGCTACACGCCGACAGCCAGTATTCTAACCGCATCAAGGGTGCTCTTTTTCGCGCGGTAATATATTTCCTGACAAACACGGTGCCAAACTAGTCCTCTACATGCACAACCCAACTCCTCCATTGCCGTGGCTGGCGCCCGGTGATCCGTTTCCGCCAGCCGAAACAGCATGGGGACCCGCAACGGAGGCACCCGGCTTGTTGGCGGCTGGTGGCGATTTAAGGGTAAGCACACTGCAAAACGCCTATGCCAACGGGATTTTTCCGTGGTTTAGTGAGGGGCAGCCCCATCTATGGTGGAGCCCAGACCCGCGCATGGTCTTGCAGGTGGCCGACTTTCGCCTGCACCGTTCTTTGCGCAAAACGATCATAAGGTTCCAAAGCGACGCGCACTGCGAGGTACGCTTCGACTGTGCATTTACAGAGGTGATCGCGGCCTGCGCCCACGCGCTGCGGGATGGGCAGCCCGGAACCTGGATCCTGCCCCCCATGGTTGAGGCGTATGCACAACTGCACGCCGAAGGGCAAGCGCATAGTGTGGAAACCTGGGTGGATGGCCAATTGGTCGGCGGGCTGTACTGCGTAGCGCTGGGCAAGGCGGTGTTCGGTGAATCGATGTTTTCCACGGTGCCCGATGCATCCAAGATCGCGCTGGCGGCCTTGGTGGGGTTTTGCCGAAACGAAGGCGTCGAGCTGGTCGATTGCCAGCAAAACACTGCGCACCTTGCATCCCTGGGCGCAGCTGAAGTGCCGCGTGCAGCCTTTTTGGCACATATCAACCGGGCGAAATTGGCGCCGTCGCTGGTATGGCGCTTCTCACCCCTATACTGGAATCACATTTTGTCTGCCTGATGCACCCACCGTGACAGACCTTAAAGATTTCCCGCTTCAAACCCTGCAGTTCTACGCAACTGCGCCGTACGAGTGCAGCTACTTGCCGGGTCGCCAGGCGCGCTCTCAAGTGGCGACGCCGAGCCACCTGATCAACAACTCCACCTATTCGGAACTGGTCAGCAAGGGGTTTCGCCGCAGCGGCATGTTTACCTACCGCCCTTATTGCGATGGTTGCCAAGCCTGCACACCGCTGCGTGTGGTGGCCGACCGGTTCACACCCAACCGCAGCCAGAGGCGCGCTTGGAACAGACACAACGGCTTGCATGTGCGGGTGCTCAAGCTCGGTTTTATGTCCGAGCATTACGCCCTCTATCTGCGCTACCAGAACAGCCGGCACGCCGGCGGTGGCATGGACGAGGACAGCGTGGACCAGTACACGCAGTTCCTGCTGCAAAGCCGCGTCAACTCCCGCTTGGTGGAGTTTCGGGAATCGCTACCTGATGGTTCGCCCGGGGCCTTGAAAATGGTCTCTATTCTGGACGTGTTAGACGACGGCCTGTCTGCGGTTTATACATTTTTTGAGCCGGACGAAGCGGCCAGTTTCGGCACGTTTAATGTGCTGTGGCAAATCCAGCAAGCGCGCCAACTGGGCTTGGCGTTTGTGTATCTGGGCTACTGGATACACCAGAGCCCGAAAATGAATTACAAGGCGCGCTTTGCCCCCATGCAGATCCTGCTCAATGACAACTGGTGCGAGTTCGATGCAATGCCGCGCGATAAGATAGAAGACTAAACGCACATGACCAAACCCATTTCCGATATCCCCAACAAGCCCACGGTACAAGTAATTGAGCGCATGTTCACGCTGATTGATGTGCTGGCCTCCCGCGAGGACTCCATGAGCCTCAAAGACATAAGCGAGAAGGCTGGCCTGCATCCTTCTACGGCCCACCGTATCTTGAACGACTTGGCCACTGGCCGCTTTGTCGACCGCACACAGCCTGGCAGCTACCGACTGGGGATGCGTTTGTTGGAGTTGGGCAACCTTGTCAAGGGTCGCCTGAATGTACGTGACGCCGCGGTTGTACCGATGCGCGAACTGCACAAGCTGACGCAGCAGCCTGTCAACCTGAGCGTGCGCCAGGGGGACGAAATTGTGTATGTCGAGCGGGCCTTCAGCGAGCGGTCTGGCATGCAGGTGGTTCGGGCTATCGGCGGGCGGGCGCCCTTGCACCTGACTTCGGTTGGAAAATTGTTCCTTGCTGCAGACGACCCCCAACGCATTCGCGCCTATGCCACACGAACCGGCTTGCAAGGCCATACCAAGAACAGCCTGACGCAGTTGGAAACGTTGGAGCGTGAGTTATCGAAAGTTCGGCAATACGGCCAAGCCAATGACAATGAAGAACTGGAACTGGGTGTGCGTTGTATGGCAGCCGGCATTTACGACGACCAGAATCGGCTCATCGCGGGGTTATCCATTTCGGCGCCTTCTGAGCGCATGGAAGACAACTGGCTTCCCAAACTGAAAGAGACGGCTCGGCAAATATCGGAAACGCTGGGCCATAAGCCGAGCCTTTAACTACGAGGAAGCGTGTTCGCCAGCTGTTGTTTTAGTTGACGACCACGCGGTGGTCAAGCACGGTGCTCGCCACTGGCATCGTTTTCGGCACCGCCGCTGGGATGGACTCTACCCAGCGTTTGACACGCTCTGCATCCCCTATGCGGCTCAATTTGCCAGCTGAGTCGAGGAACACCATGATGAGCTTGCGGCCGGCTACTTTGGCTTGCATCACCAGGCATTGGCCGGCTTCGGTGATGTAACCGGTTTTTTGCAAACCAATTTCCCAAGCAGGGTTCTTGACGAGGCGGTTGGTGTTGTTGTACTGCAGGGTGCGGTGGCCGACGGCGACCTGGTAACCGGTCGATGTGGACAATTCACGCAGTGTGGGGTCGCCATGGGCAAAACTCACCAGGGTCGCCAAGTCATGGGCGCTGGACTGATTTCTGCTGGACAGCCCGGTTGGCTCCACATAGCTGGTGTCCATCATTCCCAACGTCTTAGCCCGTGCATTCATCTTGCCAACAAATACAGCAAGTCCACCCGGGTAGCTGCGCCCCAAGGCATTCGCGGCCCTATTTTCACTGGACATCAAAGCCAGATGCAGCAATTCGCCACGGCTCAATTCGGTGCCGACGCGCAATCGGGACGAACTACCTTTTTCCTGGTCAACATCGTCCTGGGTGATGGTAATCATTTCATCCATCGGCAGTTTCGATTCGCTGATCAGCAGACCTGTCATCAGCTTGGTGATGGAGGCAATCGGCAGTACGGCCAAATCATTTTTGCGAAACAGCACTTCCTGCGTATCTTGGTCGACGACAAGCGCAACACTGGACTTCAGATCCAGCGCATCATGTGCAGCGTGTAGGCCGGCGATTTGACCAAATGAAGGTGGTTTCGGGATCACAACTGCGCGCAACGCAGCGTGCTTTCGGGCGGTTTTAGCCTTTACCGCCGCTTTTTTAACGTGTTTGGCGTGGGCAGTCGGATGTTTTGCGATTTCCGCATGCGCTGACGCAAATATCAGCGAAGAAAACATGGCGAGGACGCCAAAGCGGAAAATAAGTTTCTTCATGGTGTTTCCCAACGGCGGCTCCTGGCGAATGCGTAAATCAGTCAATTCGATAGCCTGCAGGTTGGAGTGTAAACAAAAAATTCACGCAAGATCAACTACTTGCGCGACAAACTTCAAGAAATACATGGCTTATTGGGGCTTACCCTGGGCTCAACCCTGTGCTGCAATAGTTTCCGCCTTGCTGTGCAGCTTGTTGAGCGCGCTCAAATAAGCCTTGGCTGAAGCTACCACGATGTCCGGGTCGGACCCCACACCATTGACGACGCGCCCACTGTTTTGCAGCCTGACTGTCACTTCGCCCTGGCTTTCGGTGGAGCCGCTGATAGCGTTGACAGAATAGAGCACCATCTCGGCACCGCTCTTGACATGCTGCTCGATGGCCTTGAGGGATGCATCCACCGGGCCATTACCTTCAGACGCACCGGATACCTCCACGCCATCAACCGTGAAGACGATGCTGGCTTGCGGGCGTTCTCCAGTTTCGCTGTGCTGTGACAGGGACACAAAGGCGTATTGCTCCTTGATGTGGCTGACGCTTTCGTCACTGACCAGAGCAAGGATGTCTTCATCGAATATTTCACTTTTGCGGTCGGCCAGTTCCTTAAATCGGGCGAATGCAGCGTTGACTTCTCCTTCGCTTTCCAATTGCACGCCCAATTCTTGCAGGCGCTGTTTGAAGGCATTGCGGCCGCTGAGCTTGCCCAGCACAATCTTGTTGGCGGTCCAGCCAACGTCTTCGGCACGCATGATTTCGTAGGTATCGCGGGCCTTCAAAACGCCATCCTGGTGGATACCAGATGCATGGGCAAAAGCGTTCGCACCGACAACCGCCTTGTTGGGCTGGACGACAAAACCAGTGGTCTGGCTGACCATGCGACTCGCTGCCAGTATGTGGTGCGTGTCAATACCCATCTCCAGCCCAAAATAGTCTTTGCGCGTTTTGACAGCCATCACGACTTCTTCCAGGCTGCAATTGCCGGCCCGCTCACCCAGACCATTGATCGTGCACTCCACTTGGCGTGCGCCGCCGATCTTGACACCTGCCAGGGAATTGGCGACCGCCATTCCCAGGTCATTGTGGCAGTGCACAGACCAGACGGCCTTGTCAGAATTGGGTACGCGCTCGCGCAGTGTCTTGATGAAGTTGCCGTACAACTCCGGAATGGCATAACCAACGGTATCGGGCACATTGATGGTGGTCGCGCCTTCGTTGATGACGGCTTCAATCACGCGGCACAAAAAATCCATGTCGCTGCGGTAACCGTCTTCGGGGCTGAACTCAATATCGTCCACCAGATTGCGCGCAAAACGCACAGACTGCTTGGCCTGCTCAAACACCTGGTCGGGTGACATGCGCAGCTTCTTTTCCATGTGCAAGGCTGAGGTCGCAATAAAGGTGTGAATGCGCGCGCGATTGGCGCCCTTCAGTGCTTCAGCGGCCCGCGAAATGTCGCGGTCATTCGCACGCGACAGCGAGCAAATGATCGAATCCTTGATGTGGGTGGCAATCAGTTGCACCGCCTCAAAATCACCATTGGAGCTTGCTGCAAAACCGGCTTCGATCACATCCACTTTCAGGCGTTCAAGCTGACGGGCAATGCGCAGCTTTTCGTCGCGGGTCATGGACGCGCCCGGCGACTGTTCGCCGTCCCGCAAAGTGGTGTCAAAAATGATCAATTTGTCGGCCATGTCGTAACTCCTCTGGATTCTTAAATTGGGGGGTAAGGCCTACTTGTGCAGGCCCCGTTCGTCGGGTTCATCGGTCGACGTGCTGATCACACTGGTCTGCTGGCCGCGGGCCCGGCGACGTGCATAGACCACATAGCCACTGAAGCCGTAAAGGACAGATATTCCGAAAAAAGCTATCGGAGGATTAATAGTCACCCCGGCAAATACTAAAACAATCAGGATGGGCACCGCAAAAGGGACGCTGCGCTTCATCTGAATGTCTTTGAAGCTGAAGAACGGCACGTTGGTGACCATCGTAAGCCCTGCATACAACACCAACGCAAACATGATCCAGGGAACAGCCAAGTCGAAGGGCCCAAGCTCCAACATGCTGGTTCCCTTCAGTCCATTCTCATTCAGCAGCAAAACAAAGCCTGCTATCAATGCTGCCGCTGCTGGGGAGGGCAGACCCTGAAAGTATCGCTTGTCCACTACCGTCGTATTGACGTTGAAACGCGCCAAACGCAACGCAGCACACGCGCAGTAGATAAAAGAAGCCATCCAGCCCCAGCGGCCCAAGCCCTGCAACGCCCACACGTAGGAAATCAATGCTGGCGCAGCGCCGAAGGACACCATATCTGAAAGTGAGTCCATCTGCTCCCCAAAGGCGCTTTGTGTGTTGGTCATGCGCGCGACTCGGCCGTCCAGACTGTCCAGCACCATGGAATAGAAGATCCCATACGCAGCCTGATCGAAACGACCATTGATCGCCATCACAACGGCATAAAACCCGCCAAATAGCGCCGCTAGCGTGAACAGATTGGGCAAAATGTAAATGCCCTTGCGGCGCTTGCGCACCACGACATTTGCATCGTCCTGCGATGCGGTGTCCGCGCCATCATGCATAATTTCTCCTTGCTGGAATCACGGTTACGAGTGTAAGCCAGTGGTTGAAAGTTTGGCCTTTGAATCGGGCGGGCCAGAAATACAAAAAGGCCACCGAAGCGGCCTTTGCAGGAACACTAAAAGTGCATCAGTTGCGGGTTTGGTCCACCAGCTTGTTCTTAGCAATCCAAGGCATCATGGCGCGCAACTGGCTGCCGACCTTCTCAATCGAGTGGTCGGCGGTATTACGACGGCGGGCCGTCATGCTCGGATAATTCAGGCGACCTTCCTGAATAAACATCTTGGCGTATTCCCCGTTCTGGATGCGCTTCAAGGCATTGCGCATCGCGGCGCGGGACTGGTCGTTGATGACTTCAGGGCCTGTCACGTACTCGCCATACTCCGCGTTGTTGGAGATGGAGTAGTTCATGTTGGCGATGCCGCCTTCGTAGATCAGGTCAACGATGAGCTTCAATTCATGCAGGCATTCGAAATACGCCATTTCAGGCGCGTAGCCGGCTTCGGTCAGGGTTTCGTAACCCATCTTGATCAGCTCGACGGCGCCGCCGCACAATACAGCCTGTTCACCAAACAAGTCGGTCTCGGTTTCTTCCTTGAAGTTGGTCTCGATGATGCCGGCCTTGCCACCGCCATTGGCCATGGCATAGCTCATCGCCAAGTCACGGGCCTTGCCGGACTTGTCCTGGTGAATGGCAATCAGGTGGGGCACGCCGCCACCCTGGGTGTAGGTGTTGCGCACGGTGTGGCCAGGGGCCTTGGGCGCAACCATCCACACGTCCAGATCGGCGCGGGGCACGACTTGGTTGTAGTGCACGTTGAAGCCATGGGCGAACACCAGCGACGCACCTTGCTTCAGGCTGGGCTCGATCTCTTTGTACACGCCAGCGATGTTTTCGTCTGGCAACAAGATCATCACGACATCGGCCGAGGCAACCGCCTCGTTGACTTCGGCAACCTTCAGGCCAGCCTTGGCGACCTTGTCCCACGATGCACCGCCCTTGCGCAGACCAACCACCACCTTGACGCCGCTGTCGTTCAGGTTTTGCGCGTGGGCATGACCTTGGCTGCCGTACCCAATGATGGCAACGGTCTTGCCCTTGATCAGGCTCAGGTCGCAATCCTTGTCGTAAAAAACTTTCATGTTCTATCTCCTAAAAAAATGCTTTGGCGAAATGCCCTTTGACAGGCTCAGGGCGAACGGTGACCGTTGATCGCCACTAGCCAAGGTCCGTTCGCGTTGAGCCTGTCGAAACGCGCGCTCGGACCTGGGGAAAATCAGACTCGCAATATACGCTCGCCGCGGCCGATGCCACTGGAACCGGTTCGCACCGTCTCCAGAATGGCAGCGCGCTCCAGAGCTTCCAGGAACGCGTCGTTCTTGGACTGGTCGCCGGTGAGTTCGATGGTGTAGCTTTTGTCGGTGACGTCGATGATGCGGCCGCGGAAGATGTCCGCCATGCGCTTCATCTCTTCACGCTCTTTGCCGACGGCACGCACCTTGACCATCATCAGCTCGCGCTCGATGTAAGAACCTTCGGTCAGATCGACGACCTTGACGACCTCGATGAGCCGGTTCAGGTGCTTGGTGATTTGTTCGATGACGTCGTCCGAACCGGTGGTCTGGATGGTCATGCGCGACAGGCTGGCGTCTTCCGTGGGTGCAACGGTCAGGGACTCGATGTTGTAGCCACGGGCCGAAAAAAGCCCAACGACACGGGACAGTGCGCCCGGCTCGTTTTCCAAAAGAACTGCAATGATGTGTTTCATGAAATGGATTCCTCTTTTCGCCGCCCTCCCCCGCAACCGGTAAGTTGCGGGCTTGGCGGACAATAGATTCGTCTAGAAAAACGCTAGCATTTTGATAGCTAGCTACGCTTATTTTACGAGGGCTAGAGCCTTGTTTCCTTAAAGGTCTTCGCTACCCAGCAACATTTCAGTGATGCCCTTGCCGGCCTGGACCATGGGGAATACGTTCTCGGTCGGGTCCGTACGGAAGTCCATGAACACGGTGCGGTCCTTGAGCTTGCGCGCCTCGCGCAGAGCGGGCTCCACATCCTGCGGCTTTTCGATCAACATGCCGACGTGGCCATAGGCCTCGGCCAGTTTGACGAAGTTGGGCAACGCGTCCATATAACTGTGGCTGTAGCGGCCCTCGTACTCGACCTCTTGCCACTGGCGCACCATACCGAGGTAGCGGTTGTTCAGCGACACGATCTTGATCGGCGTGTTGTACTGCAGGCAGGTGGACAGTTCCTGGATGCACATCTGCACCGAGCCTTCACCGGTGATGCAGAACACTTCGCTATCGGGCTTGGCCAGCTTGATGCCCATCGCATAGGGAATGCCCACGCCCATGGTGCCCAAACCACCGGAGTTGATCCAGCGACGAGGTTCGTTAAATTTGTAGTACTGCGCCGCCCACATCTGGTGCTGGCCCACGTCCGAGGTGATATAGGTGTCGGCGTCCTTGGTCATGTTCCACAGGGTTTCGACCACGTACTGGGGCTTGATGACATCGCCCTTGCCCATTCTGTACTTCATGCAGTCGCGCTTGCGCCAGTCTTCAATGGTTTCCCACCACGCGCCAAGAGCGTTGGCATCGGGTTTGACCGTACCGTCCTTGATCATGGCGATCATTTCCAGTAGCACGTCTTTCACATCGCCCACGATGGGGATGTCCACCTTGACGCGCTTGGAAATGCTCGACGGATCGATATCGATGTGGATGATCTTGCGTTCGTTCTGAGCAAAGTGTTTGGGGTTGCCAATCACGCGGTCGTCAAAACGCGCGCCGACGGCCAGCAGCACATCGCAGTTCTGCATGGCATTGTTGGCTTCCACCGTACCGTGCATACCCAACATGCCCAGGAACTTGCGGTCGGTCGCAGGGTATGCGCCCAAGCCCATCAGCGTGTTGGTGACTGGGTAACCCAGCATGTCCACCAGGGTACGCAGTTCGTTGGAGGCATTACTGAGCAATACGCCACCGCCGGTGTAGATATAGGGGCGCTTGGCGGTCAACAGCAGTTGCAAGGCCTTGCGGATCTGGCCGCCGTGCCCCTTGCGCACCGGGTTGTAGGAACGCATCTCCACCGACGTGGGGTAGCCGGTATACGGCACCTTTTTGAAGGACACATCCTTGGGGATATCGACCACGACAGGGCCGGGGCGGCCGCTGCGCGCGATGTGGAAGGCCTTTTTCAGCGTCTCTGCCAGGTCACGGGCATCTTTGACCAGAAAATTGTGTTTGACGATGGGACGCGTAATTCCCACCGTATCGCATTCTTGAAAAGCGTCCAAGCCGATCGCGTGGGTGGGTACCTGTCCGGTGATGATCACCATGGGAATGCTGTCCATATAGGCTGTGGCAATTCCGGTCACAGCATTGGTGACACCGGGGCCCGAGGTCACCAACGCAACACCTACGTCACCGGTGGCGCGCGCATATCCGTCCGCCGCGTGCACCGCACCCTGCTCATGGCGCACCAAAACGTGCTGGATAGTGTCTTGTTTGTAAAACGCATCGTAAATGTGCAAGACCGCACCGCCGGGGTAGCCCCAAACGTATTTGACGCCTTCGGCCTGCAAGGCTTTGACGAGGATTTCCGCGCCGCGCAGTTCAAGCATGCCAGACGAAGTAGCTATTAAGTGGGATGCAGCCGTAGCCGAAGCGATTTCAGCTTTTGAAATTTCCATGATGAACCTTTGTGAATTTCTCT
>JANXVI010000249.1 GCA_025351745.1 Rhodoferax sp.
GGGGCCTTCAATTGCCTAAGCGCCACATTGCCGCTGCGCTGCGGCTGTTTGGTGTGGATATGCCAGGCGGCTGCCCCACCCGCGGCCAGGATGGCGGCGGTGATGGCGGCGGCAACGATTTTCACTGCGATGTGCATGGGACTGCGGCTCCTAAGTTCGGCCGATCATACGCAATGGATTGGGTTTTTTATGGTTTCAACGCCCGGCTACAGGCGCGGGGCGGGTTGGGAGTCATTTCAAGCCCACGATCGAGTTAACCGCCTGTTTCCCGGTAGAGCTTAAAAACGGGCCTAGCTTCCTATATGGAATGACGAATGCCTTCTCGCATCCGTCACCCCATGCATCCTCTTCAATGTGGAGCCCCTCTTTGTGCAGCGTCAACGTATACACGCCCTGTCCGCGATAGCCGTTCGCACATTCTGCTGATTCTTCTTTGACACTTCGGTATAGGTATTTCTTCAACTTTGGTGGCAACGTAGCATTGTCATGACTGGACCCAAGCCACGTCCAGAGATCTACTTCTTCTCCGGTTCTCGAATTCCAGGTTCGATATTCATTTGAGATGCCGCTACGCCCCTCACCCGCCAACCACAAATAGAATTCGATCGAAATGAAGTTGGAGTCCCAGTAGGTAGGTTCGGTGTGTCGTTCGTCTACGGCTGGATAACCGACCCGCCCGAGGAACTCGCGTCTCTGCTGGAAAAATCCGCCGAGAGCTTCTTTGCTCTGATCGAGTTTCAGCTGGGAATTCAGTTGATTAAGCGCCGGGTCAGGCCCAAACAGTTCGACGGTTTCTTGCCCAGCGAATCGTAGCTTCCGATACGACCGACCTGGTGAGAACTGGACGGTTTTTCCCTCTTCAATCTTCGGCCGCTTCTCAAGATGTGAGTTGAAAGAATCGCGAGCACATGCCGATTCATCGTCGTCGCCATCCACTAAAGTGAGGCGGATTGAAAGGCTCTTTCCCGTTTTTCCATTGCGCCAAGTACCTGCAACAGCGCCATTCACCGGAGTTGTAAGTTCCCATAGCCCTGTATCGCCTTCCTCATGCCAATAGGGGTCCTTTTCTCCAGCGTGTAAGGCAATGGGCTTCAGGTGGTCCATGTAGTAATAGCTACCATAAGCTGTCCAAGGCGATCCCTTATTGAAACAGGCTACGATGGTCTTTGTCCCCACGGTCCCGTGCCACACGCCTTGTGGCGACGCTGCTCCAGCCAGCACAGTTAATGGCATCAATTGCAGTAGGAAAAATACAAGACGTCTAACCATGAATGCCTCCGAAATGCAATGTCCAGACCATCAAGAAGTGCCCTGTAACTTGAGCTTTGCTTCATAAGCTAGATCTCAAATCCTCAGGAATGTGGGCTGCCGCCCGACGCTAGCTGGCTTACCGACCTATTAAAAAGATTCGGATATTCTTGCAGAAGTGACGAAACGTTGGGACGAATCTGGCCCTTTTGGGAAAGTCAAAAAGACAAATTGGACGCAGATCACCTATGCCCGCGCACGCCCAGATGTGGAAAAGAAGATCCCGCCGTCCAGCCGCTGCGCACTGCCCCTTCCAGCGTGGCCGGGTAGGGGCCTTGCACATAGTCGCCAGCGGCCAGCAGACCCGGCGCAATCTGTTGCGGTGGGCGCAACAGGCCAGGCGTGCAGGCAAAGGTGGCGTGCTTCTCGACCACGGTTTTAACAGGCTGCAACGGGGGCAGGCCCAGGGAGGCGAGTTGGTCCTTGGCCTGCTGTAGTGCGGCCGCTTGCAGTTCGTCACGGCTGCCCTCACTGGCGCTGACGACAAAGGCCAGCAGTCCTTGCGGCCCATCTAGCTGCCCGCGGTCAAATACAAACTGGGCCGGTGCTGTTGCCGTGTTGCGCAGCGCCAGCATGGGGTGGGGTAGGCGGGCTTGCGGAGCCCAGGCGTAGACGGTGGCAATGGCCTCAAAGCGCATGGCACATGCAGTCGCCGCCCAGCCCCGCATGGCATTTGCTATTGATTCAGGAGCGTGCTGTGCATATTCCGCGATGGCTGCAGCCGCATTGGATGAAGACGTTGCCCAGATGACTCGGTCAAAGGCCCGTCCGTCCAGCAACCAGTGCGGCGCCTGCCAGTGCAGGCTGGTCGCGCGCTGGCCCAGATGCACCTCACCACCCCGATGGGTGACCCATTGGGCGGCAGCAATCGGAAACATCGCGCTGAGGTCGGTACGGGGCAGCAGCAGGTTCGAGCCACCGCGCACGCCAAACAGCGCGTCCTTCATCACCCGCAAAAATACCTGGGCACTGGCTTTAGACGCTGGCGTGTTCAGGGCAGACACGCAAAGCGGCTCGATCAGCTCGTGCAGCACGCGCGGCGCCATGCGCTCGCACAGTTGC
>JANXVI010000285.1 GCA_025351745.1 Rhodoferax sp.
CGGAGCTGGATTTCCTGACCATATTCTGAAACGTGCGTTTGAACCGTATGTCACGACCAAAACCAAAGGTACCGGTTTGGGGCTGGCGGTAGTGAAAAAAATAGTGGATGAACACGGCGGTCGGATCGATATCACTAACCGGCTGTCGAGCGGCGCAGTAGTCGGCGCGCAAGTGTCGGTATCATTACAAATCTACAACAGCGCGCCTGCCGAGACGCGACGCAACGATCTTTGAGGGACAGTGCTGCACCATGGCAAACATTCTGGTAGTCGATGACGAGCACGGCATTCGTGACTTGCTCTGGGAAATTCTGAATGACGAGGGACATAACGTAGAGCTCGCAGAGAACGCGGCGCAAGCCCGCGCTGCGCGCAACAGGGAGCGGCCTGATCTTGTTTTGCTGGATATCTGGATGCCCGACACGGATGGCGTAACCTTGCTCAAGGAGTGGTCTGCCAGCGGTGCTTTGACCATGCCAGTCATCATGATGAGTGGGCATGCCACCATCGACACGGCTGTTGAGGCGACCAAGATAGGTGCTTTGGCCTTCCTTGAAAAACCCATTACGCTGCAAAAACTTTTGAAAGCGGTTGAGCAAGGCTTGACCCGTA
The DNA here is from genome assembly GCA_025351745.1 of Rhodoferax sp. Taxonomy (GTDB): domain Bacteria; phylum Pseudomonadota; class Gammaproteobacteria; order Burkholderiales; family Burkholderiaceae_C; genus Allorhodoferax. The sequence goes on from JANXVI010000285.1 coordinate 613, forward strand.
GCGTTCTGCGAAAACCGGCTGAAGTGATTCAACAAACCAAGGTGTTGTCGTCGGAAATCATTGAGGTTGTACCCATTCCCGTTTCTGGCGTAATTCCGGTGGGCTTGCCCAATAGCCAGAATTTCTTGTTGGATAAACCTTTGAGGGAAGCTCGTGACGAGTTTGAGAAGGCTTACTTCGAGTACCACCTAGCCCGCGAAAATGGATCCATGACTCGCGTCGCGGAGAAGACGGTCTTGGAGCGCACCCATTTGTATCGCAAGTTGAAACAACTCGGTGTCGACTTGGGTCGTGGGAAACGCAGTGTGATTTAGTGGGCGATCTAAAAGATCGGAATATTTACTGCTATAATTTTGGTCTTTGGCCCGGTAGCTCAGTCGGTAGAGCAGAGGATTGAAAATCCTTGTGTCGGTGGTTCGATTCCGCCCCAGGCCACCAATATTCAAAGCCAACTGTTCTCAGTTGGCTTTGTCATTTCTGGGCTTTCTCCAAGCCACGCGGGGTTCCTGCCGGATTTGCGTGTGCTGACCGCTTGATGTTGGTCGTCCATACTCCCCGTTTCTCCCTGAATTTCGATTCCTTTTTGCTCTCTGTTCTCAAAAAATAGAGGGAAAATGCACCAAAGTCGGCACACGCAGAAACCTTTTGCAAACAAGCACTTATGCGTATGTCAAAAAGAGCGGTTTTCCGGATGGGGTGGATGGGCAGTGCATACGCAAACCACTGGTGGCCAGAAGCCCCTACGACGCGACAAACCCAAAAAGCCTGCGCTGGGCATCCTACTCCAGCGGAATCTCCGCCTGGCGCCCGCGTAGCGCGTGCAAATTGAGATGGCGCGGCTGTCGACCATCGAGCACTGCGCGGATGATGTCCGGCGCAAGACGTGACATTCGTAGCACCTCGCACACCCAGCCCGCCTCCAATTTAAAGTGACGAGCCAATTCACTTGCATTGGCAACCTCACCGGTGTCAATCATCCGTTGCCAGTAAAACGCTTTTCCTAGCGTCCGGATCAATGGCAGATCGAATGAAGATGCAGCCTTTGACATGGTCGTGCCTAGCCTGCCAGACGCCAATGATCATCTCGGGTTCCTGCAACGCTTTGTGAACCTGCGCCAGAACGGCAGTTTCGATTTCCAAGGCTGGTAGCGGTCCAATGTTGGGCTGAGTGGGATCGTAGGTCGCGCCCGCCGATTGCCGCTTTTCCAGATAGGGTACGTAGTAGCGGTAGCGCTTCCCGTTTTTCTTCTGGGTGTACGTCGGCAGCATGCGCTGACCATCCGGCGCGTACAGGATGCCCGTCAGCAGCGCGGGTTCCTTTTTGTACCGGGTGCGGGGCCCCTGCTTTCGGCCATCAACAAACGCGTGCACCGCCGACCACAAATCGGTGGAGACGATGGGCTCGTGCTGGCCAGGGAAGGATTGGCCCTTGTGAGTGATCTCTCCAAGGTAGAGGCGGTTGCGCAGCATGGTGAACAAGCACTGCTGGTCAATGACCTTTCCCTCGTGGCAGCGTCCGTTTTGCGTAACCCAGACTTTGGTGGTGTGCCCCTCGATCTGCAGTTCGCGCACAAGCTGCGCGGCCGACCCGGTCTCGGCATACCGCGCAAAGATGTCCCTGACCAACGCTGCCTCTGGCTCGTTGACCACGAGTTTTCGTTCCCGCACATCGTAGCCCAGGGGAGGTGTGCCGCCCATCCACATTCCCTTGGCCTTGCTGGCCGAAATCTTGTCGCGGATCCGTTCGCCAGTGACTTCGCGCTCGAATTGGGCAAATGACAGGAGGATGTTGAGCGTCAATCGGCCCATGCTGGTCGTGGTGTTGAACTGCTGGGTCACCGAAACAAAGGTGACGCCGCGCTCATCAAACAGATCGACCATCTTGGCAAAGTCGGACACTGGCGCTATCCGCAAGTGGATCACCGCGCCCGACCTGGGAGCGCAGGTAGGCGTAGATTTGGTAAACGTATCCGCTGCGAAGGGTTACGTCCATTCGGCGTTCCTTGACACCGTACGCGCGAACAACCGTCGGACCGATGTCCCCGCCGTGCTGCTCAGCCGCATCAATCAGCTGCTGCACACCAAGGCCGCAAACGACCCGATCTGGGATGTGGTCAAGTGAAGTTCGGAGCAATTGCGTGGATCCGCATCCATGGCGCACATTTGCGGGCATGAAAAAGCCCGCGCGAAGCGGGCCCCGGTTTCCAGGAGGCAAATAGTCGCTATTTGCTCTTAGATTTGCCTGCACTTGCCTTTTGAGTAAGTGCCGACGCTGCGACGGATTTGACTGCAGCTGACGTGCGTGGATTGCTCAATAGTTTTGATGCTGTCGATGCCACACGGGCCGATGTCTGTTCGTTCGTAGGTTTTTTAGTAGCCATTTTTTACCTCATTAAGTTCACGGTGATTGAAATTGCGGGAACCGAACTGGGGTCGGTCCCCGCAACCGGTGGATCAGGCAAATAGTTGCATCTGACCCGGGTGGGAACGCCAGTGTTTGCATACAGACTCATGGCGCCCGAATCGGAACCTGATGTATGCGCGCACAAAGACGCTCCTCCAACGGGTGTAGGCCATAGCCAACTCCTCATGAAGATTGAGGGGGATTTAGCTTGCCCGCGCACCGCGAACTGGTAAGATTCGCCGTCTGTCCAAGACATGATGTGCATGGGTGGTTTGGTAGCCCCCTGTTCACCTCACCAAAGGCTTCTGGAGTGTTACTAGCACTTCAGAAGCTTTTTTTTGGTCTGCGCTTGCCTTTTTGCAACATCGGCAAAGCGCGAAATACCATTCAAATTCTTCCATCGAGGGCAAAAGCAGTAACTACAGCTACCATCTTCGCCCAAGCCCCAATCAAGTTAGATTCTTGATTGGTTGCCAGAATTCTACTGGTTTTTCAAAGAAGGAACAAGGCATTAGCTGATTTCCTCTTTTGGGAAGAGAAATCCGGAAAACTATTGAACGAAGTGCTGACTGACCTGGCCGGTCTTTCCAATCAAATGGGACAGCAGACGGAAGTTTTTTGTTTCATGACGGAGGCGTCCAGCGATGATCGCGGGATGTACGCCGATTTCATCTGCAAATGCAATTGCATCTTCAGACAGCAGGGTTTCCTTAACCTTGGCTGCATCCCACCGATTTTTTGGAATCAGCGCTTCTTGCGCCATTTCATCGGCTTCGCTTTCGATGTGTTCAGGGTTTGGACGATCCAAATCATCAATAAAGACTGGGTTCGAATCTGAGAGGTGCTTGGCCACGTGAGCCAGCTCGTGGAGCAGTGCAAACCAAAAATTGTCGACTCGATCATGACGAAGGGTCAGCGCCACGATGGGGCGGCCGTTATCCAACATTGCTGCACCGTCAAGGAAAGTACGCTTAAAGTGACTTTCGATGACGAGAGTGATGCCAAGGCGTGCCAGATATTCCCTGGCAAGCTTTGGACCTTCTTCAAATGCGGACAGCTTTGCCAATTCACGCAACCATTCCGGCGTGACTGAGCCGGGCTTGTACTCTCGGGATAAGTTGGCTTCTCGTGCGCTGCGCACCACGCACATGCGCCATGCCAATAAAGCCATGTCATCGGCCTGACGATCGCCACGCTGATGCATGGGCGCACGCAAAAAAGCTGGCTCCAGATGTTTGGGCAGAAACTCACGCTTGAACTTGGTAACCAGGTCTTCCGCGTAGTCCTTCAAGCGCTGGGCATTGCCTTTGAAGTCGCCAAAACATCCGCGCTCTAGCATCTCTTTCAAAGGAAAACTGGAATAGTCGATTTCTGGGTCCTGACTAACAATCGAACTGTCGGTTTCGACATCTTCAATAAGTATGTCAGCGGGGATTCCCAGGCCTCGGTTGAGTCGCCGAATCATCGGCAGAGACAACGGGCGCTTACGGGACAGCACCTCAGAAACCTTGGAAATCGATCCGATGTAGGGAATCAAGTCCTTACGGCTGAGGTCCATTTGATCCATCCGGAAAAGGATGGACTCAATTGGGTCTACTTGCACAGGTGGAACCGTTTGGTGCTCGAAATCAGCAATCACCAGCGCCAGCAATCCAAGTTCATTGTCGTCATCGGAACCGGTGACAGGATCGAGCGACATAAGCGCAGAGAGGCGTGCCATTGCCTCTGCGTAACCTTCCTTGCTCTTAATGATCTTTACGTTCATTGCGTTCTCCGTCTATTTTTCAATTGCTGCGCTGAAACAGCCTAAAACTTTTTCTTGTCGTACTCGGCATGAGTTCCCACCCACTCGACGACCACCAATCCGTTTTGATATCGCACTTTCACCACCAGCCGATACGTGTTGCCCTTGATGTTGAAAATGACACGGTTGTCTGCCAAAAAATCTGCGCTTCGGTACCGCCGCTTAATGTCCTGTGATGTCTGCCAGTGCTCACGTTCGACATCCGTCTGCCATGCGTCGAGCTGCCCACGTGAGTCCGCGTGCTTTTGTTTGAACTCCTCAAGGAGCGGCAATCCCAGTATTCGCATGAGGTGGATGGCGTGTTCATGATCAGATCGGCATTGTATTTCCCAAAAAGGGAAATGTCAATAGGATGTTGATTTCGACTCGGGAAGTGGGGGCTTGGCAGCTCCGCCCGAACTTGTTTTGCTGCGTGATCTGCGAAACGCCAGCGACTAGCGAGGACGCCTACAAGAAGCTCAAATCAAGATTGATCCTTGACGATTGGGCACCTCAGAATGGCGTTCATTTGCGCTACAATACGAGCCTGTGTGAGAGATTGGTTTGGATACGAACCATCTTGCACCACCAGTATTCAAGGGCAACCGTTCTCGGTTGCTCTTTCCTTTTTCGGCTTTCCCCCACGCCACGCGGGGTGCGAGACCGATCTGCGTGTGCTGGGCAGTCTAAAACGCGGCCACCGGTTCTGGCCGAATCCCGCCATTTCGATTCTTCCCTGTTCTCTGTTCTCAAAAAACAGGGCCGAACCATGTCGATGCTGGCACACGCAAACGTCGTTTAACGCCAGCAACTTGGGCATGTGCCACGTAGCGAAGTTCCCCGGATAAACTGGATGGCAAAACGAGTCATTTGACCTCGTTGGTAGTCTTTCGGGGAGTTCCAATATGCCGTGGCCGCTGTCAAATGATCAGGAACGTCGACGCTTGGAGCGCGCGTTTACCAATCGGAATATCCCGTTTGACACACCTGGTTTCTATGACCACCCGAATTTCCTTACCCACGAACAGAAGGATCCACGCTTCCTTGAGTTGTACGCCCGGTACATCGAAACACGGCAATATGGCGATGATTACCTCGCTAATGCGGCTGCAAAGATTGACATCGCGGCGAACGCTTTGGTTTCGGCGGTTAAGGCAGATGGGAGACTCGGGGCTTGCGTGGATGCATCCGGCATGTTGGGGCGGATGCTTGACCGACTTGGAATATGGAATTACGTGGCCAAGGCCACGCTGACAATTACGTTCCCATCTGGCAGCGGAATCACTGACCGCTATTTTTGGTCCTTCGATGAAGGAAGCTTTGCAGCGCCGCACGCGATAGTGGTCGCACCGCCATTCGGAGTCGTGGACGTCACTGTCCGCCACCAGATCTATGAAGGCAGCGAGGGTGGCCAATGATCGAAACATTGCTTGGTGGTTTGCTGGGCGGTGTTTTCCGCTTGGCACCCGAGATTCTCAAATGGATGGACCGCAATGGCGAGCGTGGCCATGAACTGGCCATGCAGGACAAGGCGTTGGAGTTCGAAAAGATTCGCGGTGCGCAGCGTATGGCGGAAATTGGTGCCAGTGCAGATGCGGCATGGAACACCGGTGCAATCGATGCGCTACGCGACGCCGTTCGCACTCAAGGCGAAAAAACCGGTGTGAAATGGGCGGATGCGTTGTCCGCAAGTGTCCGTCCAGTTATTACGTACTGGTTCATGGCGCTTTACTGCGCTGCCAAAACTGCAGCGTTCGCGGCCGCCGTGAGCGCTGGCGCTGGGTGGGGCGTTGCCATCCTGCACGCTTGGACGGAGGCTGATCAGGCATTGTGGGCTGGCGTGCTTAACTTCTGGTTCCTCGGCCGCGTTTTTGAAAGGGTGCGGTCGTGATCGAGGTTCCGCGAGCTGCGATTGACATGGCCAAGCGCTTCGAAGGATTCCATTTGGTGCCCCATGCAGACCCGGGCCGAGCGCATCCATACATCTGCCCGGCGGGTTTTTGGACGATCGGGTATGGTCATCTGTGTGATTTGAAGCATCCACCGATCACGGAGGCGGAAGCCGAGGATTATCTTGCCCAAGACATGCAAACCGCTCTGGCTGCGGCGTTGCGATACTGCCCAGTTCTTACCACCGAACCCGAAGATCGACTTGCGGCCATTGTGGATTTCACATTCAACCTTGGGGCTGGACGTCTTCAGATGTCGACGCTACGGCGGCGGGTCAACCAGCGAGACTGGTTGGCATCAGCACAAGAGCTATGCCGATGGATCTATGGTGGCGGAAAAGTCCTGCCCGGACTAGTGGCAAGGCGCAGGGTAGAAGCAGCGTTGATATCTGACCTGCGCTACTGAATCGCAGGCTCGCACATTCGCAGTAGCTGTGCTCGAATGTCCCCGGGAGATGCTGTTAGGTCCACCGTCGCAAATCGGATGCCATGTCCCTGGATGATCATCCTCTAGCCTGTGCGCTGGCGTCACGTAGCTGTGGCCGATCCTGAATTGCTTACCCAGACGGGCGTCAGCTGCGATCTGGTTATTTACATAAGCAGCAGACTTGGCACTCCTTCTGGTAGGGCCAAATTCACTCAACGACCTGTCAAATAAAGTGTAAACTGTCAAGTCGTATGTCAAGTGGAGAGATGCTATGGGTGAAAAAATGAAGAACGCACCGGTGTACTTCGCCATTGCCCAGGCCAGACACAATCCGGTGCTCCGGTTAGGGTCCTACGCTGCGGATATCCAGGATCGAATGCGAAAGGTGGGCTACCCCGACTTCAAAAAGGGGGTGTCGATGGCCTTCAATTTGATGCCACAGATCGGGGATACATCGCAACCTCAAAACCCTCCTGTCGTGGAACAGGTCGAGCGGCTGATGTTTTTCAGCACCGACAATACCAAGGGGTTTATCGTCGAACAAAATGCGCTGTCTTTTCAGACGACGGAATACGACACGTTTGAGACATTTGCGGATGAGTTCATCAAGGGATTGGGCATCGTCCATGAGTGTGTGACGCTCGCGCACTCTGAAAGGATAGGACTGCGGTATCTTGACGCTATCGTTCCCCCCAATGGGGAGGCAGGTCTTGCCGACTATTTGGTGCCAGGAGTTTTGGGGCTAAGCAGCAAGTTGCCTGACGATGTGCAAGTGTCACATTCGTTTACCGAAACGCATATCCGTACTGCCGAATGCGTAGTGCTGGCACGAACGATCATTCAGGCTGGGCCACTGGGCTTTCCCATGGACCTTCAACCCATAGGCGTTAACATTGCCGAACGGTTCAAATCGATCAATGGTGTGCATGCCATCGTCGATACTGACGCCTCAATCGAGGGGCGTCACCTATTTGAATTGAATGCCATTAAATTGCAGCTGAAAATGTTACGCAACCGCATTGGCATGGCGTTCGATGCAATCGTGACGCCGACTGCTATTGCCGCATGGAAAACATAAAGGGGAGGTAATACAAGATGTATGCAGCCTATCAGGTAGACGGCCCCTCACAACTGGCGGTTAGGGCAACCACGTTCGCCAAAATCGACGATCACGCTGATGAGGTGGTTCATAGCGGGAATGCTTTCCAAGGGCGAATTCTCAGCTATTGCGTCGCGGGGACATTGGGCTTGCTGACGCCAATGTATCTTCACGCCAGTTCTGCAACCGCGAACTGGAGCATCAACCAAATCGAATTTGAAGGTGCCCAAGTTGTGGCGGCTGATGCCGCAACTTCCGCTGCCGGAGACATCACCCACATTCGCCAGGTGTTGAAAATATCGGTCACTGAGTTGTCCAGAATTTTTGGCGTATCCCGGCAAGCTGTTCATGAGTGGCTCAAGGGGGGTGCGCTCTCCCGTCGCAATGCCCAACGGCTTTCCGAATTTGCACAGGCTGCAGACATTTTCCTGGAGTCTGGGGTTGATGTGACGCCAGGGGCCTTGCGCCGGAAGATCAGCGGTGGTCAATCCCTCCTGGAGTCCGTTGGAGAGGGGGGCAATGTCATTGAATTGGCGCGTGCGCTCGTCGGTACGCTGTCACGCGAGTCACAACAGCGTCAGCGCCTTGCCTCACGCTTGGTAGGACGACCAAAATCAGCAATGGCTGCCAGTGATTTCGGCACACCGCATCTACATGAAGATGCGTGAGGGATCTGCGAATGGCAGATACCGATCGGAAGTTTTCGTGGCGGCAAGGTGATGCACTAACCGACGAAGCAGCTAAAGCGCTCAACCTTCAGTATCCAGAAAATCCGGGTGCTACCGTTGTGGTCGTCATTTCACACGACTGTGATCTGACTGCAGTCGCCGAAAAGGAGCCTGAATCCGAAATCATCGTGGGCAGGCGCATTGATAAGCTGGGTGGAGATTCCTACGGCAAGACCGCTCGACGCCTTCATATTGAGTACCAAACAGCAGAAGGGGTGGTGGCGCTGGAGTTGATGGCGACTGGCAAGCGACCAATCAGTAAACCTGTGCTGTTTGAGACGGACCCTCGCCGGGATATGTGGCTGGACGGGCGTGGTGCTGTGATTCTTCAGCGTTGGTTGGCAGCTTGTTATCACCGGGCGGCATTCCCGGAGGCGTTTGAAGATCGTCTGCGTGCTGCCAACATCTCGGGCAAACGTATCTTGCTCAAAAAACTAGAGAACATCTTGGCGGTTGGCGGGGATCACATTCGCGGCCTGCTTTTCGATCTAGATGATGGCAAGGACGTTGAACGAGAATCGCCAGAAGATCTCTATCAGTTGGGGATTATGGTCCTCTACGATAGTCTGCGAGATGAGCCGACCGCTGCTGCGGCCGCCACAAAGGCTGCTGAGGAGTTGGAAGAGCTTTTCGATTTAGCGTTTCACACGCATGACGCAGGATGGCAAAACATTTGCCTCAAGTACTGCGACCCGATTTCGGATAGCGCGATCACCGTTGCTGAGCGAGAGATGCTCAAGCAGTGGCGCCTGGAACATATGAGCGTCCAGGACGATCCGCTACAACCGATGATTACAGACTGACACGCGGGTCTCGAAAAATGAGATCGCTGAAAACGGAGTCCCTTGCTGTGCGTAAAGTAGATGCGGACAGCGATGTCATTTTGCATGACCCTAGCAAGCCCATGCTGTTGAGGAACACGGTTTGCGCGTATTGCGGTGTGCAGCTCACGGCCAGCAATGCAACCAAGGAGCATGTGGTTGGTCGCAAGTTCGTACCCACTGGAAAATTAGACAAGCGGTGGAACCTCATTTTGCGCACATGTTCGCCGTGCAACACCCGCAAGTCCGAACTGGAAGACGACATTGCAGCAATTTCCATGCAGCCGGACGTATTTGGCAAATATCCGGTTACCGACGATGCGCTGGTCACTTCAGCAAAGCGGAAAGCCGAGGGGAGCATGAGTCGCAAAACCAAGAAACCGGTGAAGGATAGTCAGGCACAGTTGACCGTGTCGGGGCAAATGATGGCGGGGCTGGTTGCCAACTTTTCATTTACCGGCTCTCCGCAGATCGATGATCACCGGATTTTCGAACTCGCCCGGTACCACTTGATGGCATTCTTTTTCCTCATCACGTACAACAAGGACACGGAACGAGGATGGTGGTGGCCTGGGGAATTTCTTCCGTTTTTGCACTCGCGCCGATCTGACTGGGGGAACGCATCCTGGAAAGGCTTCATGCAGACGGTCTCTACTTGGGACATGAGAATGCAAGCTGCGACGGCCGAAGACCTCTTCCGATGCTCGATTCGCCGACACCCGCAGGCTGAATGCTGGTCGTGGGCATTGGAGTGGAACAAGCAGCACCGAATTGCTGGGTTTCTGGGGGATAGGTCGACGGCGCAGTCAATCGTGGACTCGCTACCGCAAGAGCACGTTACGACGGTTTTTGAGGAACAAGGGCGGTCTCTGCGTTTTCGACAGGATGCGCCGCTGGCCGAGACGGAGGACATCCTGTTTGCCTAGCGGTCTAGGGCCGCAGAATGGCGTTCATTTGCGCTACAATACGGGCTTATGTGAGAGATTGGTTTGGATACGAACCATCTTGCACCACCAGTTCAGCCCTTGCTGGCATTGGAAAAGCCTGCTTTTTAAAAAATAGCAGGCTTTTTTCTTTCCCGACTCATGTAGCCACCATGTAGCCACCGGTACAGGGTTTTGTACCTTTCCAGCAAAGCGCCAGACAAAGAAAAACCCACACGCAGCGGGTCAAAGGCCTAAGTGGAGGGGTCCTGTTTACCATCTCCAAAAAAGCCCCTGACTATCCAGCATGTGAGCCAGTGCATGGCAAAAAGCCCTGCGAATAGCTGCGCTCTGTCCCGCCGTTCCGGTACCGCCGCCTTGTCTTGGATCTCGGCATCCAGCAGGGCCAGGTGGCGCTTGTAGTCGGTGCGTTTGATTGCTGTGTCAAGCATTGGCCACCTCCGCGATATGTTGGATGCGTCCGGTGGCTGTAAGCAGGCGTTGCTTGTCCAGGACCAATAGGTTAGCGCGTGTCTCTTGCGCCAGGGGGGTGTACTGTTGCGCGGATTGAGTCCGCGCCTCGGTGCTGTGAAGTGTTGCTGTTTGCATGGAATCTCCAAAACACCACCGAATGGCGATGCATGAAAACCCATTTTTGTCATGCGGAACTAACTAAATAGCTACCGAACAATTGATTCTTGAGAATCAATAATTGCCGATAATTTTTTCGCAGGCTCTAATACCAGCGGTAACGGGCAGGACTGAACCGCCCCGGGTTTCGTGGAGGCCCGTTGGTTTAAGTCAGGCCGCCACGGTGGTGGCCTGATTGGCGAGTTGCCGGTAGTAG
>JANXVI010000302.1 GCA_025351745.1 Rhodoferax sp.
GCATCGATCAGCATCGAACCCTGAATCCAGATGCTGTCCAGATGCAGGTGCCGTATAGGACCTTCGTCGGAGAAGTTGACTTCGGGTAACGTGAGCGATGCGGGTTCTTTTCTTGCCATGGGGTATTAAATCACTTGGGGACAGGGCCAAAGGTAATCCCCCAAGTTTTCAGGTTAGCAGCGCTTTAAGTTTGGGTAAAGCTTGGCAAGCGTTGTGGGTCGTAGCCTGCGCAAAGTCTTCAGCCGACATGCCGCGCAACTGCGCCATCACCGCCGCAATGCGCGGCAATTCGCCAGGTGCATTGCGTCCCTGTGCTGCGCCGCTTTGCCGGTCTTGTTGGGCGGCATACAGCCAGTGGGGTGGAATATCGGGTGCGTCAGTCTCCATCACGATGGACTCCAATGGCAAGGTCTGCGCCAGGTGGCGCAGTTGCAGGGCACGCTCAAAGGTAACTGCTCCACCAAAGCCCAGCTTAAATCCAAGCTTGATAAATTCATGAGCCTGAACAGCGCTGCCGTTGAAGGCATGGGCGATGCCAGACCACGCCGGGCCGCCCTGACCCAACTCGCGCAAATGTTTGAGCACGCGGTCTGCAGAACGGCGCACATGTAGCACCACGGGCAATTCAAACCGGCGCGCCAGTTTGAGCTGGGCGCGATAGACCTGCTCTTGCTGTTCCAGCAACGGACTTTTCGTCAACTCTGGCACAAAGTAGTCCAGACCAATCTCGCCGACCGCAACCAGGCGCGGGTCGCCCTGGTGGGTGTGTAAATGGGTCTCCAGCGCTTGCAAGTCGTCAGGACTGGATCGGGGACTGCACAGCGGGTGTATGCCAAGGCAATAACTGTCGCCACCGGCGTGTGCCAGTGCCCGCACCGTATCGAAATTGCTGGTTTCCACTGCGGGTATGACGCAATGGGCAACTCCCGCGCTTTGGGCCGCTGCACGCACGGCCGGGCGGTCGGCGTCGAACTCGGGGGCGTCCAGGTGGCAGTGGGTGTCTATCCAGCGCATCGCCGCCCCAATGGGGTTTATGCGCCTGCCAGTGCCAGCCGCCCCGACACCAGCGTCAACTGCCGGCTGCACCGCGCTGCCAAGGTGGCATCGTGCGTGACCAGCACAAAGGCCGTGCCGTGCACGCGGGCCAGCTCCAGCATCAGGTCAAACACGCCGTCCGCCGTACCCCGGTCCAGGTTGCCAGTGGGCTCGTCAGCCAGCACGCAGTCTGGCCGCGTGACCAGCGCCCGGGCAATGGCCACTCGCTGGCGCTCGCCGCCCGACAACTCGGCCGGGCGATGGTGAATGCGGTTCTCCAGCCCTACACTTGCTAGCATTTTCATAGCTGCTTGCGCACATTCTGCGGGGGCTAGACGCCGAATTGTCAATGGCATGGCGACGTTGTCCAGTGCGCTGAACTCTGGCAGCAGATGGTGAAACTGGTAGACAAAACCCAGGTGCAAGTTGCGCAGCCTGCCCTGCTGGGCCGCGCTGTGGCTGGCCAGATCTTGCCCATGCAACTGCACAGAGCCACTGGTGGGGGCATCGAGCCCGCCCAGCAGGTGCAACAGCGTGCTTTTGCCCGAACCGGATGCACCAACGATGGCCAGCGTCTCGCCCGCCCGCACCTGCAGATCTACGCCGTGCAGCACGGTCACATCGAGTCGGCCTTCGCTAAAGCGCTTGGTCAGGCCCTGGGCCTGCAGCACCACCTCACCCAAGCGTGCTGACTCTGGGGTAGAAGCCCCCATGCCCGCCACCATGCGGTAATGGGCGGCACCAATAGCCGCAGGAACAACAACAGCTTCATTCATAACGCAGGGCCTCGGCGGGGTTGACGCGGCTGGCGCGCCAGCTGGGATACAGGGTGGCAACAAAGGCCATGACCAAGGCAATCACCGCGATGGGCAGGATGTCGGCCTGCTGCGGCTCACTGGGCATGCGGCTGATCAGGTAAATATCCTTGGGCAGGAAGGTTGCGCCAAGTGCATGCTCCAGCGCCGGCACGATGACGTCGATATTGAACGCCACGCCCAGCCCTAGCAGCAACCCGGCCAGCGTGCCGATCACGCCCACCATGGCGCCCTGCACGACGAAGATGCCCATGATGCTGGCCGGGCTCGCGCCCAACGTGCGCAAAATAGCAATGTCGGCGCGCTTGTCGGTAACCGTCATCACCAGCGTGCTGACCAGGTTGAAGGCGGCCACGGCCACGATCAGCGTCAGGATGATGAACATCATGCGTTTTTCGACCTGCACGGCGGCAAACCAGGTCCGGTTTTGGCGCGTCCAGTCGCGGATGTAAAGCTCACCGGTCAGGCTGCGGCTCAGTTCGTCGGCCACGCGGCGGGCGTCGTGCAGGTTGCGCAGCTTCAAGCGTATGCCGGAGGGGCCATCGAGTCTGAAGACCTTGGCCGCGTCATCGATATGTAGCATGGCCAGCGCCGAGTCGTATTCAAAGTGGCCCGAGTCAAAGGTACCGACTACGGTTAGCGGCTTGAAACGGGGCACCACGCCGGCGGGTGTGACCTGGCCACTGGGCGAAACCAGGGTGACCCTGTCGCCACTGCGCACACCCAGCGAGCGAGCCAGCTCGATGCCCAGCACCACGCCGAATTCACCCGGCACCAGTTTAGCCAGCACGGCTGACTGTTCGCCATTGGCAAGGTCGGTAACCAGGTGTTCCTGGGCCGGATCTACGCCCCGGACCATTGCGCCCTTCATATCCTCACCCCTTGCCACCAGGGCCTGGGTTGCTATAAAAGGTGCAGCACCTATCACCTCGGGGTTGGCACGCGCCTGGCTCAGCGTCTGCGCCACGTCAGGTAGGGCCTGGCCATCCTTGGCGTAGACCTCGATGTGGGAAATCACGCCCAACATGCGGTCGCGCACCTCTTTTTGGAACCCATTCATCACACTCAGTACGATAATGAGTGCCGCCACACCCAGTGCGATACCGAGCATGGACACACCCGAGATGAACGAGATAAAGCCGTTGCGCCGGGTGCTGCGCCCCGCCCGTGTGTATCGCCAGCCGATGATCAACTCATAAGGAAATTTCAACATTCCCGGATTGTGGCATCCATGCGGGACAATCTAGCCATGCACCTGTTTATTTCCCACGCCGCCCCGACTGGCTCTAACTGCCAAGCCGCTATCGCCCAATTGGTCCTGCCCAACCTGAATGACCTGCTGGGCCAGCTCTCACCGACCCCGCCGCTGTTGGGTTCGCCCGACACGCTGACGCCGCTGGCCGAGCGCATCCGCGCCAACAATCTGGGCCTGCAGGGGCCGGATGGATTGGTCCCCTGGGCTGCCACCGACGCGCAGCACCTGGGGCTGACCAAAGTCCACGGCAATGCCGGTTGGGCCTGGATAACGCCCTGCCACCTGACCGCCCAGTCCAACCGGGTGCGCATGGACGATCCGTTGGACCTGCACATCAGCACGCCAGAGTGCGAGACTCTGCGCGGCGCCATGAAACGCTACTTTGAGGAAGACGGCATTACGCTGCACCCGCTGACCAATGGCACCTGGCTGGCCTTTGGCGCGATCTTCAAGGACTTGCCCACCGCCTCGCTGGAGCGCGTGGCGGGCAGCAGCATAGACCCCTGGATGCCGCAGCAAGAGAACGCCAAACATCTGCGCCGCCTGCAAAACGAGATGCAAATGCTGCTCTACACCCACGGGGTGAACGACAGCCGCACGACGCGTGGCCTGGCCACCATCAATGCGTTCTGGATCAGCGGAACCGGAACGCCAGGTCCTGCGCCGGCTAACCCGCCGGCACGCATGGAGCATGTGGACAGCTTGCGCAAAGCCGCGTTGCAAGATGATGCCCATGGCTGGATGCAAGCCTGGGAAGAACTGGACAGCACCTACTTGGCCGAGCTGTTGCAACGCGTCAAGGCCGGCAAGGCCGAGCAGCTTACGCTGTGCGGCGAACGCACCGCAGTGACGCTACAAACCCAAGACAAACCCTGGTGGGGCCGCATACAACAACGCTTCTCCACCGCGTCGCCGCAACAACTGTTGCAAACCCTGTGAACATCATCCCTCGCGACATCCCGCCCCGCAGCGTATGGGTGCTGGAGCAAGCGGGCATACACCCGCTGCTGGCGCGCCTGTATGCAGCCCGTGGCGTGACCGGCACGGAGGAGCTGGACGACGCGCTAGCCAAGCTGCTGCCACCGTCCACGATGCTGGGTTTGCCGCAAGCCGCCACGCTGCTGGCCGATGCCATGGCGCAGAACAAGCGCCTGTGCATCGTCGCCGATTACGACTGCGATGGCGCCACCGCCTGCGCCGTGGCCATGCGCGGCCTCAAGCTGTTGGGCGCGCAGCACGTGGCCTACATCGTGCCCGACCGCATCGTTGACGGCTACGGCCTGACCGCGCCCATCGCGCAACGCGTCAAAGACAGCGGCGCCGATGTACTGATCACTGTGGACAACGGCATTGCCAGCATCGATGGTGTAGCCCACGCCCGTTCGCTGGGACTGCAGGTGCTGGTGACAGATCACCATTTGCCGGCGGCCGCTCCGACGCCGGCCCTCCCCAAGTCGGAGAGCGCCCCCTCGGGGGGCCCCGAGGACACACAAGTGCCGAGCGTGGGGGCGATACAGTTGCCGAATGCGGATGTCATCGTCAACCCGAACCAGCCGGGTTGCGGATTCGCCAGCAAATCGATTGCCGGTGTCGGCGTGATGTTTTATGTGCTGATGGCACTGCGCAGCGAACTACGCGCACGCGGCATATTCGACTCGGCCACACAGCCCAAGCTGGATGTGCTGTTACCCCTGGTCGCACTAGGCACGGTCGCCGACGTCGTCAAGCTCGACGCCAACAACCGTCGCCTGGTCGCCCAGGGGCTGAAACGGGTGCGAGCCCTCGCCATGCCTGCGGGTCTAGCTAGCCTTTTTGTAGCATCTGCGCGTTCCGCGCCGGTTGCCACTACGTTCGATTTCGGCTTTGCCCTTGGCCCGCGCATCAATGCCGCGGGCCGTCTGAGCGACATGACGCTGGGCATTGAATGCCTGTTGACCGACGACCCGGCCCGTGCCGATGAACTGGCCAAGACGCTGGACGGTATCAACCGCGAGCGCCGCGTCATCGAAGGTGACATGCGCGAACAGGCCATGCTGATTGCCGAATCGCTGTTTGAAGGAGGCGACGAAGCACCACCGGCCATCTGCGTGTTTGACCCGGACTTCCACGAAGGCGTAGTCGGCATTGTGGCCAGCCGCATCAAGGACAAACTGCACCGCCCAGCCTTCGTGTTTGCCGCGAGTGCCGCGCCGGGCAAGGAACACGAGCTCAAGGGCTCCGGCCGCTCTATCCCCGGCTTTCATCTGCGCGACGCGCTGGACCTGGTGGCCAAGCGCCACCCCGGCGTGCTGCTGCGTTTTGGCGGCCACGCGATGGCGGCCGGTTGCACCATCCATGAAGATGGCCTGGACATATTCGAGCAAGGTCTGATCCAGGTCGCGCAGGAGTGGCTAGACGCCGCCACGCTGACCCGCCGCCTGGAGACCGATGGCCCGCTGGCGCCCGAATACCGCCGCGTCGACCTGGTCGACACCTTGCACAAGGAAGTCTGGGGCCAGGGCTTTGCCGCCCCCACCTTCAGCGAAGAGGTCGAGGTGTTGTCACAACGCCTGGTCGGTGAAAAACACCTGGCACTCAAACTCAAGCACCAGGGCCAGCCCGTGGACGGCATCTGGTTTGGCCATACCGATCCACTACCCGCAAAAGTCACACTGGCGTTTCGCCTGGATGCTGACGAGTGGAATGGGGTGCGGCGCGTGCGCTTTCTCGTTGAAGGCGCGCAAATCTAGTTCTTTTTTTGGTAACCCTCAGGAGATTTCCATGACCCGTGAAGTAGTCGTTGTCAGCGCCGTGCGCACCGCCATTGGAACCTTTGGCGGCAGCCTCAAGGACATCCCCCCCACCGAACTCGGCGCCCAGGTGGTCCGTGAATCCCTGGCCCGTGCCAACGTGGACGGCAAGGATGTGGGCCATGTGGTGTTTGGTCATGTGGTCAACACCGAGCCCAAAGACATGTACCTCAGCCGCGTGGCCGCCATCAACGGCGGTTGCGGAGAAGGCACCCCGGCCTACAACGTGAACCGCCTGTGCGGCTCGGGCCTTCAAGCCATCGTCAACGCCAGCCAGAGCATTCTGCTGGGCGACACCGACATCGCCATTGGTGGCGGTGCCGAAAACATGAGCCTCGCACCCTTTGCATCGCTGAACATGCGCTGGGGCGCCCGCATGGGCGACACCAAGATGGTGGACATGATGATCGGTGCGCTGCATGACCCTTTCCACGCCATCCACATGGGTGTCACTGCCGAAAACATTGCCGCCAAGTGGGGCATCAGCCGCGAAGAGCAGGATGCGATTGCGGTCGAAAGCCATAACCGTGCCCAGCGCGCGACCGAGGCCGGTTACTTCAAGGACCAGATCATGCCGGTCATGCTCAAGAGCAAAAAGGGTGATGTAGCCTATGCGACCGACGAGCACTTTCGCCCCAATTGCAGCATGGCCGACATGGCCAAGCTCAAGCCCGCGTTTCTCAAGGAAAACGGCACGGTGACCGCGGGCAACGCCTCCGGCATCAACGACGCAGCCGCGGCTGTGGTGCTGATGGAAGCCGGAGCCGCCAAAGCCCGTGGGGCCAAGCCCATGGCACGCCTGGTGGCCTACGCCCACGCCGGTGTGGACCCTAAATACATGGGCATCGGCCCGGTGCCCGCCACACAAGCTGCATTGAATAAAGCCGGACTGACCGTCAACGACCTGGACGTCATCGAAGCCAACGAAGCCTTCGCCGCCCAGGCCTGCGCCGTGACGCGCGACCTGGGTCTGGACCCGGCCAAGGTCAACCCCAATGGCTCGGGCATTTCGCTGGGGCACCCAATTGGCGCCACCGGCGCGCTGATAACGGTCAAGGCACTGTACGAGTTGCAGCGCATACAAGGCCGTTACGCGTTGGTGACGATGTGTATTGGTGGTGGCCAGGGTATCGCAGCGATTTTTGAACGCATGTAGCATCCTCCAGAAGGCGCTTGCTTCGATTTTGATAGCGCACTATGCCCGTTTTACGAGGGCTAGTGCTACGAAACGGAAAATGACCCGACTTCATGTTTCAATTTCTCTGCGTCGCAGCATAAGGCCCGCTTCTGGTTCAAAGTTGCTTTAGATCAAGACCGTTTATCGGGAAACCCCTAGACTCGCACCTGGGTGCAGACACTGGGTGCCTGCCGCTATTGTGGAGACCCATTTGCTGCCCGCCTACATCACCCACGCCGACTGCGCCCGCCACGAAATGGGGCCTGACCACCCTGAGTGTCCGCAGCGGCTGGCCGCCATCAACGACATGCTGCTGACCAAAGGGCTGTTGGACTACATGCACCCCTACGATGCGCCGCTGGCCACGCCAGCGCAGTTGGCGCATGCGCACTCGTCACGGTATGTCGCCGAGTTGATGGACGCCTCACCCACAGCGGGCTACCACCGGGTCGATCCTGACACCGAAATGAACCCTTTCACGGTCCAGGCCGCATTGCGGGCGGCGGGTGCAGTGGTACTGGCCACCGATCTGGTGGTGTCCGCAGAAGCACCAGCTGCATTTTGCTGCGTGCGCCCGCCAGGCCACCATGCCGAGCGCAGTGCCGCCATGGGTTTTTGCTTCTTCAACAACATTGCCGTGGGCATACGCCATGCGCTGGCCGAGCACGGCATACAGCGCGTAGCACTGATCGACTTTGACGTGCACCACGGCAACGGCAGCGAAGACATCTTCCGCGGCGATGAGCGCGTGCTGATGTGCTCCATCTTTGAACAAGGCATCTATCCCTTCACGGGCGAAAACGCCACCGGCCCCAACATGGTCAACGTGGGGCTGGCATCGCGGTCCGGCAGCGAAGCCTTGCGCCATGCCGTCACGCAACACTGGCTTCCAGCGCTGGAGGCCTTTGCACCGGAATTGATCTATATCTCCGCCGGTTTCGATGGCCACCGCGAAGACGACATGGGCAATCTGGGCCTGGCCGAAGAAGACTATGCCTGGGTCACCCGGCAGCTCATGGCGGTTGCCAGTCGGCACTGCAAGGGCCGCATCATCTCCTGCCTGGAAGGCGGGTATGTGCTCAGCCCGCTGGCGCGCAGCGTGGCCGCCCATGTCAAGGTGCTGATCGGTGCCGACTGAAACACGCTATGGACAAACACTACCTTACCCCCCTGTTTACCCCCGAATCGGTTGCGGTCTTCGTCGGCCGCGTCGACGATCCTGCATCACAGACTGCGCAGGCGGTAGTGCTGGTAGAGGCCTTGCGCGCGCAGCGCTTCAACGGCACCTTGCAGTATCTGGATATTCATACCAGCGGCACCCTGGCCGACCTGGCACAGGCTAAAGCCGATTTGGCCATCATCGCCCTGCCCCCGGCCGATGTGGCTGCGGCGTTGGAACTTGCAGGGCGAATGGCATGCCGCGCCGCCGTTGTCATTTCCAGTGGCATCACAGCAGAGCAGTCGGTCGAGCTCAAAAAAATTGCCCGTCGTGAGGGTATCCACCTGTTGGGGCCCAACTCCTTGGGTTTGCAGAGACCGCACTTGCAGCTCAATGCCTCCGCTGCGGGTCCGCTGGCCAACCCGGGCAGCCTGGCCCTGGTGTCCCAATCCGGCGCCCTGACTTCGGCCATATTGGATTGGGCGCGCAGCAATGGTGTCGGGTTTTCTTCGGTGGTTTCCCTGGGTCCACACACGTCGGTCGACATCGCGCAAACGCTGGACTTCCTGGCCAACGATGCCAAGACCCACAGCATCGTCGTGTACATGGAAGGCATCACCAATGCCCGGCGTTTCATGAGTGCCTTGCGCTCGGCCGCCAACGCCAAACCGGTGGTGGTGCTCAAAGCCGGCCGCAAGGCTACCGGCAACGTAGCGGCGCACACCCATAGCGGCGCCATTGTCGGAAGCGACGATGTTTTTGACGCCGCGCTGCGCCGCGCCGGTGCTGTGCGCGTGCGTTCGTTCGTGGCGCTTTTCTCTGCCGCCAAATGCCTGGCCTCGCGCTACCGTCCGGTTGGCAAGCGCTTGGCCATCATTACCAACGGGGGTGGTCCCGGCGTGCTGGGAGCGGACTGGGTGAACGAGATCTCGCTGGAACTGGGCAAGCTCTCGTCCGAAACCATTGCAAGTCTCAAACCCCATTTGCCGCCCCTGGCATCCCTGACCGATCTGATTGACCTGACGGAAGACGCCGGCCCGGAGCACTATAAGACTGCGATCATCGCTGCCGAAAAAGACCGCCAGATCGATGGCATGTTGGCCATCTACTCGCCCAAGGCTGGGGGCGATGCGGCATCTATTGCCACGGCCCTGGCGGACGCCAAACGCGATACCGGCAAACCCCTGCTGTCGTGCTGGATGGGCGACGCATCCGTGAGTGCAGCGCGTGACATCCTCACGCACGCGGCCATTCCGAGCTTTCGTACCCCGGAGGCTGCGGTGGGCGCCTTTGGCAACCTGGCGTCGTTCTACCAAAACCAGTTGCTATTGCAGCAAACACCCCCGCCCTTGTCGACGCTGAACAAACCCGATATCGAAGGCGCCCGTCTGGTAATAGAAAGCGTGCTGGCCGAGCGGCGCAAGGTGCTGACAGAGATGGAATCCAAGACCTTGCTGTCGGCCTTCCACATACCGGTCACCACCACCATACTGGCGCGCAATGCCAACGATGCTACGATGATTGCCACCCAACTCGGCTTCCCGGTTGCGCTCAAGATAGATTCACCCGACATCAGCCACAAGTCCGACGTGCAGGGCGTGGCCCTCAACATCGTCAATGCCACGGGTGTCCGCGATGCTTTCAACGACATGGTGCAGACCGTGACACGTCTACAACCGAGCGCGCGCATCAATGGCATCACGGTGCAGAACATGGCGCGCGCCAAACGGGGGCGCGAAATCAACATTGGCATGGTCACGGACGATCCCTTTGGCCCGGTAATTGCCTTTGGCGCTGGCGGCAACATGATCGAACTCATCAACGACCGGGCGATGGAACTGCCGCCGCTGAACCAGTTTCTGGCACGCCGCCTGATCGAGCGGTCCCGCGTGGCGGAGACCCTTGGTGAATGGCGCGGAAATGCTCCGGTCAACATGGACGCCCTGGAGCAGGTGCTGCTGCGCGTGTCGGAAATGGTATGTGCACTACCCCAACTGCGCGAAATGGACATCAACCCGTTCATCGTGGATGAACACGGGGCCGTGGCGGTGGATGCCCGCATTGTCATTGAACATGCGTCGCAGGCGAGCATTGGCAGTGGCAGCACCGGCAGCTACAACCACCTGGCCATCCTGCCCTACCCGGCGCGCTTTGAACAGGTATGGCCCCTGCCTGGCGGCGGTGAGTATTCGGTGCGCCCGATCCGCCCGGATGACGCAGACATGCTGCAAGAGCTGATGCACCGCCTCTCTCCAGAGAGCCGCTATTTTCGCTTTGTCTCCAGCATCACCGAGTTGCCACCCACCATGCTGGCACGCTTCACCTTGATTGACTACGACCGTGAGATGGCCCTGGTGGCGACTGTCAAGGAACGCAGCGCAGGTGCCGATGGTGAAATTGCCGAGAGCGAGCGCATCATTGGCGTGTCGCGCTACATCACCAACCCCGACCAGTCCAGTTGCGAATTTGCGCTAGTGGTGGCCGATGACTTTAATGGCAAGGGCCTGGGCTCGCGCCTGATGCTCAGCATCATGGACGCGGCGCGCGAAAAAGGATTGTCCGAGATCGACGGACTGGTGCTGGCCAACAACCCGGGCATGCTCAAACTGATGCGCAGCCTGGGCTTCTCGGTCAAGTCCTACGCCGAAGATCCGGATTTCAAGATCGTTTCGCACGCACTGTGACGTCCAGCACCACTCTAGCCCACCACAATCTGATTGCGTCCTTGGTGTTTGGCCTGGTAGAGTGCCTCATCGGCATGCTTGACCAGCGCCTGGGCACTGGTGCCAGGGGTCAGTTGCGCAATGCCACACGAGAAGGTGCAGGCAAACGACGAGGCCTTGACCGGGTAGTAGAACTGTGAAAAATCCACACGGATACGGTCCAGCAGTTCGGCGGCCCGGTCGGCATGGGCCTGCGGCAGGACGACCAAAAATTCTTCGCCACCATAGCGCCCCACCGAGTCGGTCTTGCGAAGGCGTTGCTTGAGCAGCCAGGCCATGCTGCGAATCACCTGGTCGCCCATCGGGTGGCCATACGTGTCGTTGACCCTCTTGAAAAAGTCAATGTCTACCATGGCCACGCACAAAGGCGTGCTTTCGGCCAGCGCCGTGTTGACTGCGGCGGCTACCCTTTGCTTGGAACTGGTGTGGTTGAGCAGACCGGTCAGGCTGTCCAGGTACATGGAGCGGCGCAGAATCCGGTAACGGTCGATCTTGCTCTTGACGACCGCATTGAGCACCACCGGGTTGAACGGTTTGGTCAGGAAGTGGTCACCCCCCAAGCGCAGCGCATCCACCTGCAATGCAATGCTGGTGTCGGCTGACAGGTACACCACCGGCGTCGACAAAAACTCCTCGTGCTGGCGGATCACACGGGTCACTTCAACCCCCGTACAGCCCGGCAGATACATGTCCATCAACACCAGATCGGGTTGGAAACTGGCCAGCGCGGTCAGCACTTCCTGCGGCTTGGAAATGGCCATCGACTCGACCCCCGACTCCTTCAGCGTGCGCTGGATCAGCATGCTGGCGGTCTTGGAGTCTTCGACTACCAGCACGCGGTAGGGTGGCTCTTCTTCGCTGCCGCACAACTTGACGATGCGCGCCATGACGGTGGCCTGCGCCGTGCGGATGGGGAAGCAAAAGTCGCAGCCCACGCGCAGGGCCAGTTTGAGCCCTTCAAAGTCAGATGGCAGGTTGACCCCAATGATGCTGCTGGCTGGAAACCGGCCACGCAGGGCCTGCACCCGTACGATGAAAGCCGTGGGTTGCAAGCCATTGGCATCCACCAGGACAATGGTCGGATCCTGGGTCGCCTTCTGGTCGTAAACCGGGCCGCAGACCTCGACCTGAATATTGAAGAACTCGGCCTGCGTGACCACTTCTTTCCAGGATTCAGGCACCGAGGTGACAAGCCAGATTTTATTTACCGGCAGCAGGTCGTTGATGACCTCGCTCTCTTGGTGCAGACGCCGCTCGGGGTTGGGGTCGTTGTTATCGTCCAGAAAGGCCTGGATGCGCAGGCTGAATTCGGTGATTTCCAGATCCAGTTCGTCCATCTGCGCACCGGGCAAGGGGTCGCTTTTCCAGCGGTCAAACTGCGACAGGACCCGTTGCTCTACCGCCCGGGCGCTTTGGTGTAAACCGGGCAGGCCCTTGGCGTCCAGAAACTCGGTGAAGCTCGATACGGCGACCGCAAACTCCACAAACCCATCAATTCCAGGATGGTCTTTGCAGTCTTTCCATTTCGACAGAAATTCGTCGCTTTTCTTTTTAAGCTCAGCGGGCGAGCAAGACATAGGTTTCCTCTAGACCGGTTTATCCGGTTCTGGAGATAGTTTAAGTGGCCTATCGTCTTGAAAACCACTCGCACGCAAGGTTACAACCAAGGTATCGCGGTGCCCCCCGACTTCCAGCGGCTGAATGGGCGTGGACTCGTGGATGACGCGCGCATCGTCCAGCAGCAACAGCGACCACGGCGCGGTCAACGTGAAGCGCTGGCCGTTGGGCCCCGCCGCTTCAAACACCCGGGTCTCGCCCCCTTTAACGCCTTGGCGGTCCACCAGAAAAACCGCCACCAGATCTACACCATCCCGATGGGCGCCCTCTGGCGTGGGGCGGCCGATCCCGTCTGTGGTGTCGATGCGGAATTGGTGCGCCTCGACAAACCAGGGCTGCTCTCCCTTGAGCGTGGAGCACAGCGCGCCCAGAGCCAGCAACAGCGCATTCCAGGCTGGCAAGGCCGCGGTATGGGCCGCAACGGGATCAAACCAGCGCTGCATGCCGCCATGCAGGGCGTTGTAATCCAGGGGCTGCCAATGCGCACGGTGCGGCACGGCCAGCACTTCGCCTCCCTGCACGCGGTAGCTGGCGTGGCGGCGGCGGCGGTAACGGCCCCCGTCCTTCAAATACTGGTCCGGTGGCAAATCGCTCCAGCTTGGTACCAAGGCGTTGAGCTGCTCCAAGCCTACGCTGGCGAGTGCAGCCACACTCTGCGGATCAAGCAAGGCATACCCCTGGCGCTGCAAGCTGGGGATAGTGCCATCTGGCGACACGCAAGGGGGCAAAAAGGTATTGGTCGTCATCCCTTGTAGCTTAACCAGTTGAGCCCCACGCTCCACCGCTGCGCGGGTCGCTGCCCCCAAGGCGCTACAGGGCCTTGCGCCCTAGCAGCCCGCCGATGCGGCGCACCAACCACTTGGGAGTACCGCGTGAGGCAATCATCGCGGCCTGGTTGAAGACGCCGGGCACACAAATGGCGTCGCCCTGAATCGTTGCTGCAAAGGCCAGGTCGGCCACGTCCTGCACGTCGGCGACCAGAAAGGCCGGTAATTGGCTGAGCTTGTCGTTGGCCCCGGCCGCCTGGGTCAGCATATTGGTGGCGGTGATGCCAGGGCACAGCGCGGTGACGGTTACACCCGTATCACGCAATTCTTCGGCCAGCGACTCGGACAGCGACAGCACATAGGCCTTGCTGGCTGCATAGCTGGCCAGCATGGGTATCGGCTGAAAGGCCGCAATGGAGGCCACGTTCAGTACCCGCCCACGACCCCGCTCGACCATGCTGGGCACAAACGCGCTGAGCATGGCAGTAAGGCCGGAGATATTGAGGTCGATGATGGCCTGGTGCTTGGCGTGGTCGATAGCTGTGAAGGCACCCTGCTCCAGCACGCCCGCGCAGTTGACCAGCACATCCACGTTGCTGTGCTTGCGCTGAAGCGTGGCCAAAAGTTGTGCGGCGGCGCCGGGCTTGGACAGGTCAGACGGTTGTACGCTCACGGTCACTCCGTGTTTGCTGGCCAACTTGTCGGCCAATGCCTTCAACTTGCCTTCGCTGCGCGCCACCAGAATGACGTCGTGCTTGGCGGCGGCAAAGCAGCCAGCCAGTGCCTCCCCAATGCCGGACGATGCGCCCGTAATGAGCGCAGTGGGCCGCGAAGCGGTCGCGGCAGTGGGGGTGTTCTTTTTGGGCATGGTGGGTCCTTTACGACTGCGAAAGTAAATCAAACGGTGGATGGGTCAACCTGCAGCGTCATACCGGCGGCGCGCAGGCGCTGCACCAACACGTCGCCCAGACCGCTGGCCGGTGTCAGCAGGCCGCCCTGTTTTGGGCCGCCGGGTAGTTCATCGAATTGCAAGGCCAGTGCCAGCGCCGATTCGCAGAGCATCTTGGTCGTGGCCCGGTTGCCGGGGTCGCCTTTGTCAGCCACCATGCCGCGCACCATTTTGCCGCTGGCGCTGTGGCCCACCCACAGGGCGCGGAACGACCCGCCATCCATGCTCGCCTCGGACGGACCCGCGCCCGGCGGCGGTGCCATCTTTTGCGCGAGTTTGCGAATGGGGCTCAGGCGCAAGGCCGCTTGCGACGCGAAAGAACCCACGCTGAGGCTGGTGGCGGCCATCGCTGCAAGCGGCCCCTTCCCCAGACGCAAATACTCCTGGTATTGGTAGCCTTTGGCATAGCCCAGCAACGCGGCGCTGCGCCGCACGACGCGGGTGTTGATCATCGACATCATGAACGGGCCCAGCCAGGCGCCAAAATCTGCGTCGCGGCGCGGACCTAACGGATCGGCATGGGTTGCAACATTGGCCGGGCGCGTGCCGCTGGGGTTCAACAAAAATGGATCGGCCATGGCATCCGACTGGCCCGACGCCAGCATATTGAACAGCGAGGCCAGCGTGCCGCCATTAAAGCCGCCGCGAATGCTGAATGCCACCTTGGTCTGCACGCAGGCCTCGCCATAGCGCTCTTGCATTGCGGCGTTGGCCAAGTGTGCGCTCAGGTCCGACGGAATGGAGTCAAAACCGCAGAAGGGAATGATGCGCGCGCCCGTGCGCTGGGCGGCCTCATGGTGCTGGTCAATCAGGCCCTTGACCCATGGCGTCTCGCCGGTGATATCCACATAGTGGGTGCCGTGGCGCACGCAGGCTGCCACCAGCTCGCTGCCATACAGCGCAAATGGGCCCGCGGTGCTGAGCACGACCCTGGCGTTGCGGGCCAGCGCGTCCATCGCGGCGGCGTCATGCGCCTCTGCCACCAAAATGCCGGCCTGCTGGGCACCGCTGGCCTTGCGCACCGCCTCCAGCTTGTCGGCGGAGCGGCCGGACAGCGCCCAGGTCAGGCCAGAGGACTGCACATCCGCACTTTGGGCAAAGTAGTCCACCGTTTGGCGCCCGACAAAACCGCTCGCTCCGTACAGCACCACATCGTATTTTTTTGCTGAAGATTTGCTGGTGACCATCGCTGACTCTTTCCTTTATGGGTGGGCGAAGCATAGACCCATTCAAACCCCGGCGGCACACAAGGTCTGTCGCCTAGGCAACGCCCGGTCGACACAAGCGGCGCTACCATGCGCCTCCTGCGCGACCGGTTTGCCGGTTGCTCCCTGTTGCCCATACCCTTGCGGAGATTTAGCCCATGTCACTCGCCAACCTCGTCAACCACCAGATCCGCCTCGCTGCCCGCCCGGTGGGCATGCCCAAATCCACCGACTGGAGCCATACATCCGAAGCCGTCGCAGAACCGCAGGAGGGCGGCGTGGTGCTGAAAACGCTGGCCCTGTCTCTGGACCCAGCCATGCGCGGCTGGATGAACGAAGGCAAGAGCTATATCCCGCCCGTGGGCATTGGCGAAGTCATGCGCGCCGGTGGTGTGGGCAAGGTCATCGCCTCCAAGAACGACAAGTTTGCGATTGGCGATTTTGTCAGTGCGGGTTTTGGAGTGCAGGAGTACATCACCATCGCAGCAGATGAAATCAAGCGCAACGGCCTGGTCAAGATCGACCTGCGCGCGGGCACATTGACCCAGTGGCTCAACGTGCTGGGCATGCCCGGCATGACCGGCTACTTTGGCCTGATGGACGTGGGCATGCCGCAAGCGGGTGAGACGGTGGTGGTGTCTGGCGCGGCCGGTGCCGTCGGCCAGACCGTGGGCAGATCGCCAAACTCAAGGGCTGCCGTGTGGTCGGCATTGCCGGCGGTGCCGCCAAGTGCGACTGGGTCGTCAAGGAGCTGGGCTTTGACGCCTGCATCGACTACAAGGCCGGCCCCGGCTCCGTGCGCGCCGGCCTGAAGGAACACTGCCCCAAGGGCGTGGACATCTACTTCGACAACGTCGGCGGTGAGATCCTGGACGACGTGCTGGCCAAGATCAACCGCAAGGCCCGCATCATCATCTGCGGCGCCATCAGCCAGTACAACAACACGACAGCAGTGCAAGGCCCCAAGAATTATCTGAGCCTGCTGGTGAACCGCGCACGGATGGAAGGCATCGTCGTGTTCGACTACGCCGACCGCTACCACCTGGCCGTGGCCGAGATGGCGGGCTATATCCGCGACGGCAAGATGAAGAGCAAGGAAGACGTTGTGATCGGATTGCAAACCTTCCCCGACACACTGCTCAAGCTGTTCAACGGCGAAAACTTTGGCAAGCTGGTGCTGGAAGTGGCCAAGGACTGAGATTCTTTTTGAACGGCTTCTGCGTGAAGGTGCTACTGTTTTTGTAGTACCTCGCGCTTATTCCAGGGGGGCTAGGCCTGAATGACCATTAGGCTGCCAGCGCGGTAACGCGAACCTGCTCCAGCACGCTAAACAGTTCGTCCACCTGGGCTGACGTGAACAACCCGTCCGGCCCTTGCGGCGCGAAATTTGTAAAGGGCGGCTCATACAGCAGCGCCGCCTCCATCACTCCGCGCTGGGTCAGGTGGGTAACGATCAGGCCAACAAACTCCAATTGGTTGCCCGTCAGCGTTTTGCCGCTGACAAAACCGTTCAGCGCCTGGGTAGCAGCATCGCGGTCCAGCCCCACCAGCGAACGCACAAACGGGCCCAGGCCATGGGCTTCTTCACCCACACGCTGCACATCGCCTGCAGTGCCGGTTCCACTCTCCACCAGCAAGCGCCCCAGCTCTGCCAAGTCGGCTGCTGTTAGAGGCTGATTGCGTCGCAGCTTGTGCAGGGTAATGTGGTTCTCGTGGGCACGCAGGTAGACGCGTGCCTTGAGGCGAAAGCGCTCAAAGTCCCCCGCACTACCGCCCAGCGGCAAATCAATTTCGGTCGTTTCACCAATATGGTCTTCCAAGTCGGTGTAAATCACCCTGCGTCGCATCTTCTCCAGCAGCTTGATCAGGCTGCGCAAATGGCGACGGGCTTGCTCCAGCATGGGCACGGTCACATCCTGCCACCACTCTTCCCCAGCCACGGCCTCAATCAGCACCATGTGCTTTTGCACATCAGGGATGCTGCCCAATTCGGTCAATCCGTCGGCCAAGGTGCGCACTTGTTCGCGCAGGCGCGCATAACCCAAGTCGCCTCGAAGGCTAGCCTCGGCATGCAAGGCAGGCCATTCGGCTTGTAAAAACGAGAAATTAGAGGCCATTATTTTTGACCCCATAGGGTCAAATTCGGCCGATTCGCCTTTGAAAGCAGCAGAAATAACCTCATGGGGTCAAATTTTGAGGCAGGCGGGAAGTTCATTGCCAAATTGTGAATTTGTTTGCTAAAGATACGAGCACTTGCTTCTAACAAAAATAGGCATGTATTTGTCTCCTCTATGGGCCTTTAAAACAATAACCGCTTTTTAGCGGCAAAAATTTAGTCCTCAGGGTCACAAAAATGCCACGCTAAAGAGTAAATTCACCACCATTACTGAGAAACAAATGTTTTATAACCTGTTGTTTTTATTGAATTTTTCAGAAAACAATGCGTTCGCTAAAGCGTTTCTACAAACGCTATGTTTAAACACCACTTACTGCGCCAACTTCCAACGCGCCCACCGACGCAGCCCCTCCAATATCACCAGCCTCTCGTCACGCAACTCATGCATCAATGCCTGCACCGCGCTGGATGGCATGGCTGGCAGCACCTGACGCAACTGTGCCAACGGCGCACCCTGCGCTTGCTGTTTGGTCACATGTTTCAAGAGCAAGGCCTTATTGGTGTCGTGGTCCAACCCCTTCTTGCGCGTGTGCGTGCCACTGGCACCCAGCGCAGCGTGGAACGCGGCAGACAGGATGTAACGCACACCCCGGCCACGCCCCACCGACTCCACAGCACCCGCCGAGATCAAACCCGGCAAGCGCTCTTTGAGTGCCGGCGTTAAGGCTTGCTCCCGGTGCAATGCGTCCAGCGCCAGAAAGTCGTCCGTCGCAAATGACCGCAAAGTCTGCTCACCCAGACGCTCCAGAAAGCGCACGAACGCTGGGCTGCGCACCAGTCCGTCCAAGGTCAAGCGCACCTCATGGGCTGCGGTCCCCGCAAAGCTGGGCAACTGCTTGCCCTGCCGCACCGCACTCTCAAACATCAAATTCATGCCCTGCCCCGACCGTTCGATCAAGCCGCAGCGCGCCAGCGCCTCAGCCAAGCGCCTGTTGCGCGGGTTTTGCTGTTCCAAGATGTTGGCAGGCGTAATGCCGGGCGGAAATCCCCCTGGGCTCACGACCTCAAGCCGCTGCGGATATTGCCGGACAAACACCGATCCCCCCAAGCGGTAATCACGGTGCGCAATCGCATTAAGTAACGCTTCGCGTACAGGCACCTCGTCAAAGGTGAGCAAGTCCATGCGGAACAAGCCATCCTGATAGCTTTGCTTGTCATTGCGCAGGTTGATCTTGTCCCACAGCGCATCCTGCCAAACAAACAAGCCCTCGCGGTAGTCCTCACGATCGGCCGCGGGACCCGACGCATTGGACGAGCGGTACTCAAACACCAGCTCGTCTTGCGCCAGCCATCGGCCCAGTGCCACCCTCGAACCAAACATAATCAAGGCCGCGTAAGTGAGTTGGCCGTCTACAAGCAACTCGGCATTCGTCAGAGTCTCGGCATCTGACCACTGCAACTTGCGGGCATCGCGTGACTTTTGTGCCCAGCGCTCACGAAAGACGGCAATTGCCGCTTGCACCAAATCCTGCAAGCCGGGGCCAGGGCAGCATTCGGCAGAGAAATCCGGTCCCGTCTCAGCAAAAATCGCTTGCAACTCGGCACTGCCCAGCGGCGTCAAATCGTCTCCCGCGCGCTTGAGGTACCGGCCCTCAAACCGCCAAGCTGTTCCTGGCAAACGGCTGGGCACATGCACGACCAGCACACGCCCCTGAGGCAACAACATTTCTACAACCGGAATCCGATGCGACAAGCGCTGGTGCAAGCCTGCCTCCGTGCGCCCCGGTTCGTCGAATGCGGCTGTGCCCACTTATCCGTCGCGGGCGACGGTCCGTCACACCCAAAATTATCTTGCCGCCACCTTCGTTCGCCAACGCAACGCAGTAGCCCACCAACTTGTCAAAGTCACAGCGGTTTTTAGCCTCTTTGAACTCCAGTAGCAAGCCTTCCGGCTCGGCCAGCCACTGCATTAATTGTTCAGGCGTGGTGTGCATGGTGGGCAATGCTACAACGCACCTGCAAACGCCCGCTGCTGCAGCGAGGCGAACAGGGCGTCCAGTTCGATCAGGGCGGTGCGGTGGGTGGCTTTGAGGGCTTCAATGGCTTGGATGCGGGTTGCGAAGGTCACGTCGCCGCCCATACAGTCACCGCCCCGGTGGAAACACCAGCCAATGGCAACGCAGTGCGTGGGCGAATGAAGATTTCCACGTCGCGGTTCATCAGCGTGATGTAGTGCAACAGGCGCTCGCTGGAGAAACGGCCCAGCTTGTAGTTTTTAAGCTCTGACACATGCGGTTGCGCAATGCCAAGACGCTTGGCGGCAGCCGCTTGGGTCAGGCCTTCGGCCTGGAGCAAGTCATTGAGCCGGGTGGCCAACTGCACGCGCAGGTGGCGCTCGTCCGCATCTGGCAGGCCCAAATCCGCAAACACATTGCCCGAGCCCATTTCAACGGTCTCAGCGGCTTTTGCCACCGGTGGTTTTGCTTTAGCGTTCATGGTGATCCTTGTAATGTTGCTGTGCCAACTTCAGCCGCTCGTGAATCAGGTCAATGTCACTCTGCGCCGTTTTGATACCGCTAGGCGACTTCTTCTGAAAGCAGTGCAACACATACACTGCCTTGGCAAACCGCACTGTGTACACCGCACGAAAGGTGTCGCCCCGGTGGTTCTCTACCAGCTCCAGCACGCCGGGGCCTTCACCTTTCCACGGCTTGGCTTGCGCAGGCGTGGCACCCAACTGCACTGCGCCCAACGCGTACCCGAAGTCGTCAATCACCTCGTCGGGCAACGCCAAGAGGTCTTTCTTGGCGGAGCCCACCCAGTGAAGCGGCTTTTCGGAGTGCGATGCAGGCATGAGCAAATTATATCGAATTAGGTATTTTTACAAATCCCCCGCAAACGCCCGCTGCTGCAGCGAGGCGAACAAGGCCTCCAGCTGGGCCAGGGCCGTGCGGTGGGTGGCTTTGAGGGCTTCGATGGCTTGGATGCGGGTGGCGAAGGTTTGTTGGAGGGCGAGCGGGGGTAACTCGATAAGAAAATCCGCCAGCTTTGCCTTTGAGATGTTTGGCATTGAGCTTGATGATCCGCCCGCAAGCTTTTGAACCTCTTGCCGCTTGGTTGGGTGAATAAGCAGTCTATGTAAGTAGCATGGGTCCACCTGCGCATCCGCATTCAAACGAAAGCGAAAAATCAAGTCGGACATCATCAAACGCGGTGGCGCTTCATCGACTAATACGCAAGCAGCAACAAGCTCGTAAGTGTTCTTCCGCGAAAAAAGCAAGTCGCCTGATTTCACTTCGATGCTTGCGTCTGGCGCAAAAGAATCTGGAAGTGCCTTGTTTTCTTGTGGCTTGAACTCACAAGAGGTCACTGCGCCCAACTTGAGCACTGCCCATTCATCACCTTCCGCCGGACGATCCAAGCAAACCGGACTCCATCCGCTTTCAATTTTTTCCAGAAGTCCCCCGAACGGTACACGCGGCCAGCCTCGGTCATTCGCCACCGGGTCGCCAAACATATCGAGAAAGAGGGACTGGGTGAGGGTGTCGAGGTGGGCCAGGGCTTGGCGGCGTTGGGTTCGGAGGGTTTCGGCCTGGTCCAGGATGGCGGCGATGCGGCGTTGCTCTTCCAGCGGGGGGAGCGGAATTGAATAAGCCCAGAACTCACCCATCACCATGCGAGGCATCTTTGCGCCGGCCACTACATTGGTCGCAAATGCTAGAAACGTTGGTGACCGCAGAAAGTTGGCAAGGTAGTTCGGCAACACCTTGGAAGCGTCGCAACGCAAAGGTACAAGCTCAGTAGTCGCCATGCCATCCGCGTCAGCAACCACGACCTTGTTGAGGTAGGGGCGAAACTTGCAATAAAGCACCGTGCCAGTCTCAAAGGCATAGGTCGAGGGCCCAACATCTCGCGCGTTCACCATTTGCTTGGAGAGCACTTTTCCACTGTGGGGCTCAATCTGATCGAGGTTGAGACACCATATTTCGCCATCGTTGTCGGGCTGCTTTGCCTTGTAGCTGGCATTAAGCAGCAAACGCATGGGAGCGGTAGCGAGTGCACTCACTTCAACATCCCCACCAAAACCGTCATCCCCGCCGCAATCCCCCAAACCATTCGTGCCTTCATATCACTCTCATTTTGATAGCCACCCACGCACATTCCACGAGGGCCAGAAGCCTTGGAGGCAGAGCGTTCTGCGTAGGTAAAGGAGGAGCCCGCAACGCGGGCGGGGGACACGAAGCAGTACGCTCTGCCTCCTAGGCGCCCACCACAAAAAGAAGCTTGTGTCATGGGTATTGCCGCGCCACATGCATCAAGTTGAGCACTGTCACCGTGGTGGCAGTTTGCTGAAGAACAACCACGTAATTGGGGTGCACCACCAGCTCCAAGGTACCAGACACGCGACCCATTCGGCGGGGGAAATTGGGGTCGGCCAGGCTGTCTACCTGGTCTTCAATGTGCAGAAAAAGTGACAGCGCGGCATCCGGGGTGTCTTGCGTAACGTAGTCATGCACGTCAAGCAAGCTGCTTTTGTAGCGTTCGGAACGACCGACTTCCAGATGGACCTTCATGCAGCTTGGCGCGTTTTAAACCGCGCCAGCATCTGTTCACGAATGACTTTCCACTCTTCAGGGGAATAGACGCGGTTGCTGCCGTCGGCCAACCCGTCAATCGACTCCTGCACTTTGGCGCGAAACCACTTGTCGTAGTCGGCGTCGGCCTGCGCTGCAACGTGGGCGGCTTTGAGGGCGACGCTGCGGTCGGGGCGGGCGACTTTCTCCAGCGCGTGGGCTTCGGGGTGCCAATTGGTGGCGTTGATGCGGCACTCGTTCAGCCCAATGCCGCGCAGCAGCTGCAAGGCTTTGCGGGGGTCGGCAAAGCGGCGAGGCTGCTTCTTGGAGGTGACCAAAATGCCCTCCTCGCGCTGGGTTTGCACGCTGACCACAAAGGCCGCGCCATCGCCGCGCAGGGTGATGCCGGTCACGCCACCGGCAGCGGTGGCGGCTTTGAGCTGTTCGAGGTTAAGGTTTTGCATGAATGGCAGTTTAACTGTTTGCAGAAATTCAAGTAATAGTTATTTGAATCTCACACTTCTTTTGCAAGCATGCCCTCCAACGCCTTCATCCCCACTGCAATCTCCTCCTCCAGCTTGGCCAGCTCGGCCAATATCTCCGATGGCGCGCGGTGCTGTACCTGCGCGTGCACAACTTCCTTGTAGCGGTTGATGCTCAGGTCGTAGCCGTTGGCGGCAATGTGGGCTTTGGGCATGCAGAAGCTCTGTTCGGTGCGGCTGCGCTGGCACTCCGCGCCTTCCCTCTGCGCCCAGCGCTCCAGCACGTCGGGCAGGTTGTTTTTGGCATGCTCTTCTTTTGATAGCAGGTTACGTCCATTCCGCGAGGGCTGGAGGCCCAATTTGTCTTCTGCCACCAGCGGCTGGCGTTTGTCGTCCAGGCTGTAGCCATCGGCTTGCATGTCGTAGAACCACACGTTGTCCGTGCCGCCACTGTTGGTCTTGGTGAAGAACAAAATGGCGGTGCTGACGCCCGCGTAAGGCTTGAACACGCCGCCGGGCAGGCTGACGATGCCGTCGAGCTTTTGGTCTTCCACCAGCATCCGGCGCAGCGTCCTGTGCGCGGTGCTGCTGCCAAACAACACACCGTCGGGCACGGCCACCGGGTTTGAGCAGGCGCAAGAACAGGGCCAGAAACAGCAGCTCGGTCTTTTTGGTCTTGACCGTCTGCAGCAAATCCTTGGCGACGTTCTCGTAGTCCAGGCTGCCCGCGAATGGGGGATTTGCCAGCACCAGGCTGTAGCGGCCCTCCTCCGCCCCATGCTCCTGGCCCAGCGAGTCGCGGTAGGTGATGGCCGGGTTGTCCACGCCGTGCAGCATCATGTTCATGCTGCCGATGCGCAGCATGGTGTTGTCGAAGTCGTAGCCATGGAACATGGCATGGTTGAAGTGCTTGTTCAGCTTGGCGTCGTGGAACAGCGTGGGGTGCGCGTCGCGCAGGTATTAGCCCGCCGCCACGAGGAAGCCGCAGGTGCCACTGGCTGGGTCGCAAATGGTGTCTTGCGGCGTGGGGGCGGTCATTTCGACCATCAGCTGGATGATGTGGCGCGGGGTGCGGAACTGGCCGTTTTGCCCGGCGCTGGCGATCTTGCCCAGCATGTATTCGTACAGGTCGCCCTTGGTGTCGCGGTTGTCCATGGGCACGGCGTCCAGCAGGTCCACCACCTTGGCCAACAGCGCGGGCGTGGGGATGGTGAAGCGGGCATCCTTCATGTGGTGGGCGTAGGTGGAATCGTCCGAGCCCAGGGTGCGCAGGAAGGGGAAGACGTGTTCGCCCACGATGACAAACATTTCGCTAGGCGCCTCGTTCTTGAAGCGGCTCCAGCGCAGGCTGTCGTACGCCCTGCCCCGCGCGTCGGAGCCTTCGGGGAAGATGCGGCGTTCCATGGGCTTCTTCAGCCGGTTGGCCTTGTTTTCTTCCAGGGTGTGCAGATCGTCCAGGCGGCGCAGGAACAGCAGGTAGGTGATTTGCTCAATCACCTCAAGGGGTTGGCGATGCCG
>JANXVI010000355.1 GCA_025351745.1 Rhodoferax sp.
CAACCTCAGTGATGCGCCCGGTCTGGGCATCACGGCGGTGCATGGCCTCACCGATATACAACACTACTAAGGCACGATCCCCATGCGAACATTACGCCTTTTGCTACTCGCCACCCTAGGACTGACCGCTATGTCGAGCATACATGCCACCAACCCTGCCAATCATGCTAACCCCGCACTGTCTGGCGCGCTGCAGGGCATCGTTTCAGACGCCGCTCAGCCCCTGAGCAGTCTGTCTGCGCTGGTGATCCGCCGTGGCCAGGTCGTCTTTGAAGGCCATTTCGGGCAACGGGTGATCGCAGGTGGAACCGCGGGCAATGGCGCGGCAGCCGACCACGCCACGCTATACCGGATGGCGTCTGTTTCCAAACTGGTGGCCACCATTGGCGCCATGCGTCTGGTGGATGCCGGACTGCTCGATCTCGATGCAGACGTTGGCCAGTATTTGGGCTTCTCCGTGCGCAATCCGCACTTTGCCGATGTGCCCATCACAACCCGCATGTTGCTGACTCACACCTCATCGCTGCGGGACGATGGTGGTTATTCCTTTCCCCTAGACACGCATTTGAAAAGCGTATTGCAGCCGGTCGTTGGGGGCGTGAAGCAAGGAGCGACCTGGGCCAATGCGGATAACAAAGTTGACCATGCGCCTGGCCGCTACTTCACCTATTGCAATCTCAATTTCGGCGTGGTGGGCACCCTCATCGAGGCCATCACGCGGCAGCGCTTTGACCTCTATATGCAAACAGCAGTGCTGCGGCCGCTCGGGATCGCCGGAGGGTTCACACCGGAGACATTGAGCCCTTCCGACATAGCCCATGTCGCAGTGCTGTACCGCAAGGGTCGCAACGAGGTATGGGACCCTAACGGCCCGTGGATTCCCCAAGTGGATGACTACCAAGGAAAGATGCCTACACCGCGCGCAGGGCTGGACGCCTATGTACCCGGCACCAACGCAACGGGCTTTGGTCCGCAGGGCGGGCTGCGCACCAGTGTGGCGGGCTTGGGCCTGATCATGCAGATGCTAATGGACCAAGGCTCCGTAAACGGTGTGCGCATCTTGAGCAAGAAGGCCGTTGAAGCCATGCTGCAGCCTCAATGGCGTAAGAACCCCAACCAGGACAACGGCGACACCCTGAGTGGTGAGTTCCATGCCTGGGGGCTGGGCATGCAACAGTTTGTGGATACTAGCGGGCCATCAACCGGCGACCGCTTTATCGCACAGGGTGGCTTGACGGGCGTCGGGCACTTGGGCTTTGCCTACGGACTGGAGTCCGGATTCATCTTCGACCCGCTGACCCGCAATGGCGTGGTCTTTGCAATCGGCGGAGTCAGCGCGGACCCCGATAAAAACAGGGGCCGCTACTCGGCCTATTCCGTGTGGCAAGAGCGCATTTTGGATGCGCTGTGGCAATCGGTCGTTCAAAAACCCCAGTTGAAAAGGCCCTAAACAGGGTCTTCGTGGTAGCACCAGTGCCATGGCTCGAACACAAAGCCGCTCGGGTTATCGCGCGGGAAGGACATGCGGAAACCGAAGCCCGCAGCGCACCGGGTCAGCCACTGGAAAGCTGGCGTAGTCTCAAACACTTCCTCTAGCGCGCTGTCTTCGGAAGTCCCGATGTCGATGGCGCGCCCGGTGTGGTGCTCACTGAAGCCAGGTGGCGCCACCGACTCCAGCACGGTGTCAATCGACAGGCCTTGGTCCAGCTTCTCCAAAATAATCTCGCGCTGGCGCGCAACGCTGCGAAACGCTGACACCAATGCCAGCGTGATCTGGTCCGCGCGCGCCTGTCGTTGCATGGACAACCAGGCGGCTGCGGCCTGTGGCGTGAGCAGAAACTCACGCCCGGCCAACCCTGTGTGGGCCACCACCAATGACGGTGGCTCACGGTGCGCTACCAGCTTGCGGGCCTCTATCCAGTGCGGTGCAATGCCCAACTCCTGCAGCGTTGCCCCAACGTGTGCCATCGCCTCAAGCACGGCGGCTGATCCGTGCGCCCAGGGACAGCAATTTTTCTTCTACGCGCTCATAGCCGCGTTCGATCATGTTGGCGTTTTGCACTGTGCTTTTTCCGGTAGCACACAGTGCGGCACCCAGCAGCGCCATGCCAGCCCGGATGTCGGGAGACACCATGGTCGTG
>JANXVI010000407.1 GCA_025351745.1 Rhodoferax sp.
ATCGCACGACTCCACCGACCACCTGGACTGGTCCAAGGCGAAGAAGGCTACGCTGCCGAACTTGAAGCCCACCACCAAAACCATTTCGCTGCGGTTGCCGCAGCATCTGCTGGACTCTCTGAAAGTGGCGGCCAACGCCCGAGATGTGCCCTACCAATCGCTTATCAAGGTATGGCTACAAGAGAAGCTACACAGCCAGTAATCAAAGAATCCAACCCGTACCTGCGCAGCCGCACCGTGGCTGCATGCAAGGCCGCGCTTCGGATTTCTGCCAAAACGTCATCTGCGGTGGAAGGAATTCGCGCCCCGTTTGCTGCAACCGCTACAGCCAAAGCACCAGCCGCGCAGGAAAGCTTTACGGCGTTTTGGCAGCAGCGCGCTGCTTCGAGCGCACGATAATTTTTTCGAACACGGCCGCCAGGGGCCGATAGTCCCGCCCCATTGCGGCATGGATTCCACCAATGTAGATGCGCCGCCCTCGCCCCAACATGGGGCTGAAGTCCAGCAGTGGCAGGCCCGCCTGCAAGGCCTTCAACCCACGCTTTTCAGCAGCGCCTGAACATCCACCAACAAAGGCGCCAGGTCAACTTCGACGGCGCTCCAAACGATGGCCGGGTCGATCACGTCGTAACCGTGGATCAACACATTGCGAAACGCGATGATGCGGCGGTATCCGGTGATCCGTGCGGCAGTGTCGGGGTCGTCTTTTTCCAGGCGGCGAATGGCCTCGCCGATGATCTCGAAGTTGCGCTCCACGGCCTGGCGCAGCATGCGGTTTTGCTTGAACTGTTGCAGTGCCAACCCATCGGTTGCAGTTTTGACAAAGTCCGCCGCGCTGCGGATGTCTTCAAGCAGCTTGGGTGCGCGCGGATGCATAGACGGATTGGCGCGATTGGTTCACTGCCGCAATGAAATACGGGTTGCTCAACGCGCTGGCCGACACAAGATCAATCTTGCGATGAAACACGTTCTCCAATGCTTCTTGTAGCCCGAAGTAGCGGTGAAAGAGACTGCCTGAATGTTCCGGGCTGAATTCCACCAAAAAGTCGATGTCGCTGCGCGCCACGTCAAAAGCACCATCGGCCGCCGAGCCAAACACATCCAAACTCTGCACGCCAAAGCGGTTGCACAATGCGGCAACTTCGGGGCGGTGTTGTTCGATGAGGCTGATCATGGTGTTCTCTGGTTGGGATTATGCCGCCTACACCCGGCCGCCAGGGTACCCGGCCGTGGTGGTGGTGAAGCCGATGACGCGGGTCCAGCAATCCTTTTGCGCATAGTGGCTCTCCAGCCGGGGGCGGATGGGGTCGCCCTCGCCCACGTAGAGCATGTCGCCCTCGCCGTCCGGGCGCGGCCCCAGCAGCAGGTACACCCCGGTCTGCGCCAGCTCGGGCCGGGCCTTGACCTGCTCAAACCCAATACGGCACATATTCGGCAAACTTCTTCCCGCTGCCAACATCCTTGCGTTTGATACGCCCGGCATCCACCGCATCGCTGATCAAGTTGGTGATTTGGTTGCGGTGTTTGTCGTGCAGCTTGAACCGCTCGCGTAGCGTCGTGTTCGTCAACGGCTGGCTGGAGAGGTACTGCAAAACGGCGTGCTGGTAACACGCCTCAATGCGCTCTTGAACCGCCATGTCTGCAAACTTTCTGGGGGCACCAATGGTCACGCGAAAGGCATTTTCATGTGGGGTGAGCAGCAAGGGCGGCAAGCAAAACAGCTCAATGGCGCTGATAACCTTTTGAAAGCCGGTGCCCCGCTCCTCACAAATGCGAAACCTGCGAAATGATGACGCCAACTTTTCATTGCGTGACTCGGGCGTCGTGCCGATCAACCGGTCTGGCTTCTTGCTGGGCAATAGTGTGCCGGGGTTGGTTATCTCGATGCGGTCATCGTAAATTTCGACCATAGGCCCGGCACCGCTGACAGAAAAATCCTGGTGAATCAGTGCGTTGGCAATCAGCTCCCGCAAGGCTATCTCGGGGTAAAGCGACACCTCTGTCCGCAGCGACTGCTGAATCACCTCAGAGTGCGGTAACACGCGTTTCAGGTGCGTCACCAGCCCTTCAAAACCCACCGCATAGCCACGCTGACCCGGCAACTCATCAATGGTGTTGACCTTGTTGGTGCCCCGGTAGCGGATGAGACGAATGCCCTTACGATCCAGCGGCGGAAAATCACCCAGCTTGCGGGCCGCAGCAATCGCACCAAAGTTCGTCACGTAGAAGCCACGCCCCTCAGGCACGACCATGTTCTCGTCGATAAGCCAACGGGCAAGGTCTTGCTCATCCTCTGGCAGTGGGCGTTGCAATAGCTTGGCAATGGCGTCCAGGTCCAGCATGCGCTGCACATCGGCCAGCGACACCAAGGGGGAAGCGCGCAAGTCTTCCCACCGGGGCGTCGGGCTGTGCAACATCAATGCGCCAACCTCTTGGCGCGAAGCCTTGCGCGTGGTGCCGCCAGAGCGAATCCACGTTTCTTCAATCGACTTGCCCCTGCGGTGCACCGGTTTGACAGACTGCTCTGGCACGCGAATCAACAGGACATTGCTACCGCCAAACTCGACGGCTGCATGGTCCAACGCCAAGGGTGGCTCCACCGCGTCCCGCCCCAAATTGGTCAAGGTGCCCACCACAGTAGCCACCTCTTCAGCCGTGATGCCATGTGCGGCGCCATCGTCGTCCACCCCAAACACCAGCGTGCCACCACCGGGGTGGTTGGCAAAGGCCATCAAGTGCTCGGCCAGCCGGGCGCTTTTGTCTGAGAGTCTGGCTTTCCAGTCGATCTCGTTGATCTCGTGCGGCACCGGCGCCAGGCTTTCGGCCAAGCCCCGCAGTGCCTCAGGAATCCAGTGTTTTGCAGCCATGTGATAGCAAGTGGTTGATTTGTATGGGTTTTTTACGAATTTCCGGATTCACGTGTGATAAACATGGAAGCCGTGGTGGTGGTGAAGCCGATGGCGCGGGTCCAG
>JANXVI010000462.1 GCA_025351745.1 Rhodoferax sp.
CTATTCCTATCGCCATTGTGGCTGCTACTACCTCACCACCGGTCCCTCCCGACGTGGGGTGTTATGCAGGAGGTGGTAGAACGGCCACTGGGACGTTTAAAGTGACGATAGCTAGCCCCCTAGGCACGTCAACGGTGTACGCGTTTGGGCTAACTTACCCGATTCAGTAATCAGCGCAAAGCACCGGTAAGAGGACTAAGCGCTGGCGGAACAAGCTCAGTTGAGCCGGAAAACCGCATTGGCTACCGCAATGGTCTCGGATTGGGTGTTGCCGGTAGCGCCGCACACTCCGTTGGTCGTGCGGAAATTACCGGTATTGGTGTTGCCGTCATCGACGGCGCGGTCCATTTGCACAGCAATATCGCAGTCGATGTTGGTTACGCGGACCACGTTGATCCAATTGTTCGGTGCTGGAAAACTGGCAGCCGTCAGGCCCGTCAAGACCGCCGTAGCGCCCGTTACCGAAAAGGTGCTTCCCCGCAGAATGAGGGGGCTGCCCGCTGTACCTTTGAGCATGCCAGCCCGTATCAATTGCTCGGTCGCGCAGGTGGACTCTGCAGCCGTGTTGACTTGACCATTGCCATTGCCATTGGCGCAGCCTAATCCCGGCAAGCTGGCCACGGCATTGCTGTAGTCCCCGGGCCACATGCCGTAGCGGTCGTTGAACTGCTGCGCGGCCGTGCTCATGTCGGTCAGCGCCTTGATGCTGTCCTTGGTTTGCGCATTGCGGATCACGGATTGGGCATTGAGGATGCCACCCAAAATCAGGCCGATGATCACCAGCACGATGGCAATTTCAACCAGGGTGAAGCCGCGGTTGCGGCGCGCCAGTGAAAGCCTGTTGGCCTTGAGCGCCATCGAGCGCTGCTTGGAAATTAGTTGCATATATCTCTTCGTCCTATCTTTTGCATGACCATCTGTATATCTGCCAACCCCATTTGTTGCACGACATCGTCAAAAGGCGCTGCCGCCGAGTCCGAATAAACATAAGCCCGATAACCCGCGGGCGCAGCTGGAGCAGCAACCGTATTGCCTTGTTCCCCAGCAATGGCGGGTAGCGTATTGCGCGAGGCGTTCGTGGTGCCCTGGTTCCATGCACCCAAGCCATTGGGTCCGTGGGCGATCAGCACGACAGCGGCCACGTTGGTTTGCTGCACGGCTGGCGCCGAAAACACCGAAAGACCAGCCACCGGCGGTCCAATGATGCCCGGAGGACTGCATGGGACAAACGGATTCGGAGGATTGGGAAGGGCCTGCGAAGGAAAGGTTGAGGTCAAATGCCAGTTGCGGGTCGTGTCGAGTCGATAGGTGATGAAGTTGCCATAGGCGTCTAAGGCCTTTTCCCGCGCGATGCCAATGGTGAGATAGGGAACGGTTCCTAGTGCCGTTACACAGCCAGACGTCACAACCGGATTGGCGCCGCCCACAACGCGGTCCTCGACGCCGTCGCGCCCCGTGTTGCCTACATTGCTTCCGTTGTCAGGGCATGGGAGCCTGTGGTTGGCGGTGAAATAGGCAACCAGTGCGTCGCGCACATAGTCTTCCCGGTCTTTGGTCGTCGCTCGTTGCGTGTTTTGCATGTAGCTGTTCGCCGTGGCCAGCCCCATGGCCATCAGGATACCGATGATGACCACAACCACCGCCATTTCCACCAGCGTGAAGCCAGTGTTTTGCGAGCGCTTGAGCAGAGAAACTGTCTTGCTGTAGTTCATGGAGTGGTACACAAAGAATGCTGCAAAAATGATAGCTAAGTACGCAAGTTCTATGAGGGCTGATGGCCTATTTTGCTCCTAATCTTTCGTCCAATGGAATAAAGAAGCGATTTGAGCAAAAAACCCGCCGAAGCGGGATTTTTGGTATCTAGCCCGACTCCAACGGTCTTTTCATTGTGGCTTAGATGGGCATGCACAGCGTCCAGGTCGTTGTCGTCGCCTCACTGTAAGCAACCCCTGCAGGAGCCCCATTGATAGGTGGCCATGGGTTGGTGGCATTGGTTTCACCGCGGACCGAACCCAAGTTGTTACCTATCTGGGTGGCAGGAAGGGCGCCGTCGACAAGCGAGTCAATGCCGGCCGCTTGCTTGGTGGTGAGACCTGCCACACACACTTGCACACCGCCCTGGCCGTAAATACCACCGCCTGCAGGATCGGATACAACGGCCAACAAACCGCCACCCGCATGCCGGGGCAAGCCCGCTACACCGGCTGCGCCCGTAGGATCACCCGCGACCAAACCGGATGCGCGCAAGGCACGCCAGAATGGGCGCTGCTCGCCGCCGTTGGTAAATGCTTGGGCAGAAGTGATCAACAGCGCACCGTTCGCATTACCACCGCCAGCAGCCGCAGAAGAAGCCCAGCCGCGTGCCAACATGGTGGCTGCAGTTTCATCACCGGGGATAGCCTTGTAACGGTCGATGTAGCCGTTGTAAGCAGCTTGAATCGCTTTCATGTCGTTAGTGATGCTCTTGATCTTGGCGTTTTCGATCATTTCTTGGCCTTTGAGCACACCGCCCAACAGAAGACCAATGATGACTAAGACAATGGCGATTTCCACCAGTGTGAAACCCGCTTGGCGGGATTTGTTGCGATTTTTCATGGTGTCCTTTAAAAGTACCTTGATACAGCGAAGGCCCCTATGGCCACACTGCATGGTTTTAACTGTACGCATGTGCGTTGCGCGCATGTGTCAGGTTTTTTTACACGAACCCGTACGAAATCACTCGAATGTGACATTTGTCACCTTTTGCGGAATAAACATCTCAAATTGCAGCCACCC
>JANXVI010000003.1 GCA_025351745.1 Rhodoferax sp.
GACCACCGAAACGCGTAAATGGTCTTCCTCATTGATCCAGATAAAGAGCTGCTTTCTACGCGTGTTGAAGACACTTCTGCCAATGGGCCAGTCCGCGTGAATGTTCGCCGCGGCCATGTATTTGTCGTGCGGGCCGAACGCAAGGCGCCTGGTAACCAGAGAGTCCAACCGGTGGCTCGGTATGTCCGCGATCGCTGTGATCCAGCCTGGGAAGTGCGTCGCCAATTCGCCGCAGGCGCGCACGATCTTGGCCTCTACGCGCAATCGCTCAAGCCGCGACATGCCTGCGGTAAATGCATAGCCTGCGAGATTGCGCGCGACCCGGATTCTGGTAGACACAACAGCCGCCGGATTCAGGCACGCCAAGTCTTGGCCCAGCGGCCGCGCGGGTGCCTGAAAATTCTGCAGAATAGGATCAAAAAGTTCGCGAAAAACTGTGTAACTCTCGGCATCCGGCGCATACACGCCAACCGCACTGTCGGAATGGCAAACGCCTGAGCGAATCACGTCCTCAAGCCGAACGCCGCCGGGTGTCATTCTCTTGGATAGCTGTGCCTTCAGCGCACCATCCAGGTAACGGGTTAGTAAGGACAAAGGCCTATGCGGGGTCGGCGCCAGAACTCAGGCGAAAGAAATCCCGGATGCGGTAGAGGATGCTGCGCGCCTCGGCACGCTGCT
This sequence comes from Rhodoferax sp., assembly GCA_025351745.1. Lineage (GTDB taxonomy): Bacteria > Pseudomonadota > Gammaproteobacteria > Burkholderiales > Burkholderiaceae_C > Allorhodoferax. The sequence goes on from JANXVI010000003.1 coordinate 679, forward strand.
CAACCACGTCGCCCGGCTTCTGCAGCGCGGACTCATTGGCCTTCTGCCGCTCGGCAATCATTTGCGCCACGCGTTCGACGAGAGCGGCGTTTTGTTCAAAAATACGGCCCATTGTGTCTTTGCGCACTTCGAAAGTCACCGTCGGCTCGCGGGCAATTACCGTTGCCGAGCGCGGTGCGCCGGTGAAGAGGGACATTTCTCCCAAGCAGTCGCCCGGCCACAACTGCCCCACCGTCACGGGGCCGGCTTCGGATTCGATCACTACATCGAGGCTGCCCTCAGACACGACGAACATGCTGTCTCCCGGCTCGCCCGCGACGAGCAAGCGCTGCCCCTTGATGAGGCGTGCGCTGATCACTTCTTCTGCAACTGCCGCAACATCGCGCGGCGACAGGATGGACAGGAATGGCACGCCAGACAACATGTGCAGACGCGCAGCGGGCTGGTCAAAGTGGAGCTGGCCGATCGCTCGCGGTCGGGAAACTTCGTTGCGCTGCACGTGGGTGACGGGAATACCCGCTGTTTTAAGAAATTGGAGTGCGTAATACAGCACCACATGCCGCGCCTTAGTCGGCGAAACACGGCCCACCTCCAGGCAAAACAGCATGCGGTACGTGACGACGCCATCCTTGACACTGGCGACGCGGATGTAGGGCGCGGGCCGTGTCAGCACACCTTCCAGCATCGCGCGCTCAACCGCCGTCTCCAGGATGGCAATGACGCGTTTTTCGTCGTGCTCGCAGTCCAGTTCAATGGTCGTGCTGTATTCCGACACGTTGCTCGGACGCGAGCGGTTGGTGACCATGATGGCCGCGAACTCGCCGTTCGGGATGATCACGATGTTCTCGGAGGTATCGGCAATCACAACGGTGCGCCAGGCGATATCGAGCAGCTTGCCAGAGAGGTCGCGGCCGCGGTATTGAAAGTCCAGCCAATCGCCGGGTGTCAGGGAGGCATCGATCTGCAACGCAATGCCCGAAAAGATGTCGGACACCAACCCGCGCAAGGCAAAGCCCATGACCAGGCCGATGATCCCGGAGGCACCGAGAATCGTCGCCACCGATTTGTCGAACACGAGGTTGATCGCCGACGAGAACAGTACAACATAAATCACGAATGTGATGATCTGCAGCGCCAACCGCGGAATGCGTGTCGTGGCCTTGGGGTCGGCGCTGCGGCGCGCCAGCGTCCACATGACCTGTTCGAGCAAGGTGGCAAACGCCATAAACTGCAGGAAGGGAATGCCGTCCCCGAGCACAAAGCCCGCACGCGCCCGTGACGTAATTGCGAGCCAGCCAGCGGCGTTGCCCAGCACTTGTACGGCCAGGATCGCGAGCACCACATTGACTGCAAGGACGACGATAAACTTCTTGGAGAGGAATTGATTGAACATGGTGCACCGTCGGAAAGCAGTACACGAGGGTAACCGAGTTGAGGATCACCAACCCGAATTGGCGTTTCATTCAATCTTCAGATATGGGCCTTCCTATTGGGTACCGCGCAGGGCACAATCCTCTACGCACAAAGGAGCTTCCATGGCCAACACAAAACCCGATTACTGGTTCCCCGCCAAACGCTACGGTTGGGGTTGGGGCATGCCTAGCGCCTGGCAGGGCTGGGTAGTGCTCGCCGTATTCGCAGTGTTACTTGCACTGGGCACCATCATCTTCCCACCCAAAACAAACACCATGCTATTTCCCCTGTACGTTGCCGGGCTGACTGTTGTGCTGGTCGGCATCTGCTATCTCAAGGGTGAGCCACCCAGCTGGCGCTGGGGTAAGGATTGAAGCAATTGAGGCGGTTTCTGCAGAACTCCTTATGGGATTCTGGCCGCTAGCCCTCGAATAAATTGGGTTAGCAGCTATCAAATATATAGCACACTATCAGGCAAACACATTGAGCAGGCTGCCCACTGCCGTCGATCCCATGGCTTGATTGGCCCGCCGCATAGCGCCCGTCGCATCAACAGGCCGCGCCCTATCGGCAGCGTCTGCCGGATCAGCGTCCTTGCCACTACCGGCAATTTTGGATTCCAGAGTCCCGATCCGCGCCCGCAGGTTTTCGATGATCTTGTGGCCCTCGGGCGTTTTGCTGGATGCGCAGGCTTCCCAATCGCCCAACTGGCGTTCGCAACGGGTCAATTGAGCCTGCAGGGCGACGGCGCCGGCGTCGCTACCCGCACGCGGGGAATTGCCTTGTGAAACTGCACTGGATGGAATCGACGCGACCATA
>JANXVI010000024.1 GCA_025351745.1 Rhodoferax sp.
CGAGGATCATGGCGGAGTCTCCGGGTTGTGGTCAGCGGACAGTTTACGCCAGGAACCGTCCGGCATACGCTACGTAATTGATAGCGGTCTACGCTTATTCCGCGAAGGCTACGACCCGGTTTTACTTAAGGCTTGCTCGCCACCGGCATAGCACCCGCCAGCGCCCGCTGCCCATCCACCGTCAGCCACCAGGCCGAGCCCACGTGCGGCTGGCGCACCTCCAGCGGCTCCCCCATGCGCGGTGTGGTGATGGCCACGCCTTTGGCTTTGGCCAGCGCGGTGATGCGGTCAAACGGTTCGTGCCAGGTGTGCATGGCCAGATCAAAGGTGCCGTTGTGGATGGGCAGCAGCCACTTGCCGCGCAGGTCGATGTGGGCTTGCAGCGTCTCTTCTGGCTGCATGTGCACGTAGGGCCACATCTTGTCGTAGACGCCGGTTTCCATCAGCGTGATGTTGAAGGGGCCGTATTTGTCGCCGATGGCTTTGAAGCCGTCAAAGTAGCCGCTGTCGCCGCTGAAGAAGATGCGCATGCCGTCAGCGCCACGCATCACCCACGATGCCCACAGCGTCTGGTTTCCGTCGCGCAGGCCGCGGCCGGAGAAGTGTTGCGCCGGTGTGGCCACAAATTCCACGCCCCCGCGTGTGGCCGATTGCCACCAGTCCAACTGCTGCACTTTGCGGGCGGGCACGCCCCAGGCGATCAGGCGGTCGCCGACGCCCAGCGGCGTCAGGAAGAATTCGGTCTTGGCGGCCAGGCGCAGGATGGCGTTTTCGTCCAGGTGGTCGTAGTGGTCGTGCGACAGGATCACGCCCTTGATGGGCGGCAGGTCTTCGATGCTGATGGGTGGCTGGTGGAAGGCGTCACGCTATGGCTGCGCGCTGCGGTGGCCCATGGCAAGCTAAAGCTGTCCGACCCCGTGTTTGCCGCGCACCAGTTGCAGGGGCTGGTCAAGAGCTTTGCGTTCTGGCCGCAGATCACCATGGGGCAGCCGACGCTGCCTGCGGACATTCAACAGCAGGTGGTGGAGTCGGCGGTGGATATGTTTTTGGCTTGCTATGGCTGATCCATAGCTATTAAATATATAGCGTACTACACATATTCTACGAGGGCTAGAGCCCGATTTTACTTAGAAAGCTACTCAACAACCCCCTATTGGGTATTTTTAGGCTATTGCAGACACTGGTGGCTACGCGCCGGTGCCGCGCAGCGCCGCAATCGTCTCGCGCAAATCGGCCGCCCACGCCCGGCGGTCGCGCCCTTGTGCAAGCTCGGGCGTGCCGTACTGCACCACTGCCACCACGTTGTCCGCACACACCGTGCGCCACAGCGATTGCCACAGCGTGTCGTGACCTATGTAGCAGGGCGCAAAGCTGATTCGGCCCGTGACGGCATCCATAAACTGCAGGGCCACGGGCTGCACGGGCGCATGGGCTGCAATGGCGGCCTGCAGCAGGTTGGCGTGGAAAGGCAACAGAGTGGAGCCATCACCCGTGGTGCCTTCCGGGAAGATGGCCAGCACATCGCCATCGCGCAGGCACTGGGCCATCTGGTGCACCACACGCATGGCGTCGCGGCGCGATTCGCGGGTGATGTACAGCGTGTCGGCCGCACTGGCCAGCGTGGAGACCATGGGCCAGTGGGCGACCTCGCCTTTGGAGACGAAGCGGCAATGGCGCGTGGCGTGCACAACCGCGATATCGACCCACGAAGTATGGTTGGCCACCAACAACATAGGGCCGTGTACCGGCGGGTTGCCTCTGACAACGAGTTTGATCGCCAAGCACTCCAGCATGTCGAGCGACCAGGCACGAACTCGCGCATGTCGTTGCGTTGTGGACATGCGCGGCACCACCGTGTAGACGGTCCAGACGCCGCCCAGGATGTGCAGCACCACCCGGACCAAGCGCCAACAGGCGCGCAGGCGTTTCATGGTTTGCGAATGCAGCGGGTCAAGGATGGCGGCTTACCCTCAGGCTTGATAAGCAAGGTGGCCGCCGACAAAGGTGGCGCGCACGCGACCCGGTAGTTCGTAGCTGCCAAACGGCGTGTGCTGGCCCTGGCTGCGCAGGGCGGATGCCTCCACCGTCCAGGCGGCTGTGGGATCGAACACGCAAATGTCTGCCGCGCCGCCCACCACCAGGCGCCCGGCGCTTGCGGCAAATGTGCCAAAGGCGGAGCCGACCACGCTGGCTGGGCGATTGGTCACCGTGCCCAGGGCTTGCTCCAGCGCAATGCCGCTGTCCTGCGCCCATTTGAGTGCCAGGCTCAGCAGCAGCTCCAGGCCGGTGCCGCCGGGTTCGGCCTCGGCAAACGGCAGCGCCTTGCCGTCTTCCTTGACCGGTGTGTGGTCGGACACCAGTGCGTCAATCGTGCCATCGGCCAGACCGGCGCGCAGTGCGTCGCGGTCGCGCTGCTGGCGCAGCGGCGGGGTCAGGCGCATGCGGCTGTCGAAGTAGCCCATGTCCAGGTCGGTCAGGTGCAGCGAGTTGATACTGACATCGCAGGTAATCGGCAGACCCTCCGCCTTGGCCTGGCGCACCAAGGCAACACCGGCCGCGCTGCTGATGCGGCACAGGTGCACACGGGCTTGCGTGGAGCGCACCAGCTCGAAGATGGTGTGCAGCGCAATCGTCTCGGCCGCCACCGGAATGCCCGCCAAGCCCATGCGCGTGGCCAGCGGGCCGCTGGCCGCCACGCCCTTGCCCAGGTACAGCTCTTGCGGGCGCAGCCACACGGTGTAGCCGAAGGTGCTGGCGTATTGCAGCGCGCGCAGCGTGGCTTGTGTGTTGGCCATCGGCACTTCGGCCTGGCTGAAGCCAATGCAACCGGCTTGCGTCAGGTGCAGCATCTCGGTCAGCACTTCGCCTTCGAGGTTGCGGGTCAGCGCGCCCAGCGGGAACAGGCGGGCCTGCTTTAGCAGCTCGGCGCGGTGGCGCAGCATCTCCACCAGGCCGGCTTCGTCCAGCACCGGCTCGGTGTCGGGCGGGCAGACGACGGTGGTGACGCCACCCGCGACTGCCGCGGCCATTTCAGACGCCAGCATGCCCGCGTGCTCTTGCCCCGGCTCACGCAGGCGCACGGCCAGATCGACCAGGCCAGGCATGACGATGCAGCCGGTGGCGTCTATGGTGGTGTCGGGGGTGAAATCAGACGCTATGTTTTTTATAGCTACAACTTCATATCCGACGAGGGCTACATCGGCATTTTCTTTATAGCCACTCGCTGGATCGATGACCTGGCCGCCTTTGATCAGTGTTTTTTGAGTCGTCATCATTTGCTGCCTCGGGAATCGGCTTCGTTACCGGCGACGATGCTCATGACCGCCATGCGCACGGCGATGCCGAAGGTCACCTGCGGCAGGATCACGCTTTGTTTGCCGTCCACCACCGCAGAGTCGATCTCCACGCCACGGTTGATCGGGCCGGGGTGCATAACGATGGCGTCCGGTTTGGCCAACAACAGCTTCTCGGGCGTCAGGCCAAAGCTCTTGAAGAACTCGTGCATCGATGGCAGCAGCGCGCCGCTCATGCGTTCGTTTTGCAGGCGCAGCATGATGATGACGTCGCAGCCCTTGATGCCCTCTTCCAGCGTGTGGCAGACGCGCACACCCATGTGCGACAGGTCGGACGGGATCAGCGTCTTGGGGCCGACGACGCGCACCTCGGCCGCGCCCAGCGTGGTCAGCGCGTGGATGTCGGAGCGGGCCACACGGGAATGCAACACGTCGCCCACGATGGCTACCGTGAGGTTGGAAAAATCTTTCTTGAAGTGCCGGATCGTGAACATGTCTAGCAGGCCCTGTGTGGGGTGGGCATGGCGGCCGTCACCGGCGTTGATGACGTGCACATGGGGTGCCACATGCTGCGCGATCAAGTAGGGCGCGCCCGATTCACTGTGGCGCACGACAAACATGTCGGCGGCCATGGCGCTGAGGTTGGCGATGGTGTCCAGCAGCGATTCGCCCTTGGAGGCCGACGAGCGCGCGATGTCGAGGTTGATGACATCGGCCGACAGCCGCTTGGCCGCGATCTCGAACGTGGTGCGGGTGCGGGTGCTGTTCTCAAAAAAGAGGTTGAACACGCTCTTACCGCGCAAGAGTGGTACCTTCTTCACCTCGCGGTCGTTGACGGAGACGAAGTTGGCTGCGGTGTCGAGGATGTGGGTCAGGGTGGCTTTGGGCAGGCCTTCGACCGACAGCAGATGGACAAGCTCGCCGTGTTTGTTGAGTTGGGGGTTGCGTTTGTAGAGCATGTTATGCCTCACGTCGGGCCGCTCCAAGGGATGCGTGCGCCCCCTCGCGTGGCAGTGAATACACGAAGTGGTGAACGTGGGGGCTATACATCTCGGACTTCCTTTACGTCGAAGCTAAACACGCCGGATTCGCTGCGGGCGAGGGCCAAGGATTGGTTGGCAGCTAGTGAAACACGTGCTGCAGCAAAGTCCGCCTGCACCGGCAGCTCGCGCCCGCCTCGATCAACCAGCACCGCGAGCTTGACGCTGGCCGGGCGGCCGTAGTCAAACAGTTCATTGATGACCGCGCGTATCGTGCGGCCGGTGTAGAGCACGTCGTCCAGGATCAGGATGTCGGCGCCGTTCACATCGAACGGCAGCACGGTCTGGCCGCCACTGGAGAGGCCGCGTTGGGCGAAATCATCACGGTGCATGGCCGATGAAATTTTCCCGGCTTGGCCCGGCAATTTCATGTCCAGTTGCAGGCGCTCAGCCAACCACGCGCCACCCGATGTAATGCCAACCAGGCGGGTATTGGTACTGCTCATCAAATGCACGCCTCGCAGCAGCTCGCTGTAGAGCGCTTGCGCATCCAGAAACAATGCCCCCACGCTTGTCGCTGCGCGACCTTCGCTGGCCCCCGAGGGGGTGCTCGCGCCTTGGGACGGCCCGTCGGCACTCGTCAATGTACTCACGGCAAACTCCTCAAAAACTGTTCCAAAATGATGCAGGCCGATGCAGCGTCGGCATCGCGCGCGCCGGACGCTATGGCCTCGGTCGTGCTGTAGCGCTCATCTACTTCAAACACCTGCAACTTGAAGCGGCCATGCAACTGGCGGCCAAACTTTTGGGCGCGCGCCGTGTTCTCATGCGGTGCGCCGTCAGGGTGGTAGGGCACCCCGATCACCAGAGCGTCGGGCTGCCAATCTTTGAGGTGTTTTTCTATCAGTGCAAAACGCGCATCGCCTTCGGCCTTGACGGTACCTACCGACTGTGCGGTGCGCAGCATGCGGTTGCCCACTGCCACCCCGGTGCGCTTCATGCCGAAATCGATGGCCAGGAATGTTTGGAGAGTGGGCACCACAGCCGCAGAAACAGAAGCAACCGGTGCGGCGCTCATGCGTGGCCCACCTGTGTGGAGATCATCCAGGCTTGCAGGCCCAGCAAGGCCAGCGCCTTGTCGTAGCGCTCTTCTACCGGCGTGTCGAAGATGACGGTCTGGTCAGCATCTACCGTGAGCCAGCTGTTTTCACCCAATTCAGTTTCCAACTGGCCCTCGCCCCAGGCCGAGTAGCCCAGCGAGACCAGAACACGGCGGGGGCCGCAGCCGCTGGACAGGGCTTCGAGCACGTCCTTGGACGTGGTCATCTCCAGCCCGCCAGGAATGGCCATCGTAGAAGCATACAGGGGCTGCGCCGGCTTTTCGCTGTCGGTGAATACCGATTCGTGCAGCACAAAGCCGCGTTCCGTCTGCACCGGTCCACCCTGAAAGACCGGTTTGTCGGTCAGGTCGCGGCGCTGCAATGGCAGGTCGATCTTGCCAAACAGAGCCAGCATTTTCAGTTCGGCCGGTTTATTGATCACCAGACCCAGCGCACCGCGGGCGGTGTGTTCACACACATAAATCACACTCTTGGAAAATATCGCGTCTTCCAGCCCCGGCATTGCGATCAGAAAGTGATTCGTGAGGTTGAAGGGTGCAGAATCGCCGGACATCATTTGATTTTAACGGTAGCCATGGACAAAGAATTTGACAACGGTTTGGTATGGTTTCGACGCGACCTGCGCGTACAAGACAACGCTGCACTGAGTGCGGCACTGCAGAGCTGCACGCAGGTGCACTGCGTGTTTGTGCTGGACCGGGCGATTTTGGACGGACTGCCACGCACGGATCGACGGGTGGAGTTCATCCGTGAATCGTTGGTGGAATTGGACACTAGCTTGCGCAAGCTGGCCGGCAAACCCGGCGCGGGCTTGATTGTTCTCCACGCGTGGGCCCAAGACGCCATACCGACGCTTGCCACTGCGCTTGGCGTTGGTGCTGTGTTTGCAGCGCACGATTACGAGCCGCAGTCCATTGCCCGCGACCAGTCGGTAAAAGCCGCCTTGGACGAGCAGCATATCGAGTTTGTGACGGTCAAGGACCACGTGATTTTCGAGCGCCGCGAGGTGTTGACCCAAACCGGCACGCCTTATGGCGTGTTCACACCCTATAAGCGAGCCTGGTTGGCGCGCCTGGGCGATGTGCCACCTGCGCAACATGCCAGCGAGCCCCATGGGCACGCATTGGCAGAGCGGCCATCGCGCTATGCCTGCAATGTACCCAGCCTCGAATCGATTGGTTTTGAGTCCACCAACCTTCAGGCGTTGGGCATAACACCGGGCACCAGTGGGGCCCGCACGCTGGTTGACGATTTTTGGGAGCGTATGGACCGTTACGAAGAGACTCGCAACTTTCCATCGGTCAAAGGGCCGAGTTATCTGAGCGTGCACCTGCGCTTCGGCACGGTGTCGATCAGGCAACTGGTGGGCCTGGCACTTCAACGCCAATTGGACGGCAGTGCTGGCGCGGCTGTGTGGCTGAGCGAGTTGATCTGGCGCGATTTTTACTTCCAGGTGCTGGCCAATTTTCCGCATGTCGCTCAGAGCGCATTCAAGCCTGAGTACGACGCGATTCAATGGGAGCAGGGAGAACACGCGCAGGGTCTCTTCGCAGCTTGGTGCCAAGGCGCGACTGGTTACCCTTTGGTCGATGCGGCCATGGCCCAGCTCAACCAGACGGGCTATATGCACAACCGGCTGCGCATGGTCACCGGCAGCTTTTTGGTCAAGCATTTAGGGCTTGATTGGCGCTGGGGGGAGGGTTATTTCGCGGAGAAGTTGAATGACTTTGATCTATCGGCCAACAACGGTGGCTGGCAGTGGGTCAGTTCCAGTGGCTGCGATGCACAGCCCTACTTTCGCATCTTCAACCCAATCAACCAAAGCGAGAAGTTTGATGCCCAGGGCAAGTTCATCAAGCGTTATCTGCCACAGCTTGCGGGTCTGAACGCCAAGCAGATCCACGCGCCGTGGAAGCTGGGCGCCTTGGAACGCATGGCAGTGGGTGTGGAGCTGAGCAAGAACTACCCAACGCCCATCGTGGACCATGCCCAAGCGCGTGCGTTGACATTGCAACGCTACGCGGTGGTTCGAAAAACGGTCTAAACCTCGACCGTTTTTGCGCAGTAACCGCGCACCAGACCAAGCAGCTCTTCCTCGGAATAGGGCTTGCCCAGGTAGTGGTCTACACCCAATTCCTTGGCGTGTTCACGGTGTTTGCCGGCAATACGCGAGGTGATCATGATGATAGGCAGGTCACGCAGCTTGGCATCGCCACGGATGTTACGGGCCAGGTCAAAACCGTCCATGCGCGGCATTTCGATGTCAGACAGCACGACGGTGGGTTTTTCTTCCTGGAGCTTTTCCAGAGCGTCCAGACCATCGGATGCCAATGCCACGCGATAACCTTCGCGCTTGAGCAATCGTTGAGTCACGCGGCGCACGGTGATGGAATCGTCGACCACCAGGATCAACGGCACCTGGTTAACGGCACCAACCAGCGTCTGCGCTGGCGCAGCCACACCGCCATTACTTGCGATAGCCGCAGCTTCAACCGACTTGTGCAAGATGCGGGCTTGTTCACCGTACACGGCAGCCAGAGCCACCGGGTTGTAGATCAGCGCTACGGCACCCGATGCCAGCACCGACACACCGGCCAAGCCCGGCAATTGCGCCAACTGCGGACCCAAGTTTTTGACCACGACTTCTCGGTTACCCAAGATTTCGTCTACGTGCAGAGCAAGGCGTTGCCCCGCGCTTCGGAAGACTGCGACCGAGCGTGTCTTGGTCTGTGGCTCTGTGCTGTGCGCAGAAACCTGCAACAGCGCACCCGCCCAGAAAAAGGGCAACATTTGACCAGCCATGTCAAAGCCGTCTTGCTTGTAGGCCTGTTCCAGCACTGCGGCAGGCGTACGCAACACGGTCTCGACCAGGCCAGACGGCACGCCGATCGTGAACTCACCCACGCGCAACATCACCACTTGCGTCACCGCAGTGGTCAAGGGCAACACCACCTTGAATGTGGTCCCGCGACCTGGTTCGGTAGCCGTTTCGATACGCCCACCCAAAGCGTTGACTTCGGAGCGCACCACGTCCATGCCGATGCCCCGACCGGACAGCTCGGTCACTTGGTCGGCAGTGGAGAAGCCCGGTGTAAAAATCAGGTTGGCGGCGTCGGCGTCGCTCAATGCTTCATCCGCAGACAACACCCCATTGGCGATCGCTTTGGCGCGAATCTTGTCCAAGTGAAGTCCACCGCCATCGTCACTGAAAGCAACCGACACGTCATTACTTTCCTGGTTGACGTGGATGGTGATGGTGCCTGCGCCTGGCTTGCCTGCGGCTACACGGTCTGCCGCGCTTTCGACACCATGCGCGACGGAGTTGCGCAGCATGTGTTCGAACGCAGGTCCCATACGGTCCAGAACACCGCGGTCCATTTCGATGGAACCACCGGTGATGTCCAACTTGACTTGCTTGCCAGCATCTTTGGAGGCTTGACGGACTACACCGTACAGGCGATCAGAAATGCTCTCAAACTCGACCATGCGCGTGCGCAATAGATCGCGTTGCAATTCACGGGCTTGACGGCCCTGGGCGATCAAATCGTCTTCCGCTCCTTCAATCGAACGCTGCAAATTGCGCTGCACGGTGGCAACGTCGTGCACTGACTCGGCCATCATGCGGGTCAATTCCTGCACGCGGGTAAAACGGTCAAACTCCAACGGATCGAAAGCCTGCGCGGAGTCTTTGGTCTGCGCCAAACGCGATTGCATTTGGGATTCCGACTGCAACTCGATGTCGCGCAACTGGTTACGCAAGCGCTCCAAGTTGCCAGTCAGGTCGGTCAACGACGAACGCAACTGGTTCAGGCGCGCTTCCATGCGGGCGCGGGAAATCATGACTTCGCCTGCCTGATTGACCAACCGGTCCAAAAGTTGCGAACGCACACGGACAGAATGACTGGCCGTCTGCCGCACCGGCGTAACAGCCGCCAGTCCACGGGGCGCAACACGAACCGGTGCAGTGCGCACCACGGGAGCGTCTGCGGGAGCGTCTACCGGTGTCGTTGCAGCGGCTTCGGCCACTGCAGGAGTTTCATCTGGTACCGCAACCGGGGCGCCGCCCAAGGCATTGAAATTGGCTTGCAATGCATCGAAACGGGTCAACAAGGGTTCCAGTTGCACTTGCTGGATCTGATCGGTGCCGATCTGCTCAATGCTCGACTCCATGCGGTGGGACATTTCGCCCAGGCGCATGGCGCCGGCCAAACGGGCGCTGCCTTTGAGGGTGTGCAACACCCGCAAAACCTCGTTGCGTGCCTTCAAATTGTCAGGCACCTCCACCCACTGGCGCAATGCGGTACCCAGTAGTGGCATCAGTTCAATACCTTCTTCCTCGAAAAACGGGAATAGGTCCTCGTCCAGGTGGTCGCGGGCGTCGATATCGTCGTCGTCCTCGGCCTGCGCAATGTTCAAGGGGGCAGCGACAACCGACAACGGCGCGGGTACCGGCACTGTGACAGACTCCGCAACAACGGGGGCTTCAACCGGTGTGGCCTCCATCAATCCATGGGTGCCTGATTCTTGGACTTCTGTTGGCGCCAAGTCATCGTCGAGCGAATCAACAATCGAATCAATGGTCGGCGCAGGGAACTCTGTCTCAATAATGGTATGCAGGGCTGCCAACACAGCGGCGTCCGACTCTTTGAGGAAGCCGGCCGCGAATTGATGCAACAAGCGGCGTATATCTTCTGCGGCGTTGTTGAACACTTCGGCTTGTTCGGGGGTTCCTTGGCGGTGCAACTGCACATGCTGCAGGGCTTGCTCCAGCGCACGCGCCATCTCAGACAGGGCGACAAAGCCTACCGTAGCGGAACTACCGAGCAAAGAATGCGCCAACGATACCAGGGAATCTGGCAACGGACGCTGCAATTCCAGAGCCCATTCGCTGAGCTCCACCTGCAAGCGACGAGACCATTCATCAGCTTCGTTCAGGTACACGTTGTACAACGGAATGCCCAGACGAAGATGTCCAATGACCTTGACCTGCTCGTCAATTTCTTCTGCGACCCCTGCATGTTCAGTTGCGTCAGGTGCGTCGGCCAAGGGCTCTTCTGGTACAGAAAGTTCCAGTTCATCCACCGGCGCTTCCAATACCGGTGTTTCGGGCTCACCCACAAGCTCCGGCTCTGCAGTCAAGGATTCGCTGGAAGTAGTGTCTTTAGCCAGCTCTGGAACGGACTCTTGCTCTGGAACTAGCTCGGGGAGTGGCTCAAATTCGAGGTCTGGCGCGAGCTGCGCTTCAGGCTCGACAGGGCCTGTAGCGGTTTGTGCAGACACATCATCAACTGCACTGGCTTCACCAAGGGCAGTGTCAGCAACAGAATCAACGGGCACTTCAAGATGCGTCTCCACGGGCGCAGGTGCTTCGGCCTGCGCGGGTGCGGGCGTGGATGTGCTGGCGATGTCACCGAAGTCAAAATCACCGAAATCAACTTCGGTAACTTCCGTCGCACCTTGGTATGCCTTTTCGGACTCTGGCTTACTGTCGTTAGCGAAAGCCTGGGTGCTTTCGAATCCAAAGGTCTGGGTAGACGCGAAGTCTGGATACGCTTCCGCTTCTACTTCTGTCGACACTAAATGCGCACTACCGTGTATTGGGTTGGCATCGACATCGGTAGGCGTGGGTGCAACCACAACTTCCACCACAGCAGGCGGTGACTCCATGGGCCCCAGGGGCTGGGTTTGGGCTTGTGGAGTGACTAGCGGAATCCAGATGCCATTGAGGCGCAAGGAATCCGCGGATTTACGGAAATCCTGTGCGTTCCAGGCTCCAGCGCAATGGTCTGCAATATCGTTGACCCACCTACCAAAGGCGTTCATCGCCGTACTCGCAGCGGTGATCAAATCATCGCTGGCAGGTCGCTGTTCGGCAAGCCAGTTGTTGAACAGCTGCTCAAACGACCAGGCGGCTTCGCCAAATTCGTTGAGCCCGACCATACGCGAACTACCCTTGAGCGTGTGGAAAGCGCGCCGCAGGGTGGTTTGATCCGCCAAGTTGGATGGGTCAGTTTTTAACTCATCAATCGCAGCCAAGCCGTTTTGAACGACTTCGCGAGCCTCTTCCAGGAAGATGTCGATGAGCTCGACTTCGTCGTCAGAAAGATCTGGCGCTGAAGGCGGCTGCGCGTGCACGGGGGCTGGTTGGGCGCTAGAAGGCGCCTGCGACTCTTGCGGAACGACCAAGGTTTGGGTTCGATCGAACACCGGTTCGGCGGCGCTTGGCGCTGCTAGATCCACCACCGGCACCGCTGCTGGCTCATGCGCCAACGGTTCGTCCTGCGCACGCTCGCGTCCCATCAAGGGCTTGAATTCGCCCAGATCCTCATCGTAGACAAACAGCTTCTTGGCCAATGCGCGCTGGTAGCTCAGCATGTCGATCAGGAAACCCATGGCTCCCAAGCTATTGCCCAGTTTTTCAAAGATGCCGCGCCGGGCCGTGGCTTCATCGATATCATCGACCAGAAACTGCTCCACGCTTGACCGCATGCGAAGGGCTGCCAGGGACGGTTGATCCAGTCCCAGAACCGAGAACACGCCGCGCATTTGCGCCAGTTGGCTCGGCACTTCGCGCAAAGGCGCTTTGTCTTGCGGGTTGCGGAAAAACTGGTCCAGCGATTTTTCCACGTCAGCCAGCGTGGTACGCAATTCATCGACCACGCTACCCATGGTCTGGCGGTCGCTGACACGGCGGTACAGCTCTTCCATCCATACTTCCAAGGGTTCGGGTTGCCCACCACCGCTAACGTGTTCCAGTCGTGTTGCCAGCCGGGCGCTACGCTCGGCCATATTGGACTCGGTTGGGTCCAGATCGTCGTAGGCGGCTTCCAAATACAGGATGGCAGTAGCGACTTCCATGGCCACCGGCGCAACCGGTGCAGCACCTGTGCGAACCGTGGCGTCAATCGCACGCACCAGCGCACGGCCCAACTCTCCACTTTCAGGATGCAGTTTGACGACGGATTCTGCGACCACACCAAACTGCTCGACAACAACTTTCAATCGGTTGGTATCACCCCCAGCCAATGCGGACCAGGTTTCTGCGGCAGTGGCGATACGCTTGCGTGCCAACACCATCAGGGCGGGGTCAAAACGTCCAAACTGCTCGGTTTCGTATTGAACCGGCTTGCTGCGCTCGAGACCATACGTGGAACGCACGGCTTTGAGTGCAGGCGCACGTTGGTCGGGCAAGGGAACCGACAGCGAACAAAAGAAAACCAGATCATGCGCCAGACGGTCGGATATCGCCAGATCGCCCCGCGACAGCGATGTGTACTGGCGCAAAACACGCGATGCGGCGCGCTTGGTGTAGACGTCTTCCGGGCAAAGACCCAGGGCGACGCTTTCAAAGAAAGCCGCACAAATAGCCCAGAATGTGCGTGGCTCAATTTGGGACTGCCCCACCGCCAGGCCTTCACACAAATCACTCATGCGTCGCGCAGCTTTGGGGTCGCCCGTGCGCATCACGCGCAGTACGGCTTGGTCCATCTGGCCGCGCAAGGCGGTGGTAAATGATTGCGCCTCAACGCCAGGTTGTAAGGGCACATCGAGCCAGCGCCACTCCACTGGCCACAAATCGGCCGGGTGCGCACCTTCGCCACCTGCCAGTTCCATGACCGCGCGGTACTGCGGAAACAAGGCAACCGACGACGCCGTCTTCCCCTTGAGGACACCTTCGAGGTATTCCGTCAGCGCGAAGCTTGCACGCTCCACCCGATTGGCCGCATCTTCGCTGCACAGTTCAGGTCGTTGTACAAACTTCTGGGCCAGCGCCTCCATGGCGCGCAACATCTTGGCTTGGGCCCCCAAACCAACCATCTCCAATGCTCCGACGGCTTGGTGCAATTGCTGACGGGCGATGCGCAAATGGCTGGCATCGAGCTCGGACAAATTGGAGCCCCTGGCCAGCTCGGCATCGCGAACGAATCGGCGAAGAGCCTTGGTTGCGCCGTCCAGCGACTTACGAAGCTCGTCCAGCACCCAGGCCAAAGGGCCGAGATCGCTGACCGCCAGTTCATTGTCGCCGGGAGCGGCAGAATTCGATGACATGGGTTCGGTCTCTCCTGGGATCTCTGATCTGATGGGACGCGCAGGGGTCTGCTACTAGCTGATTTTGAAACGTGATACCGACTGGCGCAGTTCTTCCGCCATGCGGGAGAGCTCACGTACCTGGGTCGCCGTAACACGGGTTCCTTCACCGGTTTGCTCGGTCACGGCGAAAATGTGTTGGATGTTTTCAGCCACGACGTTAGCCAAGCCCGCTTCGCGTGACGCGGAGTTCGAAATCTGCTCAATCAGGTCGGCCACCTGGCGGGACACGCGGTCAATTTCGGTCAGCGCAGTACCCGCGTTATCGGACAGTTTGGCCCCTTCGACCACACCCTGCGTGGAACGTTCCATAGCGCCAATGGCATCCTGTGTGTCGGTCTGAATCGCCTTCACCAGTGCGGAAATCTGGCGCGTCGCATCGGCGGAACGTTCCGCCAGTCGCTGAACCTCTTCCGCAACCACCGAGAAGCCTCGGCCAGCTTCACCGGCGGATGCTGCCTGGATAGCGGCGTTGAGCGCCAAAACGTTGGTCTGTTCGGTAATGTCCGAGATCAGCTCGGTAATTTCACCAATCTCTTGCGAGGATTCGCCGAGGCGCTTAATGCGCTTGGACGTTTCCTGGATCTGGTCGCGGATGGAGTTCATACCACCGATCGCATCCTGCACGGCCTTCAGGCCAGACTCTGCCGCCAACAGTGATTGGCGCGCTACAGTGGCAGACTCTTGCGCCTGGGTCGACACCTCATTAATGCGGCCCGCCATATCCACAACAGAGCGACCGGTCTCGCGAATTTCGTGCAGTTGCTCGTTGGAAGCTGCCAGCAGTTCGGTGGACGTCGCATCCACATCGGCCGTCGTTTGCGCAACCCGGGCCGCAGTGTTTTGCACGTTGGACACCAGTGAGCGCAATTCTTCCACCGTGTAATTCACCGAGTCCGCAATAGCGCCGGTAATATCTTCCGTAACCGTGGCTTCCTGGGTCAAATCACCCTCAGCCACTGTTTGCAATTCATTCATCAAACGCAAAATAGCCGCCTGGTTGGCGTCATTGACGCGCTTGGCTTCGTGCTCCTGGCGCTCGGCT
Organism: Rhodoferax sp.; assembly: GCA_025351745.1. Classification (GTDB taxonomy): domain Bacteria; phylum Pseudomonadota; class Gammaproteobacteria; order Burkholderiales; family Burkholderiaceae_C; genus Allorhodoferax. The sequence continues at coordinate 14,528 of JANXVI010000024.1, forward strand.
TCAACACGCTGGTCTTCGGCGACCACCTGGCGTCTGCGGCTGTCTTGCAGTTGCACGTAAGACAAGCCACCGGCACAAGTCAAGGCGAATGCGGCCGCCAAAATCAGCACGGCCAACGCGGCACCGCCAATACCGGTCTTGACGGACAGTTCTGTTTGGACCTCCTCCAGATTGCGGCGCAGCGGTTCGCTGTCCGCAATAATAGCGTCTTGCGCTTCACGTGCAGACACCAAGCCCTGCAAGTTACCCAAAATCGCACTGGCCTGAACCCGCGTCTCTTCGTACATCTTGATCAGGGCGTCGAGTTGTTCGCGCGTGCCGGCATCCTTGGATGCGGCCAAGCGCAATTCCTGGCTACCCGTCAACAGACCTTGGGAGATTTCCTTGAAGGTGTTCAAGTCTTTGCCCAACAAGAAGACCGCTTCGGGGCTCACGCCTTCTGCCGTCAAGAACTCATTGGAAGACTTGCCGATACGCTGCGTCAACATCACCAACTGACCCACGGCGGAAATCTCCACTGAAGGTGCATTTTGTTGCAGCTTCATTGCCAGAATAGCTTCGGCGATTTCCAACAAATCCGACGACTGGCGGTTGATCAAACGCAGCGCAGAACTAATCTGTGTCAGGATTTTTTGCTGACCCAAGACGGCTTTGGCGCTCTTCTCCGCACGGTCCACCAACGGCATGATTTTTTCCAGCTCATGGACGTAGTTGTCGCCCAACGGCTTTAACCGCAAATCACTGTTGCCGTCTTGCAAGCCTCGGGTGTTCTTGGACAAAATACCCGCGCTGTCCGATACGTCGGGGAAGGCGGCCGCGCTGCCCACCACCGCCTGGGACACGGATTTAGCAAGTCGCTGCGACTGCATCAGCGCCTGGCCGGTGGCACCGAGTTGTTGCGCCACTTTGTCAGACTGGTTCAAAACATACACCGTAACGCCCGCCAAAACCAACAGCGCTGCGAACAGCAACGTAAACAGCAAACGCTGCTGCTTCGCAACCGAGCGGCGCCCCAGGCCAGGAATGGAGACCAGATCGTCAGTAGCCGCTTTGGGTGCGAGCTCTTCAACGGCTTCTTTCATGGGCGCGCCTCCCAGCTTCAGCCCCAAAGGCACCTCTGCCTCTTGCATGGTTTCGCCACCTGCCGCACTCGACAAGTCTTCCGGCATGGCAAGAATAAGGCGCGAATCCAATTCGGATTCCGACTGCTTCTTGGTAAAAATATTCTTTAGTTTATCGACGACGGACATGGTAAAACCTTAGGGAGGGGTCTAAGCGCTGATACTCAAAAATTGAGGGGTTTGTGACAAGATACGCAGATCTATTTCCTGCCATTGCTCGCCAGCCGAGTCAGTGAATTGGTGTCCAAAATAGGCCGGCGCGCCCGGGTCGGCGGCAGATGACGACGCGAAGGCGTCGCCGCCGCGCAACCCCAACAGACCGTCAACCTGAAGCGCGCAATTCACTTCGAGCGCTACATTCAGCGTGATGACGCTCAAATCTTGAGAAGCGGGCTCCGCGCGAGCAGTCCCTGTATCTACAGCAATAAAGCCCGCCAGGTCAACCACGCCATACAGGCCGCCGCGGATGTTGATGACGCCGCGAAACCACTCCCGCGCGTAGGGGACTGGCTGCAAGCTGGCCAACGGAAAAATCTCACCCGACTGGCCCAGCGGAAACAGGAGGTTACGCCCCCCAACCCGCAGGGCGAGCCAAGCCACAGACATACCCTCGGTGCGGGCAGCCTGTAACCGACTGGCTAGCCGGGACTGGAGTTCTCTAAGTGCTTCGCGATTTGCCATGGGATCAGCGAATCAACCCAGTGCTTTGATCTTGGCGAACAATTCGGCAGCATCGACCGGTTTAGTGATGTAGTCGCGTGCGCCCTGGCGCATGCCCCACACCCGATCGGTCTCCAGATTCTTGCTGGTGCAAATGAAAATCGGGATGTCTGTGTACTCGGGTGTGCGATTGATGGCACGGGTTAACTGGAACCCGTTTTGTCCAGGCATCACGACGTCCATCAGGATCAGGTCCGGCTTCTCTTCGGTCAGTCGCTTGAATGCTTCGTCTGCATTCTCGGCGGAACGCACGGCAAAACCGTTTTTTTGCAACAGATCCGTCAGAAACATGATTTCGGTTTTTGAATCGTCAACGATGAGTACTTTATTTATTGCCATCAACTAGCTCCTTGCATATCGGCCCCGAATTGCCGCACGGCTTGCAGCAATTGATCTTTGGTAAAAGGTTTGGTCAAGTAATCCTGTGCGCCGACCATGCGGCCACGTGCCTTGTCAAAGACGCCGTCCTTGGACGATAACATCACCACGGGCACGCCCGCATACTTGGCATTGCGCTTGATGATTGCGCAAGTCTGGTAGCCGTCCAGGCGCGGCATCAAGATGTCACAAAAAATCAGTTGTGGCTGGTAGTCGTTGACTTTGGCAAGCGCATCAAAACCATCCTCAGCCAACAGCACCTCGTGCCCACCTTGCTTGAGGAAGATTTCCGCACTGCGGCGAATGGTGTTGCTGTCATCAATAACCAGAACTCTGACAGTGGATGCTGCGTTACTCAAAAGGCGTTGCTCCTGATTAAGAATGATTGTTAAGCAGCATGGTACGTTCGTTATCGCATCGCAAATTCAAATCTGAACCATCTCAAAATCTTCTTTGCGCGCACCACATTCCGGGCACGTCCAGTTCATGGGCACATCGGCCCAACGCGTGCCGGGAGCGAGTCCATGATCGGGGGCTCCTGCCGCCTCGTCATAAATCCAGCCGCAAATCAGGCACATCCAAGTTTTAGTATCGCTCACAGCTTAAAGGGCCTTCGAATAGAATGCAAGGATTGTATAGAAGCGGCTTGGGCAAAAAGCCCGCCGCTCGCCCAAAACCCGCCATTCTGTCTGCTGACAAACCCTAAGACAGGACACCGCATGACGGCACTCCCGGACCCCAGCATTGAGATCGATTCCGAAGACGACGGCCCCGGTGCCTGCGTCATGGTTTTCAATGCCAACGACCCCAGTGGCGCAGGCGGTATCACGGCCGATATCACGTCCATCGCCTCCGTCGGCGCCCATGCTCTGCCGGTCATCACCGGTGCCTACGCCCGCGACACGGCTGAGGTGTACGACCACTTTTGCATGGACGATGAAGCCGTCACCGAACAGGCCCGTGCCATCCTCGAAGACGTTCCCGTGCAGGTCATAAAAGTTGGTTTTGTGGGCTCGCCCGAGAACCTGAGTGCCATCGCCGAGCTTGCCTCCGACTACTCCGACATCCCGCTGGTGGCCTATATGCCCGACCTGTCGTGGTGGCAGGAAGACCAGATTGACCTGTACCAAGACGCCTTTAACGAACTGCTATTACCGCTGACAACTGTGTTGGTTGGAAACCACAGCACACTGTGCCGCTGGCTGCTGCCTGAGTGGAGTGCTGAGCGCAGCCCCACTGCCCGCGACATCGCCCGCGCCGCTGATGCGTTTGGCGTGCCTTTCACCTTGGTCACCGGCATCCCGCTGCCCGACCAGTTCATTGACAACGTGTTGTGCAGCCCCACGGCCGTGTTGTGCAGCAACAAGTTTGAGCGCTTTGAAGCTGTTTTTGCCGGTGCTGGCGACACGCTGTCGGCCGCGCTGGCGGCGCTGATTGCCAGCGAAACCGAACTGGTCGAATCGGCCACCGAAGCACTGAACTATTTGGACCGTTGCCTGGAAAGCGGCTTCAGGCCCGGCATGGGCAATGTGCTGCCCGACCGCCTGTTTTGGGCGCACCCGGAAACCGACGACGAAGAGCCGCAAGAATCCTCTTTTGAAATTTCACCCAATGACACCCGACACTGACCGCAACCTGCAACTGTTCCAACGCGCCCAAAAGGTCATTCCCGGTGGCGTCAATTCTCCCGTGCGCGCCTTCAAGGCCGTGGGCGGAACGCCACGTTTTGTCTCCCGTGCCCAAGGCGCGCACTTCTGGGACGCCAACGGCCAACGCTATATAGATTACATCGGCTCCTGGGGGCCCATGATCCTGGGCCATGGCCACCCGGCCGTAGTTGAGGCAGTGCAAAAGGCCGCTCTGGATGGGTTCTCCTTTGGCGCCCCGACCGAACGCGAAGTGGAGTTGGCCGAAGAAATCCTGAGCTTGGTGCCCAGCATGGACATGGTGCGCCTGGTCAGCAGCGGCACCGAAGCCGGCATGAGCGCCATCCGCCTGGCCCGCGGCGCGACCGGTCGCAGCAAGATCCTGAAGTTCGAAGGTTGCTACCACGGCCACGCCGATGCGCTCTTGGTCAAGGCCGGTTCCGGCCTGGCCACGTTTGGCAACCCCACCAGCGCGGGCGTGCCGGCCGAAGTGGTGCAGCACACACTGGTGCTGGAGTACAACAACATCCCACAATTGGAAGAAGCCTTTGCGCTGCACGGGCCGGAGCTAGCCTGCATCATGATCGAGCCGATTGCCGGCAACATGAATTTCGTGCGCGCATCCGTACCCTTCATGCAACGCTGCCGCGAACTGTGTTCACAGTACGGGGCGCTGTTTGTATTCGATGAAGTGATGACCGGGTTCCGCGTCGCACTGGGCGGCGCACAGAGCGTCTACGCCAAAGCCATCCCCGGCTTTGCGCCCGACATCACCGTGCTGGGCAAAGTCATCGGCGGCGGCATGCCGCTGGCGGCCTTTGGCGGCAAGCGCGCGGTCATGGAAATGCTGGCGCCGCTTGGGCCCGTCTACCAGGCTGGCACGCTGTCGGGCAACCCCGTGGCCACCGCCTGCGGCCTGGCCACCCTGCGCGAAATTCGCAGGCCCGGTTTCTACGAAGCGCTGGGTGCCAAGACGCAGAAGCTGATGACCGGGTTGAAGGGTGTCGCCGATAAAGCTGGCGTGCCGTTCACCGTCGACAGCGAAGGCGGCATGTTCGGCTTCTTCCTGTTCGATGCGCTCCCGCAGAACTATGCCAAGGTCATGACCACCGACAACAAGCGTTTCAATACCGTGTTCCATGGCATGCTGGATCGCGGCGTCTACTTTGCGCCGGCGCTGTACGAGGCGGGGTTTGTGAGTGCGGCGCATACCGATGAGGACCTGGCGCAGACCGTGCGGGTCGCTGAAGAGGTTTTTAAGCTGCTATAAATTTTGTAGCTACAAGCGCAATGGTTACGAGGGCTAGCGGCTTGTTTACCTTATAGCAGTCAGCTGAAATCCCGTATGTGGCCGTCTAGCGCACGGCGGGCGGCGTGGCTCGCGTTCTCCGGCTCGCGTCGCGGGCGAACACGGCTTGTGCTCCGCCGCTACTGCGTCAATACCTCTGTTGACACGCCAACTCTGTGGCAACCGCAAGTGCGGCCTGCGCCCGCAAACCCCACCACCCGCCTTGGGTGACGAAGGTGGTTGGCTGACATGGACACGCGGTTCGGACACATGACCGACTTTCGCAATGTTCAACAGCAGTCGTAACGAGGCTGCAAAAAACCAGCGTGCATGCCATAGTAGTGCGCTTTTAGGGAGGTATTCAGATCATTTTCTCACGGCGTAGACGCCGTTTTGATGCGGTTACTTTTCGTGCGGTGCATTTGAATATTTAACGGAAGTTTTCTGCAACCTCAACGTCAAATGACCGGACCATCACCCGATGCGGCGAAGCCCCTTCTGCTGTCGTGCGTACATGTTGACCGCAGGATTGGCGGGCCGGCTACGGTACGGGTTCAAGGCTCTCCACCAGCTTGCTAAAAGCAGAAAAGATGATTGGCCGGCCAGTGCACGGCAACCACAGCAACTCGTTTTGAGGCCGAGACACAATGACTCCGTCGAAGGCCGCCCCGGTCCCAACTGGATGGATGGTGCCAACCGTGTATTCGGTCGTAGCAGTTCGAAAGATGACGGTGGAAGAATTGACCGTTTGCCCTTGGTGATGTTCGCCGCGAAACTTAGAAAGAGAACCCTTGATTGGAGTGGGAAATGCAAATTCGGTGCTGTCCAATCGCCCGAACCGATACTGGAGCCAGGTTGTTTGATCACCTCCGTCGTTGGTCGAGCGCAACGATCCAGAGCAGATTGAAGCCACCTTTCCTAGCGAGCCAATTTGGCAAGAAAAGTACGTGAGTTCGCCGCGCTTGCAATGGGTTGGAGACTCCGCCCAGACAAAGCAGGGAACCCACAGCACTAGGAACATCAGAAGGCGTAAAGGTAGCGGCATTGAATCACGGCTAACGTACTGTCCAGATCCACAAAAAGTGCTCCGTAAAACGGATAGCGCTAGTCGATTCAGGGTCTACGGGTGGAATCGGAAAGCAAATTGGAGAACGGGCTCGATGACAGCTTCCGCACCAGACCAGCCATTCACGGCAACCCATCTCCTGTTATGCAATCCAACCATTTCAACCGCAGAGTGCGGGCCAGTGGTCCCCGCCGATTGGTGGGCCTTTGACACCGTGAGGCGGGGGCCACTGCCCCAAACTCTGCCACCACGGACGTAATCAAATGCGTCGCAAGAGGTGACTAAAAGAGCCCCAGCAAACGAAAAACCCAACCAGCCAGCAGCACAACAAGCCCAGCGCGCCAAGCATCAGCCCCGATGCGCCAACGCAGCACCCGCCGCCCGATCCAAGCCTCAAAACCCAGTTGCAGCGAGTGCGCAGCAGCCAATGCCAGCACCACCATCAATCCAGGATTGAGCTGCCAGGCCGCCAAAAAATTGCCATCCGCCAACGCCGCACAAGCACGGGTGCCGCCGCACAACGGACACGGCAAACCCGTCACATGCCGAAAGCCGCACAGCGGCAGGTCGCCCAAGGACAACACCAAGGGCGCACCCAACAGCGCCAGCGGCCAACCCAAACTGATTGCGGAACGCCACTGGCGCTCCGGTCCGCTGAGCAGCAAGCCGGTGCTGGCGGTATCAGGCATGCGTGATGGCGGCTGGCGCTGCACCACCGTCGGTCAATTGTTTGGCCATGTGGTAGCTGCCGATGAATCCGATGGGCAGCGTAAGAATCACGCCGACACCGCACAGAATGCCGCCGATGGAACCCACGATGCCCAGCACCAGCGCGCAGAAGAACGCGCTCAGCAGATTGGCTTTGACCGCATCAAACGCATGTTTGATGGCGTTGACCCCATCCTTCTCGCCCACAGCAACCAGATAAGCCGCAGTAGGAACCAGGGCCATGACGAGCAAGCCGGGAATAAAACACAGCATGAAGCCAATGGCGACGATGATGCTAGACAACAGTACGGCCAGCAAGGCCGGCACAAAATCGTCAAAGCCCTTGAATACATCGGCGATCTCGGCCTTCTGGCCTTCGTCTTCGCGCTTGATCATGCGCATATAGCCCACCATCATGGGCCCGGTCAGCAAGCCGGCCGTCGCGCCACCCACTATGCCAATCAGCAGCGAGGTCACTATGTGGGTGACCGGATCTTTCTTGAGACCGTTGATGCCAGCAGAAACACACGTACCGATATCGGGAGCAGCCATGTTTGAACCTCTCGTGATTGAACGGGTTGGAAACGGCCATGCTAACACCCCAGAGTGACGCAAGGCCAGAGCCAGCAGTCACTCGCCGCACGAAAATGCTATAAAATATATAGCGTCTTACGTATATTTCACGAGGGCTAGCGCCCAATTTACCGACGACGCCTAGTGTCGAAAGTGCCGCACGCCGCTGAACACCATCGCCACGTCACGCTCATTCGCCGCAGCGATCACTTCGTCATCGCGCATGGAGCCGCCAGGTTGGATGACACAGGTGGCGCCCGCGTCAACTACCACATCCAGACCATCACGGAACGGGAAGAAGGCGTCGCTGGCGACCACGGTGCCAACCAATGACAGCTTCGCGTGGCCGGCCTTGATGCTGGCGATGCGGGCCGAGTCCAGCCGGCTCATTTGGCCAGCACCCACGCCCATGGTCATACCGCCCTTGCAAAAGACGATGGCGTTGGATTTGACGTATTTGGCCACCTTCCATGCGAACAGCAGGTCGTTCAGTTCTTCTGCTGTGGGCTGCTTAATGGTGACCACCTTCAAGTCGCGCAAGGCCAGTTCGTGGTTGTCGGCTGTCTGTAGCAGGATGCCCGAGCCAATGCGTTTCATGTCAACAGCGTTGCGGCCGTTGTCCCAATCGGATGTTCCACCTTTGGGTAGGTCGATTTGCAGGATGCGCACGTTGACCTTGGTCCTGAAAACTTCCAGCGCGGCGGCGGTGAAGCTCGGGGCCATCAGCACCTCAACGAACTGCTTGGCGATTTGCTGCGCAGCCGCTTCGTCCAGCTCGCAGTTCAGCGCGATGATGCCGCCAAATGCGGAGGTGGGGTCAGTCTGAAAGGCCTTGCTGTAAGCCTCCAACGCGTTGGCGCCCACGGCCACACCGCAGGGGTTGGCGTGCTTGACGATGACGCAGGCCGCGACCCGCGCAAGGTCGCTTGCAGCTCCCGTGTGGGTGAAACTCTTCACACATTCCCAGGCCGCATCGGCGTCGGCGATATTGTTGTAGCTGAGTTCCTTGCCCTGCAATTGCTTGGCCGTGACCAGCGAACCGGGCGCCGGGTGCAGGTCGCGGTACAGCGCGGCGTGTTGGTGCGAATTTTCACCGTAGCGCAGGTCTTGCACCTTGATGAAGCGGCCATTGGACTGGCCAGCGAAAAGATCGAGCTTGGGAGCAGCGTCACCAGCGGGCACATCCTCGCTCAGCTGCACGGCGCTCAGGTAGTCGCTGATCGCGCCGTCGTACTGGCTGATGCGGTTGAACGCGGCCACGGAAAGCGCGAACTTGGTCTTGTCGCTGACTTTGCCTGCGGCTTGGAGTTCAGCGATGACGGTGGCGTATTGCGAAGCATCGGTCAGCACGGCCACGTCTTTCCAGTTCTTGGCTGCGCTGCGCACCATGGCAGGGCCACCGATGTCGATGTTCTCAATCGCGTCTTCCAGCGTGCAGCCAGGCTTAGCCACGGTGGCTTCAAATGGGTACAGGTTGACGACCAGCACGTCGATGGTGTCAATCTTGTGTTCGGCCAATGCCGCCATGTGCGCGGGCACATCGCGGCGCGCCAAAAGGCCACCGTGCACACGGGGGTGCAAGGTCTTGACGCGGCCATCCAGCATCTCGGGGAAGCCGGTCATCTCTGCCACTTCTGTCACGGGCAGACCCCGCTCGGCCAACAGCTTCGCGGTGCCGCCAGTGGACAGCAGTTTGATGCCTTGCGCATGCAGCGCCTGGGCGAGTTCGACAATACCGGTTTTGTCGGATACGGAAAGGAGTGCGTTCATAGCGGAAACGAGCCAGAGTTTAAAAATCGGGGGAGGCCCTCGCAGCGTCTTGCCGCACGAAGGCAAGTGGCGGTTAGTCGATCAGTCGGTGTTCCAGCAGCTTCTTGCGCAAGGTATTGCGGTTCAAACCCAGCCACTGCGCAGCTTTGGACTGGTTGTGGTCGGCCTGGGCCATGACCACTTCGAGCAACGGTTTTTCCACCGCCCGCACCAGCATGTCGTGCATGCCGTCAGGCTCCGTGCCGCGCAGGTCCTTGAAATAACCTTCCAGACTGGTGCGCACGCAGTCTTCTATGAGCGTCTTGCTCATGGTGTTGCACATTCCATGGTGTTGTCTCTTCCTCTTATGCCAGCCGTTAGCCCCTTGTGGGGGATGCGGTCTGTGTGTTCGTTCAGGTCGTCCAAAAAATCTTCTACCGCGGCGACTTGTGCGCCGCTGTCATCCAAGGTATTCATCTGCGCGCGAAACGCCTCACCACCGGGCAATTCGCGCAGATACCAGCCAATGTGTTTGCGTGCCGAGCGCACACCGACGAACTCACCGTACAGGCTGTAGTGGTCATGCAAATGATCCACCAGCAGACCCTTGACCTCGCTGATCAAGGGCGGCGCAAGATGTGCGCCGGATTCCAGAAAATGGGCGATCTCGCGGAAGATCCATGGCCGCCCCTGCGCTGCACGACCGATCATGATGGCGTCTGCTCCGGTAGCCTGCAGCACGGCCAGTGCTTTTTCTGGCGTAGTGATGTCGCCATTGGCCACAACGGGTATCCGGACAGCGGATTTGACGGCCGCCACGGTATCGTATTCGGCCTCACCTTTGTAACCCTGCTCGCGTGTGCGGCCGTGCACGGCCAGCATCTGCACGCCCGCGCCTTCAAAAGCACGCGCCAGCACGACGGCGTTCTTGTGTTGCTGGCACCAGCCGGTGCGCATCTTCAGTGTCACAGGCACGTTGTGCGGTGCGCAGGCTGCCACCACGGCTTCGACGATAGACAGGGCCATGCCCTCATCCTGCATCAGCGCGGAGCCTGCCCATTTGTTGCAGACTTTCTTGGCCGGGCAGCCCATATTAATGTCGATAATTTGCGCACCGCGGGCTATGTTGTAGACGGCCGCGTCGGCCATCATTTGCGCTTCGGTGCCCGCAATCTGCACCGCAATGGGGCCGGGCTCACCGTCGTGGTTGGCGCGGCGCGAGGTCTTAAGCGTGTCCCACAAATCCCGGCGCGACGTGACCATTTCACTGACCGCGTAACCGGCCCCCAGACGCTTGCACAGTTGCCGGAACGGCCGGTCCGTCACACCCGCCATGGGTGCAACAAACAGAGGATTCGCCATAGCGAATTGGCCGATGTGCATATGAGGTTTTTTCTGGAATGGAGGTGCGGCCGAGGCAACCAGGTTGCGGGCCGGACGCCATTCTAGCTGCTCAAAATTTCAGCAATTGAAATTTGTAGGGGAAATGTTTTTGCTTGTTGCAGTTGCGCTTGCCGGGGCGGGGAATGCCGGGGGCCTCATGGTGCCAAACGCGCACGTTCGCCGCAAGGGTCTGCGGTGGGGTGGCAGCCGATTTCTGCGCACCCGCACTATGAGGCCGCCGCCACACCGCAGACCCTTGCTCGCACATAACCATGCGCGCATGGCAGCTTGACCAAACCCACATGCCAGAAAGAATCTTTCGCACCAACACGATGCAGCCCCTACACTGCCACCATGCCCGAATGGATTCAACATCTACTTACATTGTTGTCGCTGCCCGAGTACGGACTGACGACGGTTTTTCTGGTGTCCTTCATCTCGGCCACGCTGATCCCGTTGGGCTCGGAGCCAGTGGTGTTGGGGCTCATACACCTCAACCCCAGCTTGTTCTGGCCAGTGGTGCTGGTCGCCACAGTAGGCAACACGCTGGGCGGCGCAGTGGACTGGTGGATGGGCTACGGCGCGCACAAGGCGGCAGACAAATACAGCCGCTCCAGCCACCATGCACGCGCGCTGGACTGGTTGAAAAAGCTCGGGCCCAAGGCCTGCCTGCTGGCCTGGTTGCCATTGGTCGGGGACCCTTTGTGCGCCGTTGCGGGCTGGCTGAAGTTGCCGTTCTGGCCGTGCTTGGCCTATATGGCAATTGGGAAATTTGCCCGTTATGTGACGATGACGGCTGCAGCCATGGGTGCCTTTGAGTTGTTCCAGCCTGCTATGTTTTAGATAGCTGAACAGGCACGATCGGCGAGGGCTAGCACACCAAAACCTGTAGGGGACCCGGCACGCCACCCTGGGCTGTGCTCAGGCTGCACCAGTCAGTCATAGGACCAGTTCAGAGTAGGTGCGGTAACGGGATTCAAGAGCTGAACAAGAAGTTCATCACGTCGCCATCCTTGACGACGTATTCCTTTCCCTCGGCGCGCATCTTGCCGGCATCCTTGGCGCCCTGCTCGCCCTTGAAGGCGATGAAATCGTCAAACGCAATGGTCTGCGCGCGGATGTAGCCCTTCTCGAAGTCGGTGTGGATGACTCCAGCGGCCTGCGGCCCGGTGTCGCCGACGTGGATGGTCCAGGCGCGCACTTCCTTCACGCCCGCCGTGAAATAGGTTTGCAGACCCAACAGTTTGTAGGCAGAGCGGATCAGACGGTTCAGGCCCGGCTCGGTCTGGCCCAGCTCTTCGAGGAACATCTGGCGGTCTTCATCGCTCATCTCCGACATCTCAGCTTCCATCTTGGCGCTGATGGCAACCACGGGTGCGTTCTGCGCGGTGGCATACGCGGTCAGGCGGTCCAGCATCGGGTTGTTCGTAAAACCGTCTTCGGCCACATTGGCGACAAACATCGCCGGCTTGGCAGTGATGAAGAAAAACTGTTGCAGCAAAGGCAACTCTTCCTTGCTGAAGTCCAGCGTGCGCACCGGCTTGGCCTCGTTCAGGGCGGCCTGGCATTTCTCCAGAATCGCCACCAGCTTGATGGATTCTTTGTCGCCCGAGCGCGCGGTCTTGGTCACCCGGTGCAGGGCTTTTTCAGCCGCCGCCAAATCGGCCAGGCACAGCTCGGTCTGGATGACTTCGATGTCGGAGATCGGGTCCACCTTGCCGGCCACGTGGATGACGTTGTCGTCTTCAAAGCAGCGCACCACATTGATAGTGGCATCGGTCTCGCGGATGTGGGCCAAAAACTTGTTGCCCAAGCCCTCGCCCGTGCTGGCGCCCGCCACCAAGCCAGCGATGTCGACGAACTCGACAACAGCGGGCACGATGCGTTCGGGTTTGACGATGTCGGCCAATTGCGCCATGCGCAAATCTGGCACTTCCACGATGCCCACATTGGGTTCGATGGTGCAGAAAGGGTAGTTTTCCGCAGCGATGCCAGCCTTGGTCAGGGCGTTGAACAACGT
>JANXVI010000065.1 GCA_025351745.1 Rhodoferax sp.
GGCAGCAGCGGCACCTTGGTTTGGCGGCCATCGGGCAAGGTCATCGGCGCAAGGCCACCGGTTTGCAAAAGATGCGGGTCGTCGAACAGGTATTGCGGATCGGTGATGGGGGCGAACGGCAGACCGTGTTTCTCAAACACCGCTCCCAGCTCCGCCGAGGTGTGCTTGGCCATGCGTTCGCGCATCTGCGGGATCAGCCAGTCCCGCGCGCGCACCCGGTCGTTGTTCGTGGTTAGGCGGGCGTCTTGCTGCCAATCGGTGTAACCGAAAGCTTTGCAGAAAATGCACCACTGCGTGTCGCCCACCACGGCCAGAAAGATCTGCTCGCCGTTCTTGACGCTGAACACATCGTAAATGCCCCATGGTGAAATCTTGTTGGGCATCGGGGCAGCGGGCTGACCAGTCACCGCAAACTGCACCATGTGCTGGGCCACCAGAAAAATGTTGTTTTCGAACAGCGCGCTTTGCACTTCCTGGCCCTTGCCCGTCTGCTGGCGCTGCATCAGCGCCGCCAGGGCACCTATCGCGCCAAACATACCGCCCATGATGTCGTTGACGCTGCTGCCCGCGCGCAACGGGTCGCCCGGCCGCCCTGTCATGTAGGCCAGACCGCCCATCATCTGCACCACTTCGTCCAGCGCAGTGCGGTGGTCGTAGGGGCCGGGCAAAAAGCCCTTGTGGCTGACATAGACCAGGCGCTCGTCCAATGGGGAAAGGCTGGCGTAGTCCAGGCCCAGCGCCTGCATGGTCTCGGTCTTGAAGTTCTCGCTGACGATGTCTGCGGTGGCGATCAGGCGCAGCACGATCTCGCGGCCCTTGTCGCTCTTGAGGTCAATGGCCAGGCTCTTTTTGTTGCGGTTGAACAGCGGGTAAAACCCAGCACCGCTGCCCAGCAATTTGCGCGTGCTGTCGCCAGTGAGTGGCTCAACCTTGATGACCTCGGCGCCCAAGTCGCCCAGCACCATGCCGCAGGTGGGGCCCATGACCATGTGGGTGAATTCGACGACGCGGACGCCGGCCAGGGGCAGAGGTTTGGGTTGGGGAGACATTCCTTGGGGATCCTTCGTTCAATCGGCGTTTTCGGGGCAGTGTTGGCGCTCATTACCCGCAATCAAGTCACAAATAAAATCAATAATAGCCAATAAATGAACTTGGATGTATGCAATACAGTAGGGGCATGCCACAAAACCCTGCTGGATCGGCGCTCGTCTCTGCCAAAGCAATCGTTGCTGGTAATGGCGCGCCGCAAGCCGTGTGCCAGCCGGTCCGTGAGTTGACCCGTGCGGCGCTGGTAGTTGCTATCAAAATAATAGTGTATCGTGCATATTCCACGAGGGCTAGCGCCCGATTTGGCATACAGGTCGCTGTCGGTGGACTGCAATGACGGCAGTGGACATGCTGCTGATTGTGCTGGGGGGTTTTGCCGCAGGTGCAGCCAACTCGGTCGCGGGCGGCGGATCGTTTTTCTCGTTCCCCGCGATGTTGGCGGCGGGCGTGCCGCCGGTGGTGGCCAATGCCAGCAATTCGGTGGCCCTGTGGCCCGGCAGCCTGGCGGCGGCGTGGGGCTACCGCGCAGAACTTGCGCGAATGCGCCCACAGCTGCTGGGCTTGTGTGTAGCGGCGCTGGTGGGTGGCATGGCCGGTGGCCTGTTGCTACTGGCCGCGGGCGACGCACACTTTGCGCAGTTGATCCCGTGGTTGCTGGCATTCGCCACGGGTCTGTTTGCCGCCAGCCCGCAGATTGCGGCATGGCTCAAACGTCGGCGCCTGCGCCAGTCCCAGGCCCCAGCAACCGACGCGAGCACACCGCCCGTGGTCGAACGATCAACCACGGTTGTGGGTTGGCTGGCCCAGTGCGTGGTGTCCGTGTACGGCGGATTCTTTGGCGCGGGCATGGGCATTTTGATGATGGCCAGCCTCTCGATTGCAGGGCACGAAGACCTGCACGAAGTCAACGCGCTGAAGAACCTATTGTCTTCGGTGGTCTACAGCATCACGGTGCTCACTTTTGTTACTGCGGGCGCTATCAGTTGGCCACACACACTGATCATGCTGGTGGCTGCCAGTGCTGGCGGCTACATTGGCGTACGCTTGGCGCGTCGTCTGCAAGGCCCGTGGCTGCGCCGGGTGGTGATCGCCGTGGGTCTGTCGCTGACCACCTACTATTTCCTCAAGACGCCCGGTTGATACCGAGCGCAAATTTTTTAGTTTCAGTTCACTTTACGGAAGAGCCCCACCATGACAACCACCGAACGCACCCGTGTCCACAGCCTGCAAGTTGCCAGCAACCTGTACCGCTTCATCGAAACTCAAGTGTTGCCCGGCACCGGCGTATCGCCCGAGGACTTCTGGAAAGGCTTTGACGCCATCGTTGCCGACCTGGCGCCCAAGAACATCGCCCTCTTGGCCGAGCGTGACCGCATCCAGACCGACATGGACACCTGGCACAAGGCCCACCCGGGCCCGATCACCGATATGCCAGCCTACAAGACCTTTCTGGAAAATATCGGCTACCTGGTGCACAGCCCCAAGAAGGCCAAGATCACCACCCGCAATGTGGACGCGGAGCTAGCCAAGCAGGCCGGCCCGCAGCTCGTGGTACCGGTACTGAATGCCCGCTACGCGCTGAACGCCGCAAACGCCCGCTGGGGCAGCCTGTACGACGCGCTGTATGGCACCGATGTGATCAGCGAAGAAAGCGGTTGCGAAAAGACGATTCAAAAGAACGGCAAGACCGTGGGCTACAACCCCAAGCGCGGCAACAAGGTGATTGAATACGCACGCAACGTGCTGGACCGCACCGCCCCGCTGAAAAAGGGCTCGCATGTGGGCTCCACCGGCTACCGTATCAACAAGGACGGCAATCTGGTCGTGTCGCTCAAGGACGGCAGCACCTCCAAGCTGCAAGACCACGGCCAGTTCATCGGCTTCCAGGGCGACCATAAAACCCCCTCCAGCATCTTGTTGCAGCACAACGGTCTGCATATCGACGTCATCATCGACCGCACCACGCCCATCGGCAAGAGCGATGCGGCGGGTGTCAGTGACCTGGTTCTGGAAGCAGCACTCTCCACCATTCTGGATCTGGAAGATTCCGTGGCCGTGGTTGACGCCGACGACAAGGTGCTGGCCTACAGCAACTGGCTGGGCATCTTGAACGGCACGCTGACCGAATCGTTCGACAAGGGCGGCAAAACGATGACGCGCGGGCTGAACCCCGACCGCGTGTATTTGGCGGCCAACGGCAAAGGCAAGGTCACTCTGCACGGCCGCTCGCTGATGTTTGTGCGCAATGTCGGCCATCTGATGACCAACCCGGCCATCCTGTACACCGCCGCCGACGGCAGCACGCAAGAGATCCCGGAAGGCATCTTGGACGCCGTGGTCACGACGACCATTGCCATGCACGACCTGGCCCGCACCAAGAAAGACGCCGAACGCGGCATGGTGCGCAACTCGCGCAAGGGCTCGGTCTACATCGTCAAGCCCAAGATGCACGGCCCGGCAGAAGTGGCCTTTGCCGACGAGCTGTTCGGCCGCGTCGAGAGGATGCTGGGCTTGAAGGACAGCACCGTCAAGCTCGGCATCATGGACGAAGAACGTCGCACCTCCGTCAACCTCAAGGCCTGCATTGCCGCCGCCAGCAGCCGCGTCGCCTTCATCAACACCGGCTTCCTGGACCGCACCGGCGACGAGATGCACACCGCCATGCAGGCCGGCCCCATGATCCGCAAGGGCGACATGAAGACCAGCGCCTGGATTGCCGCGTATGAGAAGAACAATGTGCTGGTGGGCTTGAGCTGCGGCCTGCGCGGCAAGGCGCAGATCGGCAAGGGCATGTGGGCCATGCCCGA
>JANXVI010000132.1 GCA_025351745.1 Rhodoferax sp.
CGAGCAGCCCATGGCGGTCACGGCGCCAAAACCCATCAGCGCGCCACCCACCAGGTGGTTCACCAGATCCGTGGTGCTCCGAAACGATTCGATCTTAAATTCTCTGCGCAGCAAGGCCAATGCAGCGCTACCCAGCACCGTGCCCAGGCACACCACGACCCCATAACTCAATACGGTGTTGCGGTCAGACCTCGCGCCAAGACCCGTCAACGAGGGGAAGTTTGCGAGGTATACATAGAGGTTATACCCTATAGCCGTATTTCTAATGGTTGCTATGGGTAAGTGCCGACAGCCAAAGGTCTACCACTGGTATAGCATCGTCATGCCGCCAAAGTGCGGGCAGTTTGCAAGGGAATGACTGAGATGAACCGGCCCGCTGGGACCGAGTCTGCGTGATGCCACTGTAACCCATCCATCTTTCAACCCGTATTCACAATGACTTTAAAACATACCCCGATATCGCTTGCTGTTTCCATGACCTTGATTGCGTTGTATGCGTCGCACACGGCCCATGCCCAGACGGAATCATCTCTCGCCACACCTTCGACCGACCCAGCCACCACAGCCACCAAGTCCACGACCAATCCCTTGGCCAAATCAGACACCGCCGCGCAGCTGCCGCAGGTCATCGTGACCTCCTCCAAGCGGGAAGAGGCATCGCACAAGGTGCCCTATAACGTGAGCGTCTTGACAGAGGAACAGCTGCGCGAAGACAACATCACTGACGCCAAGAAGCTGATCAACCAAAGCGTTGCCATCAACGCCCCCACCAACAGCGCGCGCTTTGCCGACTCCGTGACGGTGCGCGGCCTCAATATCAGCGCCGTCAACGCGAACAACCTGGAACAATTTGCCAAGTCCACGCTGGCCTATTACCTGGATGAAACGCCCTTGCCCAACATGGGCTACCGCATCAAGGACATCGCCCGCGTAGAGACGCTGCTGGGGCCCCAGGGAACGCTTTACGGCGCGGGCAGCCTGGGCGGAACGGTGCGATTCATCACCAACAAACCCAAACTCGGCGTGACCGAGGGGCGCGTCAACACCAGCTTCTACCAGACCCAAAATGGTGGCATCAGCAATGACACCGATGCGGTGTTCAACCTGCCACTGGCGGACAACGTGGCGCTGCGGGCCTCGGTTGCGCGGCTGGATGAAGCTGGCTTTACCGACCGCGTGTCCAGTCCGCCTTGGCGCACGGGTGCCAATGCCTGGACCGGCAAGCCCGATGCAAAACAAAACGTGTACGAGGACGATGACTGGCAGCGCGTGACCGGGGGCCGCTTCTCGGTGCTGTGGAAGCTCACCAATGACCTCTCAGTGACCCTGGCCCACACTACGCAGGACCAGCTGGCACATGGCACCACGGGCGTGAGCAAATTGCCGTTGAGCATTGCCAACGCCAAGTCACCCGCCGAGGTGGACGCGGCCTGGAAGAAACCAGAGAGCAACTGCACTGTCAGCTGCACTTACAAGGACGGCTTTCTGGCACCGAATGCCGTGAACGACCACACCGTGTTGTCGCGATACCCTGAATTTGCGGACCGCCAATTCCGCATGAACTCCATCGACGTGAGCTGGAACCTGGGATTTGCTACGCTGAATTCCAGCACCTCTACCTTCACCGATGCGCGTGTTGGACAGGCAGACTACGCTTCGCAAGGGTGGGCCTACTACAGCGGCGAGGACGGCGCCTGTGGTTCTTACTGCAACTTTGGCACAGGTATCACTTCCGACCGCTCGGCCTACATGACATTTGACAACAGCTACAAGGGATTGAGCCACGAGTCGCGACTTACCTCCAATGGCACAGGGCCAATCCGCTGGATTGCAGGTATCTACTACACCACCCAAGAAAAGAGCCTGAAGTTTTCAGAGTGGGTGCCTGGCATGGAGCAGTACCTGGCCTCGCAAGGTCGCAAGGTGGCCATTCAGGGCGGTCGCCCGGGAGAGGGCTACTACGAAAACCTGGCAAGCAACTACAAGGAAACCGCGGTCTTTGGCGAGATCGGCTGGCGCGCAACCCCCGAGTGGCTGACCACCGTGGGCGGGCGCTTCTTCA
The DNA here is from genome assembly GCA_025351745.1 of Rhodoferax sp. Classification (GTDB taxonomy): domain Bacteria; phylum Pseudomonadota; class Gammaproteobacteria; order Burkholderiales; family Burkholderiaceae_C; genus Allorhodoferax. The sequence goes on from JANXVI010000132.1 coordinate 2,063, forward strand.
ACTACCAAGACCAGGTCACCGCACAGATTGTGGATTACGCAGGCGATGCCGCTGGCGCCGACCGCGACGCTACGAGCGGCGCGAACGGCAAGTCCTACTACAAGGTCAACACCTCGTACCAGCTGACGCCCGATCTGCTGGCCTATGGCACCTGGTCGCAGGGGTTCCGTCGGGGCGGGACCAATGCGTTCCGCAATGAGGGCAGCAAGATCGTGCGCCCGGAGCTGATGAGCTACCTGCCCGATTCCACCGACAACAAGGAAATCGGCCTCAAAGGGTTTCTGTTGAATCGCCAGCTCTACCTGGAAACGGACGTGTACCAGATCGACTGGAAAAATCCGCAAACTTACCGGTCGCAAACCGTGGGTGGTGTGTTTCCGCTGAATGGAACGACCAACGGCCCCAACGCCAAGACCCAGGGCTTTGAATTTTCCTCGCGCCTGAAGGTCAATGAAAACTGGCAGCTCAGCTACAGTGCCACCAAATCCATGGGTGTGTGGGCTGAAACACTGGTGCAGCCGCTCTATACCAACAGCACATCTGGCACCCGCACCTGGGCTGAGGGCGGCAACCTGGGCGGAGCGCCCACCTGGAAGCACAACCTGGGCGTGCGCTTCAACACGGTGCTGGACGGCGACTACTACCTCACGGCAGGTCTGAATGCCCGCTACACCGGTGGCGTGCAAGTGGACCGCGCTGATAGTGAAGCCCAAAATCAGACCATTACGCTGTATCCGGCCTATACGCTGGTCAATGCCAACGTGGGCCTGAGCAAAGGCGACTGGGACCTGAACCTGTGGGCACAAAACCTGACCAACGTACAGGCCATTGCGTCCAATCAGGAATCTGGCTTGTTGGGTGCGCGGGTGATGTACACCACGCCCCTCACAATCGGCATGAACCTGTCGTACAAGTTCAAGTAAGGCACTGGCGGCGCACCGGCACCGTAGGTCACTACGGCCGGTGCGGCGTTAAGGTGGGTAAGAATTCCAACCTGTCCAGGCGTGAAGCCGCACACAGTGCTACAGCACGGCAAGGCGAAGCAACATCGACGGGGATGATTCTGAAGTGGAATCAGAACTTGGGCGCCCAGCCTGGCGGCAGGCAGGTATAGGTCATCTGCTGCCCAGGCTGTACGGCCAAGTCGCGCAGCGCCGCATCGGTAATGGGGGTGCTACTGTCGTCCCGCTTGTAGCGGCCATCGCTGGCCAGGACAAAGGTGGTGGCACGCCCGGCAATGACGCCGCGCACGACCAGATCACATTCCGTGACCTTGCCACCCACCGCCTTCGACACAAAGGGCGCCGCCGCTCGTGCGCGCAGCAAGTCAATGCGGGGCCCCACGGCGGCTGCGTTACCGGCGTCCAGCGTGATCTGCTGACCGACGATAGGCGCCAAGTCGTTGTCGAACGCCAACATGAACGCCTCGACATCGCGCCGCTGCGCGTCGCCACCGGCAAAACCGATGCGCCCCCCTGCCGTGCTGTTAAAAACCCGCGCCTGGAAGAAGCGGAACAGGGTGTCGGCACTGGCGTCGTTGGTGAAGCCAAACCCGCGCACCTGCACGCCCTGGTGGGCGTTGTTGCCAGGGTTGTCGCCCGGGTTGGCGGCCATGCCAAACATGCCCACGCGCTCATACAGGTTGCGCAGTTGGGGAATCTTCATGGTCTGCGGCAGCGCTTCGAAGCTGGACTGCCCGTCGGTGCCAAAAAAGCCTTCAGCAGGCGACAACACGTGACAGCCCTCACAGGTGAAGCCAAAGTTGGCGACGCTGACGCCATCTGAGAAATGACCCGCACCCACGGGCTTGCCGTTGTCGCCGCAAACCGCAGCAATGCCGCTGATGCTGTCCAGTCCATCGCACCCCATGAAGTAGCTGCGACCCCGGGCCTGCCCTGCATTCAGGTTGTTGTCCAGGTTACGAATCGGATTGGGCGGCGGTACCAAAGCCAAAGTAAAGTTGGCGAAACTTTGCATGTCGTCGCCGGCCAGCACACTGGCGCGACCCAGCAGCCCCTGAAACGCGACGATAAAGTTTTTGAACGACAGTTCAGCGTTAAACGGCGGCGTGGTGCGGTTGTCGGTACCAAAGAACCCCGCCACGCGGTCACCGCGCCAGTGCATGGCACCGTGGTTGGCCATACCACGCAGCGTCTGTGTCCCCATGGGCCCCTTCATCGGGTGCAGTTGTTGCACCTGCCCCGTGCCGTTGATCGGGATGGGGCTAGTCAAGGCACCGAATGCCAGCTTGGTGTTGACGGGTGTGACAGTAACGTTCCCATCCGGGTCACCCAAGTCCCACGCCAGGTGGTCCGTGTTGCCAAACGTGTGGCAACTGGCGCAGGAGGCTTCGCCATTCGATGACGAGACCGTTGCGTCATACAACAGCCGCCGACCCGCGACGATCGCAGCGGACTCGGGGCTGGCGAGCTTCAGGTGTGCCGTTTCGCGTCGGCTGGCCAGGTTTACTTGAGACACGCCACTGTCCAAGCGCGTGGCGACGAACATGCGGCCTCGCGCTTCGTCGAGCACCAGGCCGCCGGGGCCACCGCCCGTGACGGAAATATGACCGGCGCTGACCTTCGTGGGGTCGAAGCTGTTGTCTTCCAGCGCAGCGGTGGCATACACGCCAACCTTGCCCGAGCCGAAAGCCGCTACATACAGTGTGCTGCCGTCACCCGAGACAACCAGGTCCGTTGGCATGGAGAGACTGTGCTGCTGGGTGCTGGTTGGTGCCGGGCGCTGCGCATAGTCAATGTGTTTGTTCAGGTGTCGTGGCGTCACATTGGAACCCTGCAGCACGGTGATGCGTGCCTCGGCAATATGGCCTTGCAGCGTCGTACCGGCAAAGGTTCCCGCGCCTTCAAAACGCAGGTCGTTGCGCGCCTCGGTGTTGGACACATAGACCGCACCCGACTTCGGATTGACCGCCATATTGAACAGGGTCGTGCCAACGTGCTGAAAGCTGGCTGTGGTTGTCAGCGTAGCGGCGTCGATGGCGAAGACGTCTTCGTCGGCCAGGCTGAACTTCACCACCCCCGACCAGTCGCGGCCTCGGCTGTCGCGCCAGCTTCCGTCGACCGCGGTCTTGACAATCAAGCCGACCTTCGGCGCGGGCACACCCGCCGCGTTGGTGGCTGGGCCCGGGGGCGAGCCGGGAATGGTGTTGCCGCTGACAGTGCACGGTACGTCCTTGTCAAAACCGTCGCACGGCAGTAGGGACGAGATGGCCGTAGTCTGATTGCCCGACTGGAGCGCCGCGGCATAGACGGTGCTGCCGTCGGGCGTGACCGCCAGCGCGCGCGGCGTGTCTGCACGGAGCGTGAGAATGGCCGCGGGTTTGCCGCCCAGCGCCGTGCCAAGGCTATCAGCATCAAAAACCCACACGTCGGCGCGGCCTACAGCGGCCGAAGTCAACTGCGGATCGCCCGCACCGGGCACATCACTCAAAGTGGGGCTACCGCGCTGCTGGCCCCGGTGCGCGGTGGTGATGAACGCGCGTTGGCGCAGGCTACCTGCGAAGACGATGTCGCGCGGCTCATCGCCTACTAGGAGTGTGCGCGCCACGCGGGGCGGCGTGCTGGCTACATCGACGATGCTTACGCTGTCAGAGATGTGATTCACCACCCACACCTCACCGGCATTGCGCACCGCCACGGCCACTGGGTCCACACCCACAGACACTGAGGATTCGAGCTTGAAATTGGTGCCGCTGATGTTGATGATGTCCAGCGTGCCCGCAGCCGTGTTGGCCACAAAAAGCCGCGTGCCATCGGCCGACAGCGCCAGTGGGCGCACGGGTCCGCTCTCAAAGCTGTAGCGCTGCTCTGCGGGGGTACTACCTGTGGGTGGCGGTTGGGGCGGCGTCGGGGGCGTTGCGGCCGTTTCCGCCGTGCTGCCGCTGCCACCGCCACCACTGCAGGCGGCCAAGGCCACGAGCATGAGCACGAGAAGGGCCGCAGCCGACACCAAACCAGATCGTTGGATTTTCATTTGGAACAAGGGAAAAAAGATAGGGACTTCAACCGCAAGAGCCCTAGTATGCCCCCAAAATTGGGCCTCAAAAAGCACTACCGCCCAGAGCCACTGCGCCGAGATTGGCTTCTCAAACCTGCGTAGGTTGATCGCGCGCTTGCGACGCGAAAATGGGAGAATAAAAGCCGCGCAGCCCTTGCGGAATGTGCGCAACCAGCTACTGAATCAGTAGCATTTGAAGTGGCTACTTCTTCGCAGGTGGGACGTACATGCACTGCCAACACGATCCCGCCAATCATGTCGCCCGCATGGATGCCGACCATGCCGCTACCCAGGATCTTGCCGTGGCCCCGGCCAGCATGGCCGTCTCCTGATCCAACTTCGAGGCTGTCGTCAAACAGCAACTTGGTCTGAGCCTGTCGCGGCCATTGGCAATGGCGCGGCCGGAGGCCGTCCAGGAGCACAAGCCCTTCCCTTCAGAGCCTAATCGGACGTTATGATTGCCGCACCCCCCATTCCGCGCTGCAGACATGTCCAACTTGGTCGAACAAATTCGCGAAGCGCTGTCCATGTTTGTGCGCAGCGGCACAGCGCCAGCATTGATTGGCGGTTTAGCGGTGGTTGCACATCAGGTGGTGCGCGCCACCCAGGATGTGGATTTTTTGGTCGAGGCCGAAGCAGCGGGCAAGGTTCATACTGCGCTGCTGGATTTGGGCTACGAGTGCCTTTACCGCAGTGAAGATGCCGCCAACTATGTGCGTGCAGCGGAAGGACTCGATTTGCTATACGCACACCGTCCCCTTGCGCGCCGACTGCTGGCGCAGGCAACAGAGCGCGAGACCCCCATGGGCCGCATGCGCATCATCAGTGTAGAAGGGCTTATAGGCTTCAAACTGCAAGGCTTCGTGAACGATGCAACGCGAACGCGCGACTTGGACGACATTCGGGCGCTCCTAAAAATACACCGAGATTCGCTAAACATGGAAGAATTGCGTGAATATTTTTCCCTGTTCAACAAACCTGAACTCCTGAATGAACTTCTCGGATAACACCAATACAGATGCCGAACTGGCCCTGGCGCTGGACCGTGACAAGGCAGGTGCGGTGCTGGCGCGCGAAGCCGGCGTGCCTTTTCAGTCGGTGCTCGGCAAGGCTTCCGCAGTTGACCCCATTGCCGAATGGTTAAGCCTGATGGAGGTGGTGCAAATGCTATGCCCCGAGTGGCCCGTGCGCGACACGCCCACGCAGGGTGAGCATTGGCGGCTTTGATATGGGCCGGAGTCTAGCAAGGCTCTGTCGCATTGGCCGACTGTTGCCAGTAGCTTATGGTAATCGGCTGTCAACAAGGCCCTAACCCTATCATGCTGAACATCAAGGGGATGCGTTTCCCAATCGACGTCATCTTTGTGTGCATCCGTTGGTATGCAGCGTATCCGTTGAGCTACCGCCCTCTGGAGGAAATGATGGAGGGACGGGGCGTTGAAGTTGATCATTCATCTATCAACCGGTGGGCGATTCGCTTCCTGCCGCTGTTGGAAAAGGCTTTCCGAAAGCACAAGCGCCTGGTGGGGTCGAGTTGGCGCGTGGACGAGACGTATGTTCTAGTCAAGGGCGTTTGGAAATACCTTTATCGCGCTGTCGACAAGGCGGGCAAGACGATAGACTTCTCGCGCCGCCGCCAGTGTGCTGGCAGGGATCGAGTTGATGCACATGATTCGCAAAGGGCAGATGGCAATGCCTGGCTTCGAAAGGCTGTCATTTGCTGACCAGTTTTACGCACTGGCAAAGCAAATCCGTCCAGCATAGGAGTGGCGCAGTGTCCGGCAGTCTAAATCGGCCTTATCCAATTAACGCGACAGAGCCCTCAGTCGTCATGGAGCAAGACTCCAGCAACGGCCCGCAGTCAACTTGACGATGCCAGAATTACCGGCGGAGTCGGCGACGGCGCGCAACGGCACCCAGCAGACCCAGGCCAGCAAGCATCATGGCGCACGACTCTGGCTCAGGCACGGTAGAGACAGGCGAAAAAGCCATGCGTACATTGTCGACAAATGCGGTAGTGTCGGCCGCCTCACTCAAATTGGTCCCTTTGAAACTCAACGTATGATTACCAGCGGCCACGTTGGAAGCACCGACTGCAAGCGTACTCCACGAATCGCCCGGCGTACCTGACCAAACCACATTGCCATCAAACAACACAGATACAGTCTGGGCACCACCCGATCGCCAGCTTGTGCGCTGCTCCATATCAAAATTGAAGACATAATTGCCATTTACGTTGCTGAACGACTGGCTAATCTCGCCATCGTTATTTCGCAAGAATCCGAATACATTGCCATCCGAGGCCACGCCACCCCATTCAGTATGCGAGTATGACAATCCAGATTGGCCAGAAAACGACCAGCTGGGAGCAGAAACACCCACTGGACCATATCCATACATTTGATTGACGGCTGGGTCGCTGTAGAGGAATCCCACGTAACTGTTGGAAAGATTCTGGGATTCGAAGCTCCCATTCTGCAAGGGCGCCGCATTGGCAACGCCTAAAAGAACTGCGATGGAAGCCAGGAGAGCGGCGCGGAGAGTATTTGCCATATTGGGTACAGTGTGATTGATGGGCCAGCTTGCCCTGCGGCTCGGCCACACATTTTGCGATGGGGGATCTTTCTGCGCAATAGTCCGTTCGGACTTAGCTCCCGAGGGGTGGGACCATGGCAATAAGGTGGGGTGTTACGCCGGAACCCCAGAAAATTCGGTTCACTCGCGATAGTGGGATTGGAGTTCCAAAGTCAGGTATCGGTCAAGCCAATGGTGTGTCTATGTGGCCAGCAGGCGTCTGATACTGTCTGGAGTGGGGCATTAGCGGGGACTAGCGAATGTCGGCTTTGTTGACGGCCAATTAAAGGTTCTTATTTACGCTGCAAACTGGGGTTGTACGCCTAAATCCACGAAATTTTCAAAACCGTAGAAATCAGCAACCAGCGGTTGGTCTTACTCAAACAGCCGATGGCGTGATGCGCGGTTTTCGCTCCTTCTTTCGAAGGCCCGCACCAGCTCAATTAATGGTACTGCGTGGTGCTGCGCCACCCGACGGGAACGGGAATTAATCAGAAATTAACCCAGTAACAAGCCGGTGAATCCCAGGCGACACCGTTAAATTTGGCGTTGTCTTATTCTCGGCACCTCAAAATGTTTCCCAGTCGTCATCCCCACCTTTTCCTGCGCTCGATGACGCGATCTTGGGTTCCGACTTGCTGACAGTTTTTGAGGGTGCCAACTTTGCCACCACGGATAGGAAATTCGACCGCACAAGGCCAAGTATGGCATGGCTTTATGGCATCAAAATCCCTTGGGCTCCTGTGGTTAGAGCGAGCACAGCCACCCTGTGCCGCGCCAGCGGCCCAAAGTCCCGTGTGAGGTCTGGCGTG
>JANXVI010000214.1 GCA_025351745.1 Rhodoferax sp.
ATGCTGAAGGAGCCGGTTTTAACAATGCCCTCCTCCAGGCTCCAGCCCTCGGATCGGGTGTATTGGAAGTAGAGGTCGGCCTCATCGACCTTGTGGGCCTTGATCTCGTTCAGCGCCTTGGACAAATGCGATTCGTCCAGGCCGAAAGGGGTGAGCAAAAGGCGCTGGGCGATGGCCAAGCGTTCGATGGTGGGTTCGCGTGCAATCATGATGCATTCTAGTCAGTTGAGGACAGAGCTGGGTTGCCGTGCAGCCTGCGGTCTGTCCCGCAAGGTCTCAGGATTGCACCAGCCGCTTCGAATTGGCAATCGCCATCAATATACCGACCGCAAGCCCCAGCGTCACCATGGCCGTGCCGCCATAGCTGATGAATGGCAGTGGCACGCCCACCACCGGCAAAATACCGCTAACCATGCCCATGTTGACGAAGGCGTAGGTGAAGAAAATCATGGTCACACTGCCGGCCAGCAGGCGCGAGAACAGCGTCGGCGCTTCAAGCGCAATGGCCAGGCCGCGCAGTATCAGGAAGATGAAAGCCAACACCAGAAAGAGCGTGCCTAGCAAACCGAACTCTTCCGCATAGGCGGCAAAGATGAAGTCGGTAGTGCGCTCGGGAATGAACTCCAGATGGGTTTGTGTGCCCTTCATGAAGCCCACCCCGGTGACGCCTCCAGAGCCAATGGCAATCATTCCCTGGATGATGTGAAAGCCTTTACCCAGCGGGTCGCGAGTGGGATCCAGCAAGGTGCAGATGCGCTGCTGCTGGTAGTCGTGCAACACCGGCCAACGCACGCCGTCGGCACACAGCCTCGGCTCAAAGGAGACGATAAGCGCCACACCGATCAGCCCGAGCAGCACAGGTGGTATCACCAGCTTCCAACTCATACCGGCAAAAAATATGACCGACATGCCGGCCGCCAGAATCAACAACGCGGTGCCCAGATCCGGTTGCTTCATGATCAGCGCCACCGGCATCCCCAGTAATACGGCGGCGACGCCAAAGTCCAGCGGACGCAACTGGCCTTCGCGCTTTTGAAACCACCATGCCAGCATCAAGGGCATGGCAATCTTGAGGATTTCACTGGGCTGTATCGTCACGCCCAGATTGATCCAACGCTTGGCGCCCTTCTTGGTGATGCCAAACACGGCCACCGCAACCAACAAAGAAACGCCCATCACATACAGGGGTACGGCCAGGGTCATGAGCCGCTGCGGTGGAACTTGCGCGACGACAAACATGATGCTGCCTGCAATCAACATATTGCGAGCATGGTCTTCAAACCGGGTTCCGTGGTCAAAACCGGACGAATACATGGTCAACAAACCCGCGCAGGCCAGAATGAACACGGCAAAAGCCAAAGGCCCGTCAAAGCCATGAAACCAGGGCGCAATGCGCCGCCAAACAGAGGGTTTATCAAAAACAGAAGCCATAGAGTGGCGCGATTATCCCCGCAGTCGGCGCCAAGGCCCAGCGCTTGGCCGTCTTACACGTGGCGGGCTCTCGCGCTGGCCCGGCTTCACTTGGTCATTGCGGCCGCAGGAGCAGCAGGCTGGCGTGGCAGCAGGCCCATGCGGGTAGCCTCCCGCACCGCTTCAACTTTGGAATGCACTTCCAGCTTGCCGTACAAACTTTTGATATGGGTTTGTATGGTGTGCACGCTGAGGTTCTTCAAATCGGCGATCTCTGCATACGAGAACCCGCGCGCGACCAGTTCCAGCACTTCCTGCTCACGACGGGACAGCAAGCCCTTGCCAGGGTCGATTGATTCAATTTTGATAGCGTCATACTCAATATCCACGAGGGCGGGCGCTATATTTGTCTGCATAGACCGGTACTTGGAGAGCACGCGCCGCGCAATCATCGGAGATATGGGTGAGGCCCCCGCCTTCATCTCCAGAATGGTATTGGCGATGTCGTCCGGCGCGGCGTCCTTGTGGATGTAGCCCAGGGCACCAGCTTCTATGCTGGCCAGCACGTTGTCTTCGTCGCCAAACATCGATATGACCAGCGCCTCACAGTCGGGGTGGCAGGTGCGGGCATGGCGGATGATCTCCAATCCACTGCCATCGGGCAAACCCAAGTCAGTCAACAGCACGTCCACCGACTGGGTCGCGTTGTCCAGGCACGCCTTGGCCTCCGCCACGCTGGTCACACTGGCAATCAGGCTCAGTTGGGCACAACGCTCCACGCTGGCAGCGAAAAACGACCGCATTTGCGGATCATCTTCAACAATCAATACTCGCCACACTTGTTTGCACTCCCTGATCGCCACAACGCCTGCGGGGGCGCCCACCCGGACAGGCCCCAAGCATATAGCGATACGCCACGCAGCGATCTCCCATAAATATGGGATCTTGGTAACAAAACCCCCACGCTTGCCACTGCGTGTGCTGCGCTGCCCCCCAAGGGGGCGAACTCGCCTTGGGGCGGCCCGGCGGCGAGTTGGTGCCCCCACGCTTGCCACTGCGTGTGCTGCGCTGCCCCAAAAATAATGAGCGGTGGCGGCATGGGACAATGCCTACCTATGTTTTTATTGTTTGAAGAAGCCGGAAAATTCATGGCCGGTCGGGTGCTGTCAGAGGCGGATGC
>JANXVI010000228.1 GCA_025351745.1 Rhodoferax sp.
GATTTCAGGAATGTACACACCCTTGCTGAATGTCGCAGCGTTGGCAAAAGTGCCAGCCACGTTATCCCAGATGCCCTTCATGAACAGGCGGTCAAAGCCACCGATGAACATGTTGCCTTCGGTGAACGCCAGGCTGTAGCCATAGATGAACCACAGCACCACGATCATCGAGAAGGTGACCATGACCTGCATCAGCACGGACAGCATGTTCTTGCTGCGCACCAGGCCGCCGTAGAACAGGGCCAGGCCAGGTACGGTCATCAAAATCACCAGCATCGTGGAGACCATCATCCAGGCGGTGTCGCCCTTGTTGGGCACGGGTGCAGGGGTCGGTGCAGATGCGGCCGAGGCTGCAGCGGCTGGCATGGGTGCCGCCGCGGGCGCGGCAGCAGGTGCGGTTGAGGCTGCCATGGCAGGCGCTTCAGCCGGTTTGGCTTCGGGCGCTGAGGCGGTGGCTGCAGGTGCCGATGCAGGCGCTGCGGTCTGGGCGATTACAGCCGAACCGGCTGTTAACAAACCCCAGCCCAAGGCGAGGGATACGAGTATTTTTTTCATAGTGCCTCTTTTCCTGTCTCACCCGTGCGAATGCGGACAACCTGCTCCAGGTCATACACAAAAATCTTGCCGTCGCCGATCTTGCCGGTGCGTGCCGCGCCTTCAATGGCTTCTATGACACGCTCAACCAGCGCATCGTCGATGGCAGCTTCAATCTTGACCTTGGGCAAGAAGTCGACCACGTATTCCGCACCGCGGTACAGCTCGGTGTGGCCCTTTTGGCGGCCAAAACCCTTGACTTCGGTGACTGTGATGCCTTGCACGCCCATGCCGGACAAGGCTTCGCGCACCTCATCGAGCTTGAACGGTTTAATGATCGCCGTTACGAGTTTCATAATTTTTCCTTGCTGGGTGAACTGGATCAGAACGTGTACTTCACGCCAACGGCGGCGCCGTTTTTGCCGAGATTGTCAAAGGGAGCCACTTTGTAGAAGGAGTCCTTGGCGTCGGTGGTCATGGCGGCCAGTGAGGCGCTCAGGCCATTGCCGAAGTCCTTGGCCAATGTCAGCGAGTAATCGGTGTAGTCACCCGCGCTGCCGGCCTGGTTGGGGATGGACTGGCGGCCAACGTGGGGTGTCAGCGAGAAGCCACCACCCAGGTCAAATGCGGCGGCCACTTCAACATAGGCGCTGCCTTTGCTGTTGGGGTTGGCAATGAAGTTGCCGGTGCTTTGGCTGTACTTGGCGGTCACGATGCCAAAGGTCAACGCACCATAGACTTCGGTGGTGTTGGCGTTGACTGTGACGCGATCCGCTGTGTTGTTGGGGTATTGGTAAGTGATCATGCCCACGTCATACGTGAAATCTTTGGCGATTTCACCCTTGTAGCCGCCGTAGATGTCCACTTCCAGCGTGCCGTCGGTGGCGCCTACATAGTCCTTGATCCAGTTGATGTTGGAGCCCCATGCACCCACGTAGAGACCGCTCTTGTGCGCGAAATCCACACCCACTTGCAGCGCGGGCTTGAACGAGGTTTGCGAAACGCTGCGGAAACGGTAGTCACTGACCACGCCCACATTGAAGCTCAAGCTGGATGCCGGCTCGGGCGCAGCCGCTGGAGCGGTCGTTTGTGCCGTGGCGGCAGTGCCGACCAACGCAGTTGCAAGAACGAGGATGGATTTGGTTGTAAGGCTCATCGGATAACTCCTGAAAGGTTGCGGGATGAACCCATAAAGCACGATACATGCCATTGCATTTTCTTTTTGAATCCTGCTGAGCGGTCCACCAATATCAGCAGTTCGCGTTATGCTAGCTGTATAGATAAACAGTTGCAACGCAACATCGCACCAATCAAGGGCGTTGCTATGACGGTGCGCACTCATTTGGGAGTATGTGAAATGGGCTTGTCTTTGGTGCAGAGCCGTGCATTGCGCGGCATGGACGCGGCCAAGGTGACGGTGGAAGTGCACCTGGCCAACGGCCTGCCCAGCTTTACGCTGGTGGGGTTGGCCGACGTCGAGGTTAAAGAGGCGCGTGAGCGCGTGCGCTGCGCCATCCAGAACGCCGGGCTCCAGTTTCCGCACAACCAACGCATCACCGTCAATTTGGCCCCTGCCGATTTGCCCAAGGATTCGGGCCGTCTGGACCTGCCGATTGCACTGGGCATTCTGGCTGCCAGTGGGCAAATTGACGGCACCCGGCTCGCAGGCTATGAATTTGCCGGGGAGTTGTCGCTGACCGGCGCACTGCAACCGGTGCGCGGCGCGCTGGCCATGGCGCTGGCGCTGCACGTTGGCAAAGTGGCGACGCGCCTGGTGCTACCGCCTGGCAATGCGGAAGAGGCGGCCCTGGTGCCGGGCTCCGAGGTCTACCGGGCCCGTCACTTGCTGGATGTGGTGCGGCAGTTTGTGCCCGCGGGCACCGCACTGGACGCCCTGGGCGGAGACAGCGCGCCACCGCCCGGAGACGACGGCTGGGCGCGCCTGGTGGTGCAGCCGCCCATCGCCACCACGCGCTGGCTGGACATGGCTGATGTCAAAGGGCAAGCTGGCGCCAAACGCGCACTGGAAATTGCAGCGGCGGGCGGCCACAGTGCACTGTTGGTGGGGCCACCGGGCACGGGCAAGTCGATGCTGGCACAGCGTTTTGCCGGATTGCTGCCACCGATGTCGTGTGACGAAGCCTTGCAAAGCGCCGCCATTGGCAGCCTGAGCGGGCGCTTTGCCATCGAAAACTGGGGGCTGCGCCCGACCTGCAGTCCACACCACTCAGCCAGCGCCGTGGCCCTGGTCGGTGGGGGTTCGCCGCCCCGGCCGGGCGAGATCTCCTTGGCCCACCATGGTGTGCTATTTTTGGATGAATTGCCTGAATTCCCCAGGGCTGCGTTAGAGGCACTACGCGAGCCTCTAGAGACCGGGTGCATCACCATTTCAAGGGCCGCACAACGCTCCGAATTTCCGGCCCGCTTCCAGTTGATTGCGGCCATGAACCCCTGTCCCTGTGGCTACCAGGGTTCGGCGGCGCATGCCTGCCGTTGCACACCCGACCAGATTCACCGCTACCAATCCAAACTCAGCGGGCCGCTGATGGACCGCATTGACCTGCATGTGGAAGTGCCCAACCTGCCCCATGGCGATTTGCTGGGAGCACCAGCGGGCGAGTCCAGCGACAGCATACGCGCGCGCTGCCAAACGGCCCGGCAACGGGCGGTGGACCGCCAGGGCAGTAGCAATATGGCGCTCCAGGGCCAGGCCATAGACCAGCACGTCATGCTCGATGCGGACGCGCTGAAGTTTCTGAACGTGGCGGCCAGCCGCTTGGGCTGGTCGGCACGGGGCACGCACCGGGCGCTGAAGGTGGCGCGCACCATTGCCGATCTGGCCGGTGCGCAGTTCACCGAGGTGACCCATGTGGCTGAAGCGATGCAATACCGCCGGCGCATGGCCTCTCCGATATGATTCCCACATTCCACCCCTGAAAGTGCTGCCATGCCTGTGCGCCATCCGTTTTCTCGAAAAATGTTGAACGCCCCGCTGCTGGCTTGCGCAGTTTTAGGTTGTGTGGTGGGGGGCGCCGAAGCGGGCCCGGTGCTGGACCGCATTCGCCAAAGCGGCAAAATCACGCTGGCCCACCGCGAGTCGTCCATTCCGTTCTCCTATCTGGACGCCGATAAAAAGCCCATTGGCTACACCATGGACCTGTGCATGAAAATCGGCGAGTCCATCCGAAAGCACCTGGCGCTCAAAGCCATGGCGACCGAATACCTCAAGGTCAGCGAGTTCAACCAGGTCAAGTCCATCGAGGAGGACAAGGCCGACCTGGAATGCGGCGTCACCGCCAACAATGCGGAGCGGCGCGAGAAAGTGGCCTTCACGATTCCCCACTACATCACCGGCACACGTTTCATGGTGCGCGCCGACAGCGCCATCACCGACCTCAAGGGTTTTGAAGGGTTGACCTTGGTGTCTACCTACAAGACACCGTCGCTGGATGCCATCAAGCGCGCCAACAAGGAGCGTTTGCTGCGCATCAGCATCATGCAGGCGAATGACCATGTGCAGGCCACCGAGATGATAGAAAAAGAGCAGGCCGACGGGTTTGCGATGGACGACGTGCTGCTGTACGGTGTTATCTCCAGCCGGCCCGACCCGAGCAAACTTAAGGTGGTGGGAAAGTACTTGACGCTGGAGCCCTTGTCCATCGTCATGTCCAAGAGCGACCCGGAACTCAAAGCCATCGTAGACGAGGAAATGAAACGCCTGATCAGCTCGCGCGAGGCCTATGCCATCTACGACCGCTGGTTCACCAAACCCATCCCACCGCGCAACACTGCACTCAACATCCCGATGAACTACCTGTTGCGGGATTTGTGGAAGTACCCCACGGACCGCGCGGCCAACTGAGCCGGGCTGTTGGCTTTCGATAATGCTCCTCAATTAGGAGCGCACTACGTATATTCCACGAGGGCTAGCGGCCAGAATTGCTTAGGGTCGTTTACAAGCGGGCCGAAGTGGCCAGCGGCCAGCGGCTGGTGATGTAGTCCACCACAGCCTGTGCCGTGCCGATGCGTTGCGCCGGGTCCTTGTGCATCATCTTGTCCAACAGGTCCTGCATCGTGTGGTGCTGCGGGGCCATCCGGGGCGTGGGGGAGAACAGGTGCTGGGCGAGCAGCACCTCCACGCGGTCGGCTGCATAGGGTCGTTCCCCGGTCAGCATTTCGTGAAAGATTACCCCCAGACAGTAGATGTCGCTGGCAGCGCTGACCGGCCGGCCCGAGGCCTGTTCCGGGCTCAGGTAGTAGGGCGAGCCGACGATTTCGCCGTGCATGGTGTGGTCCAGCGCATGGTCCGCGTGTTTGGCAATACCAAAGTCGATCAGCGCCACGCTGCCATCCTGGCGCAGCATCAGATTGTCGGGCTTGACGTCGCGGTGAACGATGCCCAGTGCGTGGATCTGTACCAGGGCCAGCGCCACTTGCAGGGTCACGCCCAGGGCCTCGTGCTGCGTCAGGCCCGCGGCAATGCGGCATTTGATGTCGCCGCCTGCAAAGTATTCCATTGACAAAAAAGCGTGGGCGTCGGTGATGCCCTGGTCGTAGATCTTGGCGACGTTGGGGTGGTCAATTTGTGCCAGCAGTGCGTATTCCTGGATGAAGCGGTGCAGCAGTGCCACGTCGTCGTTGATGGCAGTGTCCAGCACCTTGAGCGCCACCTCGCGCTGGTCGGCCGCGCGCACGGCGAGAAACACTTCTGACATGCCGCCGCTGCCAATCTTGCGCAGGATACGGTAGCCTTTGACGGCTACCGGCGCGCGCTCCTTGGTCACTGTACCCAGGTTGACGGCCACCTTGGGCGGCGTGTCTGCCGTGCCAAAGGTCTGGTTGCGCTTGATGCGGGCCGTCACAGCCTCGAGCAGTTCATCGTGCGAAAAGGGTTTGCCCAGGTAGTCGTCGGCACCCAGGTTCATGCCGCGGCGGCGGTCGGCCCGGTCGGTGCGAGCCGAGAGAAAAATCAACGGTATGGTGGCGGTGAGCGGATCAGCACGCAATTGCTCCAACAGGCCGTAACCATCGAGCTCGGGCATCATCACGTCAGACAGGATCAGGCCCGGCAGATGCTCACGCGCCACGGCCAAAGCCTGGCGTCCATTGCTGGCGTCGACCACGTCAAAACCCTCCATTCGCAGCATGGAGACGACGTTGTTACGAATGGAGGTTTCGTCTTCAACGACCAAAATCTTCACACAAATTCCCCATCAGTCATAGGGTGCACCATACCATTTGGCGGCAAAAAGCGGGAGCTTTTATTGTTCGCGCAAGGGCACCCCGGTCTGGCGCAGGTAGGCCAATATGTCTTTGCTCACTGGGCCTACCACGCGGGCCTTTTCGGCCATCTCGGCCGCGCTGGTGGTCTGGCCCAGGGCGGCCAGTGACACGGCTGTGCCCAGCAGCCAGCGCTGCTCGTCCGGGCGCGTCTGCAGTGCCATCATGTAGGCGTGCACGCTGTCAGTGTGGCGGCCCAGGCGCTGGGCGGTGTTGGCGCGAATGGCCCATAAATCCGCCTGGTTGCCCAGCAAGGGCTCTAGTCGCGTCAACATTTCCCACACCGCGCCATAGCGGTCTTCGGCAAGTTGCATGCGTGCCATCTCGCGCACCAACGGCACCAGCACCACCGCACTGCTGCCCGCCGCGGTTCCTGCTTTGAGGCTGCGCTCGGTTGCTGAAATGGACTGTTGCATGAGCTCCATGGCTGCATCGTGCGAGCCGCTGTTCCACAGGGCCTGCACCTGCGACAGCGCGTCGCCGCCGGCCTGTTGCTGGCGCTGCAACACCGGGGTGCTGTCGGCGGTGGGAGTGGGTGTTGGTGTTGGCTTTGCCGTCACCGTCGCAGTGCGTGCGGGGGGTGGCGCAGCTACTGCACCGGGTGCAACTGCTGTAGCCGTTGCGGGTTGTACAGCAGTTGGCGGTGCAGGTGCCGCGGGTGCCGCCAGCAGGGCATCCAGCGCCTTGCGGGCCGATAGGCTGGGCTCCATGCGCAAGACCATCGAGGCCAATGAAGGCTCGTAGCGGACATCTCCACTGGTGCTGCTGGCTTTGGCGATTGGGGGCCCCGTCGATTCCGCAGGCGAGGAGGCGACCAGGGCAATACTGGTCGCAGCATTGGCCGCCAAAGCGGGTGGTGGCCCCAAGGAAACGGGTGGTGCCGTGGCTACGCTGCGGGCGATGGGTGGCTGTTCAGCGGTGGAAGACGTCCACCACCACCAGCCGCCTGCCGATGTTGCGGCCCCCGCCAGCAGGCCCAGCCCTATCCATAGTCGGGGTGCGCTGGGGCCACTGGCCCGTGGTGCAGCTGCCGTCTCCGTTGGTACGCTGGCCGTGCCCTGGCGCAGGGCAGCGGGTCCGAGCTGCACCCTGGCGGACGGATTGGCCCGGTGGTCCAGATCCCGCAGCATTTTGTTGATGACGCTCACGGCTTGCTCCTGGCCGGCGTGCGCAACTCGCTCTCGGCAAACGGCACCAGCGCCGGTGCGCGTGTCTGCCAAGGCCACAGGCGGCGCCACCAGGACGGGGGCGCAACAATGCCGGGTGTGTCCGCGACCGCCAGCCGCACATGGGCGGCGCTGACACGGTGCACGTTTTCGCCGTAGGCCAGCATCAGGCACTTGTGGGCGATCACGTTGACCAGGCGGGGCACGCCACCGCTCTGGCGCGCGATGGCCTTGGCCGCAGCGGGTTCAAACACATGCACATCGGTATGTGCGTCTATGGCTGCCGTCGCCATGCGGTGGACCAGGTAGACCGGCACACGGTCGGCGGGCATTGGCCCCAAATATTCGCTGAAGGTGATGCGCTGCATCAGCTGGCGAATCTCGGGACGTGCCAGCTTGGCATCCAGCTCCGGCTGGCCCAGCAGCACCAGTTGCAAGAGTTTGCGCTTCTCGGTCTCCAGATTGGACAACAGGCGTAGGCTCTCCACTGTGCGCAGCGGGATGGCCTGCGCCTCGTCAATGCACACCACCACCTGCCGGCCCTCCAGCGCGTGCCTGAGCAGGCAGTCGCGCAGAGCGTTGAGCACACTGTGGCGGCTGATGGGCGGCACCAGCTTGATGCTGAGCTCCAGCGCCAGTGCCATCAGCAAATCGTCGGGCCCCATGTCGGGGTTGGGGATGTAGGCGGTCACAAACTCGCCCTGCAACGTCTTGAGCAACTGGCGGCACAGCACGGTCTTGCCACAGCCCACTTCACCGACGATTTTCAAAAAGCCCTCGCCACTGCGTAGCGCCACCAGCAGTGTGTTCAGCGCCGCCTGCGCGCTTTCGTGTGGATAAAAAAAAGAAGAGTCCGGCGTGATCGAAAACGGGGCCTCACGCAGCGAAAAGTGCCCCAGGTACATACGATTATTGGGTCCGTGCCGGTTCGGCGGTCTTGACTGTGCCGTCCAAGCGAATGACACGCGCGCGGGCGGCTTCCATGTCGTCAAGCGCCGCCCGGGTGCGGCGGGTTTGAGCCTCCCAGTCGTCGGCGTTGCGGATGATGGTGGGCTTGATCAGCACGACCAGTTCCTTTTTGCGCCCCGTGTTGGCCTTGTTGCCCAGAATCGAGGCCAGAAAGGGCACGTCGGATGTGCCCGGCATGCCCGACGACGTGCGGTTGGACTCCAGTTGCATCAGCCCGCCAATGGCCACTATATTGCCGTCCTGTATTCGTACCATGGTGTCGGATTCGTTGACCGCGCTGGAGGCGACCGGCAGCTTGTAGTTGCCGATAGAACCCAAGTCAATCCGCTTGGTTTTCTCCACAACCGTGGTCACCGAGGGCCGCACATGCAGGGTAATGTTGTTGCCGTCGTCAATTTGCGGCGTTACATCCAGTGCAATGCCCGAGAAAAATGGTGTCAATGTCAGGGTTGGCAGGGTCGCTGCGGTGGCGGCGGAGCCCGACGATGCGGGGGTGGCCGCCGAACCGCCCGTCACATTGGTTACGAAGTAGTCGTCGGTACCCACTTTGAGCAGCGCCTTCTGGTTGTTCAAGGTGGCGATGCGCGGGCTGCTCAGGATCTGGACATCGCCGCGCGTCTCCAAAAAGCCCAGAACCGCTTGAAAACCATCCGTGGCCAGTGCCAGCCCGAACAGGCCACCGGTACCAGCCGGCAGTGACAGGGTGTCAAGCAAAGCAGGCGTCCCCCCCGTCGGAAAGCCCGGGACATTGCCGGTCACGCCATCGATCAGCACATTGTTGGTGGTGCCCCCGCCCACCGATCCGATGACCCCGGTGTAGCGCCCGCTGTTGCGCAGTGCGGACCAGTCGATTCCGCTTTGGTAGCCGTCGCGCAATTCCACTTCGACGATCTTGGCTTCCAGCATGACCTGGCGCTCTACGGCAATCTGCGCAGCTTTCAGGAACTGGCTGACTTGGCGCAATTCTTCTGGCATGGCCCGCACCGCCATGATGCCGGCCTGCGGACTGACGATCACGTTGCGTCCGGTGCCGGTGCCTACCAGGCCCTTGACTGCATCGGTCAGTTCCGCCCAAAAGTCCGTCTGTGACGTTGTGGTGACCCGGCTGTTGACCTGTTGCTGTGCGTTGGAGCCCCCCGAACCCGAAGTGCCTGAGGCCCCATTGACGGCGTTGTTTCCGTTGGCGCCGTTCGCGCCATTACTATTGCCATTGTTGTTGCCGTTTGACCCAGACGCCACCCGCAGATCGCTGTTGCCCACGCGCAGCGCGTGGGGGTAGTTAATCGTAAACACCCGGGTTTGCAGCGTAGGCGCATAGACCACGATACGCCGACCCTCAATCTTGAAGTCATAGCCGTAAACATCGCGGATGGCCTCCAGGGCCTCGGTCACCGTCACGCCGCGCAGGGTCACAGACAGGGTGCCCGACACATCCGGGTGCATCAACATGCTGTACCGCGTGTCGGCCACAATGGCCAAGAACACCTCGCGCGCCTGGGCGTTGTTGACCAACAGGTCTAAACGGGGTTCGGGTGGTGCGGGCATGGCCCTGGGGGCCGGCTCTGCAAGTGCGTCACTCACGCGGGTGGGCACGGCAACGCGCGCCTTGGCAGGTGCCGGTGCCAACTCCGTGCGGATCCCCTCGCTGACGTCGGGCGTGCGCAGGGGGCGGTCTGCGGCACAGCTTGCAAGCAAGCCCGCAATCAACACGGCCCCGATTGGAAATGTTTTCGTCATAGCGTCGGCTTTGGTAGTCATGTGCGAGATATTCACTGTTGGGCATCTTCGCACGGAGCGACTGCAGGTCGGGAGCGGGTTGCAGAAGCGGGCGACGGACGCCGTACGTGTGCTCGAGCGGTTTTGGTCCGGGCGGAGGCATGGGGTGCGCCCCCCGCAGTAGTGCTGGCATCGGTACCTTGCACCGTGCACAGCGGCCGGGTAGCGACCACATTGCGCTCGATACCGGCGAAGCGCTGCACCTTGATCAGGGCGCTTCCATCGTGGAACCAAACCTCTTTCTCGGTTATGCGCTGCACCCGCAAATTGCCCACTTGGTCGCCCGGTGCGTACAGACGCGCACCCACCATCAGGTAGGGCTTGCCATCACGCACAAAAACGGTCATTCCTTCCACGCCAGCGGCTGAGCCCGCTGAACCCGGTGTGACC
>JANXVI010000248.1 GCA_025351745.1 Rhodoferax sp.
AATGGGTAGCGAGAATTGCCAGGTCAAGGTCTCCTTTGGATCGATTACGGACCCTGCAAACCCGCTCGCCAATGCCAGAAATGCGCCTGAGGCTGCATTCATAAAAGCAACTGCTCACGCGCAACACACCACTCAGAAGTACGGCGCGCTCAACCCCTCAGTCACTATCACCCTCTGACTAGCTGGCCGCTCCAGCACCCTTTGCAAATACGGCCCCAGGTGTGGCAGATCCCGCGCCTTGCGGCCGTTGAAGTTGCGGGTCCAGCGGCACAGCGTGAATACATACGGGTCCAGCATGCTGAAGGCATCGCCCAAGAACCACGGCCCGCCATGACGGGCCAGTTCGACGTCCAGTTGGTCCAGCAATCCATCGATCTTGGTTTGGGCATGGGCCTTGACTTCGGCCACACCTGCCGCGTTACCTTCGTTGGCCCAGCGCTGGGGGTAGAAGTAGACGATCAGGGCGCTTTGCAGCGTATTGGTCAGCCACATCAGCCATTTGTAAAAGTGGGCGCGCTGCACGGTGCCGACGGCGGGCGCCATGCCGGCTGCAGCGTGGGTGTCGCACAGGTGCAGGCAGATGGCGGCGGTCTCGTACAGCACCAGGTCCCCATCCGACATGGCCGGCAGCAGGCCGTTGGGGTTGATCGCCAGGTAAGCCGGTTCGCGGTGGGCGCCTTGGGTGTTGTCCACCAGGTGCAGTTCAAACGGGATGCCCAGCTCTTGCAGCAGCAGGTGCGGGATCATGCTGGCAGTAGCGGGGGCGTAGTGCAGTTGGATGGTCATGGTGTTGCAGCGGTGTTAGTGGGTGGCAGGTCAAACAAGTGGACAGAGGTTTTCGGCAGCAGCGCGCACCACTCGGGGTGCATGCTATCAAAAACAAAGCAATATAGGCATATTCTGCGAGGGCTACAGCCCGATTTTCTATGGACCTCCGGCTTGAAGTCAAATTTACACCCGATTTGGGTATTACTTCATCCGCTCAGATACTGTCCAAAGAAAGCCAGCGTGCGCGCACGCGCCAGGTCGGCAGCAGCTTGGTTGAACGATCCGCGCTGGTCGCAGTTGAAGCCGTGTTGCGCTGCGTAGATGTGGACTTGCACGCCGTCATCCGCATGGGCTTTCTGAAACGCCACAGCGCCGTCCAGCGGGATGGAGTGGTCTTGGTCGCCAAAGTGGGCCACCACCGGGCACAGCGGCTTGCGCGCGGCCTCCGCGGCCGATGTCATGCCACCGCCATAGTAGGGCACGGCCGCGTGGATGCTGCCCAGCGTGCAGGCGGCGCGCCAGGTCAGCAGGCCGCCCCAGCAATAGCCGACCACACCCACCTTGCCAAACTGCGCGCCATGGGCCACGGCAGCGGCCACGTCTCGCAACACGCCGGGCACTGGCAGGGCTTCGGCGGAGGCTTTGAGGGCTACGCCGGCAGCGATGTCCTCCTGGGTGTAGCCCAGGTTGACGTCGGCCTGCAGGCGGTGGAAGGTGGCCGGTGCAATGGCCACATAACCCTGCGCGGCATAGCCGTCGGCAATGCTGCGTATGTGGGAGTTGACGCCAAAGATCTCTTGCAGCACGACGACGGCGCCTTTGGGCTGGCTGGTGGGGTGCGCCACGTAGGCCGGGAAGCTGAAGCCGTCAGCGGCGGTGAGTTGCAAGCTGGTTGTCATGGTGGCCTGTTACAAATCAAACCATTATGAGGTTATCGCGGATAAACTGGCTTTGCAGAGACGGCGCGTCCAGCCCACCCACTAAAACCCCTTTAGCGCTTTAACTGAAACCGGAATATTTTGACCATGCACGGGACCCGCTACTTATTTCGCGCATTGCTGGTGGGCCTGGGATTGGTTCTGGGTGGCGCCATGACGGCCCATGCTGCGTGCACGCGCGTGATACAGGTGCCGGTGTCAGCCATCGGTCAAAGCGTGCGGATCGAAGGTGACACCATCACCGGCATCTATCCCGATTTGCTGCGCGGCCTGTCTGACAAAGAAGGCTGCACGTTTGCCCTGACCGAAGTGCCGCGCGCCCGGCAGGAGATCATGTTTGAGACCGGCCGTGCCGATTTGCTGATACCAGCGAGCAAGACGCCCAAGCGCGACGCACTGGGCACCTTTGTTGCGCTGATCCACAACCGGGCCACGCTGCTGTCCATCCAATCCAATCGCGCCGCCGTCAAAACCGTGCGTGACCTGCAAGACAATTCCAAGCTGAAAGTGGCGCTGGTGCGCGGTTTCGACTACGGACCGATATATCAAGAACTGATTGCTGAGCTGGGCAAACAGGGCCGACTCATTCTGGAAGTGGACGCGGTGTCCGTGGCGCGCCTGCTCAAAGCCGGCACTGCCGACGTGACCATCATGGCCCCCACCATTTTGGTCGGCGCAGTGCAGGGCGATGAGCGCGTGCAGGACATCCTGGACAAGCTGCGCACAGAGCCTTTGGATGATTTGCCCTGGGGTCACAGTGGCGTGTATATCTCGAACACTGCGCTGAACCCACAGGACAAAGCCGCATTGCAGGACGCACTCGAGCGCGTGGCCCGTTCGGGTGAGGTTTGGAAGGGTTTCCTGCGCTACTACAACCCTTCCATCCTCAAGGGCAGCATCCGCCCGCTGTAGCGCCACGCATGCACCAACCGATTGCTCTGATCACCGGCGGCTCCCGCGGCATAGGCGCAGCCACCGCGTTGTTGGCCGCGCAGCATGGCTATGCGGTGGTGGTCAACTACACCAGCAACTCGCTGGCTGCGGACGAGGTGGTGCGCCAGATCCGCGCCACTGGCGGCACCGCCATCACGGTGCAGGCGGATGTGGCCGTCGAATCGCAGGTGATGGCCATGTTCGACAAGATCGACGCCAAGCTGGGGCCACTGACGTGCCTAGTGAACAACGCCGGTGTGGTCGATGTGGCCTGCCGCGTCGACGCGATGGATGTGGCGCGCCTGCAGCGCATGTTTGCCCCCAATGTCATCAGCGCCTTTGCCTGCGCCCGCGAGGCCGTCAAACGCATGAGCACACGACATGGCGGCACGGGTGGCAGCATCGTCAATGTGTCGAGCGCAGCATCGCGCCTGGGCGGCTCAGGCCAGTATGTCGACTACGCGGCCAGCAAAGGCGCCATCGACACCGATATCCACGCCAGCGGTGGCCAACCCGAACGGGCGAGGCAACTGGCACCCCAGGTGCCGATGCAACGTGCGGGCACCGCGCTGGAAGTGGCACAGGCCATCGTCTGGTTGATGGGTGATGCGTCCAGCTACAGTTCAGGCGCACTCATCGATGTGGCCGGCGGCCGCTAAAAAATAACGACAACCAAAAAGGAGCGCGCACCCATGGATTTCAAGCCTCTCATCACGCTGCTGGCGATTGTGAATCCGCTGGCCATCGTGCCGTTTTTCATCCATTACACGCACGGTTTCTCACACGAACAGCTGCGCCGCACGATTGTGATTTCGTCCTTCAGCTGCTTTGTAGTGATTGCCGTCAGCGCGCTGGCAGGTTTGCATATCCTGGATTTTTTTGGCATCTCGCTGGCGAGTTTTCAGGTGGGCGGCGGCATGCTGTTGTTAACCTCGGCGTTGAATATGCTGAACGCCCAACCGGCCGAAGCCAAGACCAACACGCACGAGATGGAAGACGGCGCCGAGAAAGCTGCGCGCGGCGCCAGCATCGCCGTGGTGCCACTGACGATCCCGCTGCTGACCGGCCCGGCCAGCATGTCCACCGTCGTTATCTATGCGGAAAAGGCCAAAACCTTTTTGCAATTGGGCACGCTGGTGGGCTACGGCGTGGTGATCGCGCTGGCCACTGCGGCCTGCTTTTCACTGGCGCAACCGATAGCCCGCGTGCTGGGTAAAACCGGCATCAATGTGATGACACGGCTGATGGGTTTGATCTTGGCGGCGCTGGCGGTGGAGGTGATGTCGGACGGGTTGGTGAAGCTGTTCCCCATACTGGGGCACTGAGTCAACGCCCCGCCGGCGCCTCCACCTGCTGCACCCACTGCTCCATCTGCGCAATCGCCGCGTCGGTCGCCTCGGTCAATGCCCGCACGCCACCGGCGGCATCGCCCGTGCTTGCAGGGCGCTGCACGATGAAGCTGCGCTGGGCCAGCAGGCGCTCTGCCCCTTCGCCGCCCTGGCCCAACGTGGCGCGCAGGCGGACCAGGCCATTGCTGCGATCGGGGGTGTCGAAGAGTTGACTGAACTCGTCCAGATCCAGGTGCAGAGTCATCGCGGGTTTGCCCACAACCACACCTTGTGCGGCATTGAGCACGGACCGGCGCTGGCCCATTTGCTCACGCACGCGCTGGCGCAGCAATTGGGCAGGTGGCATGCTCCACCGGGTTTGTGCGTAAGGGCGCAGCTGCTGCGCGTCGCTGTAGGCCAGGCGGTACAGTACGGCAGCACTGTCCAGCGCGGTGCTGGCCTCTACCTCGGCCAGCACCATCGCGGGCAGGGGTGCCATGCGCGTGGTGGGCGCCGCGGTAATGGGGCCGGGACCAAAGTCGTACACCGTTGCGCGGGCTTGTGGCTGGAGCGACGAACAGGCCCCCAAGCCCAATGTCAAAAAGCAAATAAGTGCTCCAGCCCTCGTGGAATAAGCGCAGACAACTACTGATTTCATAGCAACCTCCCAATCCTGTTCGTGTTGTTGTGGTGCACCGCCATCACCGTGCAGCGGGTGCTACAAAGCCGGGCTCGCCCGGGCCTGGCGCAACCGCACCATTGCCCAACAGCAGCGACTGCGGGTTGTCGCTCATCACCTCTGCGGCGCGACCGACGTTGCGCACGGTGCGCGCAGCGTCGTCCACCGTGCGATTCAGGCGGGGGACCAACGTGGCGTTGAGTGTTTGGCCGGTGGCCCGCAGTGCGTCGACGCCCTGCGAGATATCGTCCAGCGTGCCACCCGGCGAACTCATGCGGTCGGACATCACCTTGAACGCATCGGCTGATGTACGCACGGCGTCAGCGCTGTTGCCCAGCCGATCCGTGGTTTCGCGCAAGCCCTTCAAGGTGGCGGCGGCCTCTCGCGACAGCGCAGGCAGGTTGGTCTGGTCGGCATGCTTGGCAAACTGGGCGATGCTGGCCGCCGCCTGGCCCAGGTTGTCCACAGTGTCCATCAGTTTTTTCTGGTTGGCAGGCGCCATCAACTGGCTGGCTCGCTGCGCGGCTTCATCCAGCTTGGTCAGCAGGCCGACGCCCTGGTCGGACAAGCGCGACATCAAACCGGGGCGCATGGGAATAAGGGCGAGCTTGTCGTCGGTACTGACCAAGGGCTCAGTGGATTCGCCCGCGTCGTCCAACTGGATAAAGGCCAGACCCGTGACACCCTGAAAACCCAGACTGGCAAAAGTGGATTTGGTAATGGGCGCCGTGTCGTCTACGCCAATGCGTATGCGTATATTGCCGCTGGTTTGCGAATCCAACGCAATGGACTGCACGCGCCCCACGGTGACGCCTTTGAAGCGCACGCTCGCCTGGCGCTGTAAGCCGGTCACGCTCTCGCGACTGGAAATTTCGAAGAAGCGGTTCTCGCCCGTGTCGCGTGTCAGCCATGCGGCCAGCGCCACCAGCAAGGCGGCCACCACCAACACGAATGCACCGGCGCCGATGGCGTGGGATTTGTTTTCCATAAGGCTCTCTTTCTACGCGTCTTGCGGATGAAGGTGCAGCAATTCCATGGCACGCAGCCCGCGCCCACCGAGGAAAAAAGTCCGCACAAAGGGATGGTCAAAGGCGATGACCTCGCGCGTGGGGGCATCAACGATCACATGCTTCTCGGCCACCACCGCCACACGGGTGCTGATCTCGTAAATCGTGTCCAGGTCGTGCGTCACCATGACCACGGTCAGGCCCAGCTCCTTGTGCAACGAACTGACCAGCGCGCAAAACGCGTCGGAACGATCAGGGTCTAACCCGGCAGTGGGCTCGTCCAGCAGCAGCAGCGGCGGGTCCATGATCAACGCACGTGCCAGCGCCACGCGCTTGATCATGCCGCCGGACAAATCGGCCGGCATTTTGTGCGCATGGGCCGGGTCCAGCCCCACCATTTGCAGCTTGACCATCACTGCGTCACGCACCAGATCTTCGGGCAGGGCTTTGAGTTCGCGCAGCGGAAACGCGATGTTCTCCAACACGGTGAATGCCGAATACAGCGCACCGTGCTGAAACAACATGCCCACGCGGCTGGCGGCGCCGGCATGGGTCAACTCCGCCGCTGGGCGGCCCAGCACGGTGATGCTGCCGCGCATGGGCGTCTCCAGCCCCAGAATCTGGCGCAGCAACACGGTCTTGCCGCTGCCCGACCCGCCGACGATGGACAACAGCTCTCCTTTTGCGATGTCCAGGTTGAGGTCTTTGTGGATCAGCGTCTCGACACCCCCTGCGCGAAAGCCCGACCACAGCCCTTTGATTTCCACGATAGGCGGCGGCGTACTTAAACGACCTGCCGCCGGGCCGCCCCAAGGCAGGTCAGCCCCCACGGGGGGCAGCGACCCGTGTAACGGTGGAGCGTGGGGGTTTACGTTCATAGACCCACGCTTTTGAAGACCACGGCAAACAACGCGTCCACCAGAATCACCATGGTGATGGATGTCACGACCGATGCCGTGGTGCCCTCCCCCAGGCTCTGGGTATTGGGTTTGATGCGCAGACCGTAGTGGCAGCCAATCAACGCAATCATCAGGCCGAAGACGGCCGATTTGCCCACGGCCAGCCACAGGTTTGCCACTTGAACAGCCTTCGCCAGTGCGTTTACAAAATACGCCGGTGTCAGGCCCATGACCAGGTCCGTCGCCAACATGCCGCCCAGCAAGGCGGCCAGCGTGGTCCACACGGCCAGCAGCGGCATAGCCACCACCAAGGCCATGGCGCGGGGCAGCACCAGCCGGAAGCCCTTGGGGATGCCCATGACCTTCATCGCGTCCAGCTCTTCGGTGACCCGCATCACGCCGATCTGCGCGGTGATGGCGGAACCCGAACGCCCGGCGATCAGGATGGCGGCCAGCACCGGCCCCAGCTCGCGGATCAGCGCCACGCCCAAAATATTGACGATGAAAGCGTCAGCCCCAAACTGGCGCAACTGCTGCGACATCAAATAGGCCAGCACCACGCCAATCAAAAATCCCACGAGGGCGGTGATGGGTAGCGCGGTGGCGCCAATGCGGTAGAGGTGGCCCGACACATCGCGCCACGGGCCGGCGCGCGGGGCGCGCACCAGTTGAATGGCATCCAGCAACAACTGGCCCAGCAGACGCACAGCACCCACAACATGCTCTTCGACCCGCACCACAACCGCACCCATGTGCAAAAAATGGTCCAGGGCGGTGTTCGGCCGGCGCGGCGGCAACACGGACGAGAACCGGGCCACGCGTTCCAGCATGGCGCGCTGTGCAGGTAGCGTGTGCAGATGGTCCGGCCACTGGCGGTACCACGCATTCCACAGCAGCTGCGCGCCGGTATGGTCCAGGCGTTGCAATTGGCGCAAATCCCACACCCAACCGCGCCATTCCTCGGACAGCTTGCCAAGGGCTGCCTGCAGCGCATCCCAATACTCGGGCTGGGCAAGGTTCTCGGCTGTCCATAACCCCAGCAGCCGCGCGTGCAGTCCATCGTCGGACTGATCGAATGCAATGCGGGGCTGGGTGTCCGGCATGGTGGCGTAGATCTGGGGTGTTGATGGGGGTGTTGGCGGGCGGCCCCAGCATGGTACAGGCTGGCGCGGCTTTGCGATGACAAAATGCAGCATCACTACAACGATTTGGAGAGATCCGCCATGCAAACCACGCCCAGCACCACGCCTTACCTATCCACATCCGAAATGTCCGCCGAGTTACGGCGCCCGGTGTTGTGGCTGACCATTACCCGCGAAGATCGGCGCAATGCCATGAGCCACGGCGTGCTGGCCGCCATGGCGCAAGCCATTGGCACCGCACAAAACGACCGCAGCGTGCGCGCCATCGTCATCACCGGCGTTGGCACCAAGGCGTTTTGCGCGGGCGCTGATCTGCAATCGACCAACGCCTTTACCACTGACTATTCCGAACCCCACGGCCACCTGGCCCAACTGCTGCGCGTGGCCAAAGCCAGCACCGTGCCACTGATCGCCCGCGTCAATGGCGCATGCATGGCCGGTGGCATGGGATTGATGAGCATGTGCGACATGGCGGTGGCCGCCAGCCACGCGGTGTTTGGTTTGCCTGAGGTGAAAGTGGGTGTGTTCCCGGCCCAGGTGCTCAGCGTGCTGCAACACCTGATACCGCGACGCAAGCTGGCAGAGATGTGCCTGACCGGTGAGCCCCTTACGTCAGCACAGGCACTGGAATACAACCTGGTGAACTATGTGAGCGACGAGGGTAGCGATGTGGATGCCAAGCTGCAGTGGCTGTTGGACCGCTTGTTGGACAAATCCCCCGCGGCGATTCGCCGCGGCATTTACACGATGAAGAAAGCAGAGGCGATGGCGTTTGAAGAAAGCATGGCGTTTACCGAAAGCCAGATCGCGTTGTTCACACTGACCGAGGATGCCAGGGAAGGGCAGAAGGCATTTCAAGAGAAGCGCAAACCCGTTTGGCAGGGGCAGTAGGCGCGTTTGGTTTGTGACCCTCTTGAAAGATCAAGCCGATGGATAAGCAACTGCTGTTTATCTGCTTCCTGACGTTCATCATTCATTAGATAGGCACGCTTGCCTATTCCGTCCGAATTGCGGGCGTGCGAACAAGGCGCATCGCTGTGTCTTTCGCGCTATTCAGTATTCTTGTACTCGTGTCTCGGACGTCCAATTCATTTTTGGTTCCTTTTTTAGCTAAACGCGTAGAGACGAATTTGGCCGACCCGGACGTGTCCGGGCTTCTGATGGACTTTCGGTGGCTGCTGATTTCTGCAAGTATTGCGACCATAGTGGGTGCTGTACTCATACCGACATTTCAGCGGATCTTTTGCCGTGCGGTCTTCCATTTCCACGCGCATCGTTCCATCCCAAAGCTGATTCTTCACGGATTTTTCAAGGGCGGGATTTCGTACATCAAAGTCGCAGCCAGCATTCCGCAGGCCGCAAACCTGCCTCAGTTGCATAAAGGCAGCGGCGTCTCGGTCCGCATAACGCTTCTCAACGTAGGGGCAACAGCGCTGTGGACGGTGGGTGTATTTGCGTCCCTGTATGCCGGGGTACTTGACCCCTCTGTTCGCGTCACATCCAGCACGCTTTCGTCCATCCTCAATGGCGGAGCAACCATCATGATGGCTTTATTCATCTATCCGCATATGTCGGCAATGACCGACGATGTTTATGAAGACAAAGTGACCGATACGCAATTCCGAAGGGCGATCGTCTGGCTTGTGGGTAGCAGGCTTGCCGGAACACTTTTGGCTAAGGCGCTTCTTTTGCCATCCGCGCTACTGGTAGTTTATGTGGCACACGCAGTTTGAATGAGCTTCCTTGGACCCAGACTGACCCATGAACGAGATGCGACTTGCAAAATCCCGGCTCCGAGTTGTATCTAAATGTAACTGCCGTCAACTTTGCACAACGGGCTGGCGTTGACTACTCAGTTGCAACGAATTCATCGTCTCAACAAATATTTCCCATAGGACCTTAAATGAACAAATTACTCGCCTCCTTGCTCGCCACGCTGTTTGTTAGCGCCGCATTCGCACAAGCACCGGCAGCTGCAGTGGCACCAGCAACGCCCGCAGTGGTAAAGGCAGAAGCCAAAGCTGACAAGGCCAACGCCGCTGCCAGCAAAGCCGAAGCGAAGACGGACATGAAAGCCGACGCCAAGGTTGAAAAGGCCGAAGCAAAAGCCGGCGAAGCAAAAGCCGATGCCCATCAAGATGCGGCCAAGACAAAGTCCAAAGCACATGCCAAAACTGCAAAAGCCAAGCCTGAAGCCCATGCCAAAGCAGCCAAATCAGAAGCCAATGAGTCCGTAAAGGCAGATGCCAAGACCGACAAAACCGTCGCTAATGCTGACGCCAAAGTCGAAAAGGCCAAGGTTGAGGCGTCTGGTGACAAGGCAGTTGCCAAAATTGAAACCAAGACCACCAAAGCAGAAGGCAAGGCCGATGTGAAAGCATCCACCGGCAAATAACCAGCCCACGTGATCCCACAAAAAAGACAGGCCTTGCCTGTCTTTTTTTATGCGCTCCACTCAGGGAACTTGAATGTGCATCAAAAATGTCCGTGTCAGAAAATCCAATCGCCTGCGCTATTGCTTGCGCCTATGTTTACGTTTAGCCAGCCCGCACTCGTCTCTATCGTCGCCAAGAATGGGGCATCAAGCGCAGATGCAATTCAAACATTCGGTGCGGGCTTAAAACGCATCCAGTACAACGGCCCTGCCCTTCTCCGATAGGGCAACACAAACCCATCGCGGTGAAGCCGTGCCACCTGGCAACCATCCCGTCAGTTTTGCGCAGGTAGTGTGGTTTACGATGCAGCATGAACGAAACCACGTTTGACTACATCATCATCGGCGCGGGCACAGCAGGCTGCCTGCTGGCCAACCGACTGAGTGCCGATGCCTCCAAGCGGGTGCTGCTGATCGAGGCGGGCCGCAAAGACGATTACCACTGGATCCACATCCCCGTGGGCTACCTTTATTGCATCGGCAACCCGCGCACCGATTGGCTCTACAACACCGAGCCCGACGCCGGCCTCAACGGCCGCTCGCTGCGCTATCCGCGTGGCAAGACACTGGGCGGCTGCAGCAGCATCAACGGCATGATCTACATGCGCGGCCAGGCCCGCGACTATGACCGCTGGGGACAACTGGTGGGCGATGGCAATTGGAGCTGGGAGCATTGCTTGCCCTACTTCATGTTGCACGAAGACCACTACAACGGCCCCACCGCGCTGCACGGCGCGCGTGGCGTGGCTTCTCCGCTGCTGCAGAAGAACGGCAGCGCGTACCGCGAACTGCTACGCCACCACAAGGCCGGCGGCGAGTGGCGCGTTGAGAAGCAGCGCTTGCGCTGGGACGTGCTCGATGCCTTTGCCGAGGCCGCAGTGCAGGCCGGCATACCCGCCACCGACGATTTCAACCGCGGCGACAACGAAGGCGTGGGCTACTTCGAGGTGAACCAGAAAGCCGGTTGGCGCTGGAACACGGCCAAAGCCTTTCTGCGCCCCACCTGTTATGGCCGCCCCAACTTTGAATTGTGGAACAGCGCCCAGGTCGCCAAGCTGCTGATCGAACCTGCCACCGCGGCCAGCCCGCTGCGCTGCACCGGTGTGCAGGTGTGGGATGGACAGAGCATGGTCGATGCCACGGCCACGACGGAAGTGATCTTGTGCGCGGGCGCAGTGGGCTCACCGCAGATCCTGCAACTGTCAGGCCTTGGTCCCGCACACCGGTTGCAAGCCTTGGGCGTTGCCGTGCAAAAGGACATGCCAGGGGTCGGCGAAAACCTGCAAGACCATTTGCAGATACGCGCCGTGTTCAAGGTACAGAACACCGCTACGCTGAACACGCAGGCCAACACGTTATGGGGCAAGGCCAAGATCGGTCTTGAATACGCATGGAAGCGCACCGGCCCGATGAGCATGGCACCCAGCCAGTTGGGCGCGTTCACACGCAGCGACCCGGCCCAGCCCTACCCCAACCTGGAATACCACGTCCAGCCGTTGAGCCTGGATGCCTTTGGTCAGCCACTGCACGGCTTCAACGCCATCACCGCGAGTGTCTGCAACCTCAACCCCAGCAGCCGCGGCACCGTGCACATACGCACGGCCCAGTTTGCTGATGCACCGGCGATTGCGCCCAACTACCTCAGCACCGAAGAGGACCGCAAGATCGCCGCCGACTCACTGCGGCTTACACGGCACATCGTCGCGCAACCGGCCCTGAAGAAATACCTGCCCGAAGAATTCAGGCCCGGCGTGCAGTTCCAGACCGACGCCGAGTTGGCCAAACTGGCGGGCGACATCGCCACCACCATATTCCACCCCGTCGGCACGACAAAAATGGGCCGAGAAGATGACGCCATGGCGGTGGTGGATGCGCGTCTCAAGGTGCATGGCGTTGCAGGTCTGCGTGTTGTCGATGCCGGTGTCATGCCGCTGATCACCAGTGGCAACACCAACTCACCCACGTTGATGATTGCCGAGAAGGCTGCGCAGTGGATTATGGAAGACAATTCGTTACAGCGAGTGAAGGGTTAATCCCAATGCACATGTGCACTGCGGTTGTTACAGTTGTGGCACTCAAAGCTTAGACGGCAACTGCGAAGAGTTTGACAAAAGTTTGATGGAAGAAGCGAGCCGAGGAGATGGCAAGCAACAAGCAATAATTTCTGCATCCACCTTGAGATGCAGCTCACAAAAGCACTGACTAGTCAGTGCTTTTTTTTCGCCCAAGTTCAAGCCAGTCAAGCGGTGCGACATGGGATCGGCAGCAGTGTCATAAGAATACAGGCCTGTAGCCGTCGTGCAATAAGCCTTCATTGCTAGCAATTTTGTAGCGCTTGGCAAGACGACGGCAATGCGAGAATCAAGCTATGGAAATGCTTATTGTCTCGTTGGCCTCATTGCTGGCAGGCTTTGTGGATTCAATTGTCGGCGGCGGCGGTCTGGTTTTGGTGCCCGCACTGTTCGCTACTTTTCCCAATGCCCATCCGGCCACGCTGTTCGGCACCAACAAAGGCGCATCGGTGTGGGGTACGGCCATTGCCACGGTGCAGTACAGCAGGCGCGTACAGATGCGCTGGCATGCGCTGGCGCCTGCTGCCATCGTGTGCTTTGCGGCGTCGCTGGGCGGGGCCTGGCTGGTCACCGTGGTGTCGCCCCAGTATTTGCGCAAAGCCTTGCCCGCAGTGCTGGTGATGGTGCTGGCCTACACGCTGACCAAGAAACAATTGGGCCGCGACCATGCTCCCCGCTTTAATGGCCAGCGAGAGGCGCTGGTGGCCAGTGCCATTGGTGGCGTCATTGGTTTTTATGATGGATTCTTCGGCCCTGGCACCGGCAGCTTCTTCGTGTTCCTGATGGTGCGGGTGCTGGGCTACGACTTTCTGAATGCATCGGCCAGTGCCAAACTGCTCAACACCGCGTCCAACCTCGCGGCCATTATTTTGTTTGCCGTCAAGGGCTATGTGTGGTGGCACTTTGTGCTGGCGATGGCGATTGCCAATGTGCTGGGCAGCGTGGCGGGCACGCACCTTGCTCTGAAGCACGGCACGGGCTTTGTGCGCGGCGTCTTCATCGCAGTGGTGTCGGCACTGATCCTTAAAACCAGTTACGACGCGTTCTTGCGGTAGGCGGTCGGGTCAGCGGTGCGGCGCTGGCTTCTTCGGTCTCGATGTGGGTGCGCTGGCAACCTCTGCTGCACTGGCGGCGGCGTCCACATTGCGGGGCCACGGCACGGTGGAGGCCACCAGCGGCTTGCCCTTGGGTGCTGTGGCTTGGCCCTTGCTGACAGCGACCAGGTCTTCGGCATTGGGGTACTCATCCAGCAACCAGTAGTCAAACGCGCGGCGGGCAATTGGTGCTGCCGACGTGGAGCCAAAGCCGGCGTTCTCGACGATCACCGCCAAGGCAATCTTGGGGTCATTGGCCGGTGCAAAAGCAATATAGAGCGAATGGTCACGTTGCCGTTCTTCCATCTTCGCGGCATTGTATTTTTCTTTTGTGCCCAGAGACACGGCTTGCGCGGTGCCCGTTTTGCCCGCACTCAGATAGCCTGCACCAGCAAAGACACCGGCCGATGTGCCCCCCTGCGTCACGGCCACCATGGCATTGCGAACGACTTCAATGTTCTCGGGTTTGAACCCCAGCACTTGCGCGGGCTCGGGCGCGACCGGCGTACGCACACGCGTGCTGGCGTCCTGGGTAGCAATCACCAACTGCGGTTTGTGCTTGACGCCGCCATTGGCCATCGTGGATACGGCGTGTGCTATTTGGAGCATGGTGAAGCTGTTGTAGCCCTGGCCAATGCCCAAGGAAATGGTTTCACCGGCATACCATTTTTTTTGCTCAGGCCGCTTGTAATAGTTGCGCTTCCACTCCGTGCTCGGCAACACGCCGCGCACTTCACCATTGATATCAATGCCCGTGATTTGGCCGAAGCCCAGGGGTTTCATGAAATCGTGCATGGTGTCCACGCCCATCTCGTTGGCCAGCGAATAAAAATAGGCGTTGCTGGAATGGACAATGGCCGCACGCATATCAAAGACACCCTTGCGATCCGACTCCGGGCTGCCAAATCGATGGCCACCAAACATGTAGAAGCCCGGGTCATTGACCAGTGCGCTGGGCGAACGTTTGCCGGTCTCCAGTGCGGCCAGAGCCATGAAAGGTTTGTAGGTCGAGCCCGGCGGGTAGGTCCCGCGCAGCGCGCGATTGAGCAGCGGTTTGTCCAGAGACTCGTTGAGCATGGCCCAGTTTTCCTGGTCAATACCTTCCACAAACAAATTGGAATCGAAGGTGGGCTTGCTGACAAAGGCCAGTACTTCACCGGTCTGGGGATCGATGGCCACCAGCGCACCACGGCGCTCACCAAACATGTCTTCAACAAGCTTTTGTAGCTTGATGTCGATCGACAACACGACCATATTGCCAGGGGTTGAAGGGTTGCTGGCCAGCTTGCGCATGGCGCGCCCGCCTGCGGAGGTCTCGACGCGTTCTACGCCGGTGATGCCATGCAACTGGGTTTCAAAACTTTGCTCTACGCCGAGCTTGCCCATGTATTCGGTGCCGCGGTAATTGGCCTGGTCTTCGTCGTCTTCGATCTTGGCTTTTTCGGTCTGGTTGATACGCCCGATATAGCCGATGACGTGGCTGGCCAGTTCGCCATACGGATAGCTTCGGAACAGGCGAGCCTTGATCTCCACACCGGGAAATCGAAAACGTTGCGCCGCAAAACGAGCCACTTCGGTATCGGTCAAGCGGGTGCGGATCGGCAGCGATTCGAAACTCCTGGACTCCTCCATCAACTTCTTGAAACGCCTGCGGTCGCGCACCGTGACGTCCATGACCTTGCTTAACTCATCAATCGTCTGCTCGAGGCCATTGGTCTTGGACGGCGTGATTTCCAGCGTATAGGCCGAATAATTGCTAGCCAGCACCACGCCGTTGCGGTCCACGAT
This sequence comes from Rhodoferax sp., assembly GCA_025351745.1. GTDB lineage: Bacteria > Pseudomonadota > Gammaproteobacteria > Burkholderiales > Burkholderiaceae_C > Allorhodoferax. The sequence goes on from JANXVI010000248.1 coordinate 15,083, forward strand.
CAGGCCACGATTGGGCACGATGGGCACGATGGAAGTGCGGTTGCTTTCGGCCTGCGCGCGCAGGTCATCGTGGCGCACCACTTGCAGATAGAACAGCCGTATCGTCAACAACGCGAAGCACAGCAGCACCATGGCGCTGACCGCGAACACCCGGGTGCGAAAGCGCGCCAGGTCTGCTTCAACGTTGCGGATTTCAGTCATTGACGGCGCAGAAAGGGGGTCATGCTTACAACGGCCGGTTGGCGTCCGGGTTGGGGGCGCGGAGTTGCGGTGCCAGTAGCACGAGGTTGGCTACGGGCCACAGCAGCGCTTCGACCAGCGGCGCCAGCAACAACGAGAAACCAGGAAATATGCCACCACTGAGCAACCCCAAGACAAGTTCCACCGCATGCGCCAAGGCAAACAGAGGTAAGACCTGGGCCGCCTGCGAGAGCACCGAAAACCACAGCAGGCGGCGGTGGATGGTGATGGCAGAAAAGCTCAACACGGTGTATGCCAAGGCGTGCTGACCCAGCAGACCGCCTTGGTGCACATCCATCAGCAAGCCAAACACGAAGGCCGCGCCAATGCTGACGCGCAGCGGCTGGTGAACGGTCCAAAACACCAGCGCCACGGCCAACACGTCCGGCGTCCAGGCGGCGCGCCCCAGCAGGCCCATGTTTTGCAACATGTTGATCAGCATGGCCGCGATCAAGCTACACCAGATAAAGAGCGGATTGGCGGGCAACAGCAACTGCTGGCCGGGGCGCATGATCATGGCTGCGGCTCCTTCACTTTGACCGCACCACGGCGGGATGGCGCCACTGGCGCGTCCGGCACGGGGCGCGGCGGGATTTGAGCGCTCACCGCATCCAGCACGACGACATGGTCCGCGCCTGACACCAGCGCCACGGGTACGCAATAGATGCGGGCAAAGGCGGCGTCCACACGGCGTTCCACTTTTTCCACCCGTGCGACGGGCAGGCCCGGTGGGTAGATGCCATCGACGCCACTGGTGGTTAACAGATCGCCCTCGGTGACGTCGGCGTTGGCGGCCATAAAGCGCAGCTCCATCGCGTCCACATGCAAGGACACGTCGCCAAACGCAACGCCTCGCGCGCCGGTGCGCGTATTGAGCACGGGGATGGCGTGGTCGCGGTCGGTGATCAACGTCACCTCGCTGACCAGCGGGTAGACGCGGGTGACCTGCCCCAGCACGCCCAATTCATCCAGCACCGGAGAGCCCAAACCCACGTGGTCCGCCATACCTTTGTCGATGATGACTTTGCGGCTGTAGGGGTCGGCCGCGTCGTAGATGACCTGGGCGGCCATGGATGGCGACTGCAATCGTTCGCGCAGACCCATCAGCTTGCGCAGCCGCGCATTCTCTATCGACAACTGCTCCACCTGGTTGGCGCGTTGGGATTGCAGGTTGTGCTTTTTAATGACCTCTTGCTGTCCCAACTGCGCCGCTGTTAACGACGCGAAATACTGGCTGGTGCTTTGGTACAGCAACACCGGGCGCAAGGCCAGCCATTGCGCCGGGTACAGCACGGTAGCCAACACCACACGCAGTGGTTGCATGACCTTGAAGCGTGCGTCCGCGACCATCAGAAAAAAGGCCAGTGCACTGAACACGGCCAGTTTCGACAAGGCCGAAGGGCCCTGCCGGAAGAAGGGAGGAGGATCTCTGTCCAGCGTACCTAATGGCATGGTACGGGCATCGCTGTACCGGCGTCTATTCGATGTGGGCGCTTATTCGCTGGTGAAAATGGAACCCAGGCGCTCCATCTGCTCCAGTGCAATACCGCAGCCGCGCACCACGCAGGTCAACGGATCTTCGGCTACCAGCACCGGCAGACCGGTTTCTTCGGCCAGCAGGCGGTCCAGGTCACGCAACAATGCGCCACCACCGGTCAGCATCATGCCGCGGTCGGCAATGTCGGCGCCCAGCTCGGGAGGCGTTTGCTCCAGCGCGTTCTTCACGGCGGAAACAATGTTGTTCAGCGGGTCAGTCAGGGCTTCGAGGATTTCATTGCTGGAAATGGTGAAGCTGCGGGGCACCCCTTCGGACAGGTTGCGTCCGCGGACTTCCATTTCCTTGACCTCCGAGCCGGGGAAGGCCGAGCCGATTTTCTTCTTGATGGACTCTGCGGTGGGCTCGCCAATCAGCATGCCATAGTTGCGGCGGATGTAGTTGATGATGGCCTCGTCGAACTTGTCACCACCCACGCGCACCGAGCCTTTGTAGACCATGCCGCCCAGGCTGATGACGCCGACTTCGGTGGTACCACCACCAATGTCCACCACCATGGAGCCACTGGCTTCACTGACCGGCAGGCCGGCACCAATGGCCGCAGCCATGGGCTCTTCAATCAGGTACACGTCGCTGGCACCGGCGCCCAGGGCCGATTCGCGAATCGCGCGGCGCTCCACCTGGGTGGAGCCGCAGGGCACGCAAATGATGATGCGCGGGCTCGGGCGAAAAATGCCCCGCGGATGCACCATCTTGATGAACTGCTTGAGCATCTGCTCGGTGACCGTAAAGTCGGCAATCACGCCGTCTTTCATGGGGCGAATGGCTTCGATATTGCCGGGGACCTTCCCCAGCATGGCTTTGGCTTCTTTGCCGACAGCCTGGATGGTTTTCTTGCCTTGGGGGCCACCTTCGTGGCGGATCGCGACGACCGAGGGTTCGTCTAGAACAATCCCCTGACCGCGTACAAAAATCAAGGTGTTGGCCGTACCCAAGTCAATGGCCAGGTCGGTGGAGAAGTACCGACGGAAAGATCCAAACATCACACATCCTCTCGGGCACGCAGGGCGCTTCGGCCCCCCGTCACCACGGTTTTATCGTTAAAAAGTCGTAAGTTTGACGTCAATTTGGGTGATTTTGCAGCACCTACGTCAAAGACGGGATAATAACCGATTGCCTTTGCACACCCCTGCCTGAGCGGGTCCTTTGGCACCTATTTACCTTTGGTTTCAACCCTATACGCACCATGTCACTGACATCTACCGATATTGCACGCATTGCCAACCTGGCACGCCTGGAACTGGCGCCCGTTGAAAGTGAGCGCATGCGCACAAAAATGAATGATTTCTTCAACATTGTGGAACAGATGCGTGCCGTGGACACCACCGGCATAGCGCCACTGGCCCACCCGGTAGTGGTGTTGTCGGACTTTGCGCTGCGCCTGCGTGAAGACGTGGCCAGTGAGTCCAACCAGCGCGAAGCCAACCAGCGCAGCGCACCGGCGGTCGAAAACGGGCTGTTCCTCGTGCCCAAGGTGATTGAATAGAAAATATCTTGTGCGTCAGACCCCTCGCTTGAGCGTGTGCTCTGACCCCATCTGATTGAGCAAACCATGATGACGATTACCTCCACCCCATCCTCTGCAGACTTGCACGACCACAGCGTGCATACGCTGATCCAGACCTTGCGCGACAAGAAGGTTTCGGCCGTTGAGTTGGCCCAGCACTTTTTGAACCGTGCCAACGCGCATGCCAATCTGGGTGCCTTTGTCGCCGTCGATACAGAGGCCACGCTGGCCCAGGCCCGCGCAGCCGATGCCCGCATTGCCAACGGCGTGGCTGGCACACTGGAAGGCGTGCCCATCGCGCACAAGGATATTTTTGTCACCCAGGATTTCGTGACCACGGCTGGCTCGCGCATGCTGAAGACCTACCGCTCGCCATTTGACGCAACGGTAGTGGCCAAGCTGGCAGCACAGGGCGTGGTCACGCTGGGCAAGCTCAACTGCGACGAATTCGCGATGGGCTCCAGCAATGAGAACTCCGCCATCTGCGCCGTCGGCCACACGCAGGTGGAGCCTGTGCGCAACCCATGGGACACCACGCGCATTCCCGGCGGGTCGTCGGGCGGCAGCGCCACCGCTGTGGCGGCACGCCTGGCTCCTGCAGCCACTGGCACCGACACCGGCGGGTCGATACGCCAGCCCGCATCGTTCTGCGGCATCACCGGCATCAAGCCCACCTATGGCCGCGCGTCGCGCTACGGCATGGTGGCGTTTGCGTCCAGCCTGGACCAGGCCGGGCCCATGGCGCGCTCGGCACAAGACTGCGCGCTGCTGCTGTCCGCGATGTGCGGGCCGGATCTGGACCGCGACTCGACGTCGCTGGACGTGCCGGCCGAAGACTATTCCTTGAAGCTCAATGACTCCGTCGAAGGCCTGCGCATTGGCATTCCCAAGGAGTTTTTTGGCGAGGGCTTGTCTGCCGATGTGCGCACCGCCATTGACGCCGCACTGAAGGAGTACGAGAAGCTGGGTGCCAAGTTGGTGCCCATCACGCTGCCGCGCACGGAGTTGTCCATCCCGGTCTACTACATCATCGCGCCGGCCGAGGCCAGCTCCAACCTCAGCCGCTTTGACGGCGTGAAGTTTGGCCACCGCGCAAAAGATTTCGTTGACCATGACTCCAAGCTCCCTGTCTTGGACCAGATGTATCGCCGCACACGCGCCGAAGGCTTTGGCGACGAGGTCAAGCGCCGCATCATGATCGGCACCTATGTCCTGTCCCATGGCTATTACGACGCCTACTATCTGCAAGCGCAAAAGATCCGCAGCATGATTGCCGACGACTTTCAAAACGCGTTCAAGAATTGCGACGTAATCGCAGGCCCGGTGGCACCCACTGTTGCCTGGAAGATCGGTGAGAAATCCGACGACCCGGTGGCCAATTACCTGGCCGACATCTTCACGCTGCCCGGCTCCCTGGCGGGCCTGCCGGGTATGAGCATCCCTGTCGGATTTGGGGCCGGTGGCATGCCAGTGGGCATGCAGTTGCTGGGCAATTATTTCCAGGAGGCGCGGCTGCTCAATGCAGCGCACCGATTCCAGCTGGCCACCGATTTCCACACCGCCCGCCCCGCAGGATTCTGAAAATGAGCAGTGAAACCGTGAACACATTTGAAGCACAACAACAGGGCCGCCCGACCGGCCCGCTAGTGCAAGGCTACGAAGTCATCATCGGCTTTGAGACGCACGCACAGCTGTCGACCGCGAGCAAGATTTTTAGCCGCGCCTCCACCGCCTTTGGTGCCGAGCCCAACACGCAAGCCTGCGCCGTGGACCTGGCCCTGCCCGGCACGCTGCCGGTCATGAACAAGGGCGCCGTGCAACGCGCCATCGAGTTCGGCCTGGCGATTGGCTCGCACATCGCACCCAAGAGTATTTTTGCGCGCAAAAACTACTTCTACCCCGACCTGCCCAAGGGTTACCAGATCAGCCAGTTCGAGATCCCCGTGGTGCAAGGCGGCGCAGTCGAATTCTTCATGCCTGAAGTGAAGGGTGTTGCTGAGAAAAAGACGGTGCGCCTGGTGCGTGCCCACCTGGAAGAAGACGCCGGCAAGTCGCTGCACGAAGACTTCATTGGCCAGACCGGCATCGACCTGAACCGCGCCGGCACGCCGCTGTTGGAGATCGTCACCGAGCCTGACATGCGCTCCAGCGTGGAGGCCGTGGCCTACGCCAAGGAGCTGCACAAAATCGTGACCTGGATCGGCATTTGCGATGGCAATATGCAAGAGGGCTCCTTTCGCTGCGA
>JANXVI010000251.1 GCA_025351745.1 Rhodoferax sp.
TATGAGGTGATGACGCTGTCGGCAGGCTCGCCGCCCACACCGGCCTTTGTGCCTGCGCAACCCGCCGCCTGAACCTGGCTGCGCCACGGCACGCGAACCATGGCTGATCTGCAGACAATCCGCAACCAATACCGCGCCGACAAGGCCTTGTTGCTTCAAACCCTGGGGCAAGGCGATGCCACCGGCCGCGATGTGCGTAAGGCCCTGGGCCGTCTTTCGCAATTAGCCGATGGGGTACTCAAGCAGTTGTGGGACCACGCAGGCCTGCAGCACCCTTTTGCGTTGCTGGCGGTAGGGGGTTTTGGCCGCGGGGAGTTGTTTCCGCACTCCGATGTTGATGTGCTGGTGCTGTTGCCCGACGCGTTTGATCCCCACGCCGACACCGCTCTGAAGGGCCGCATAGAAGCCTTCATTGGCAGTTGCTGGGATGTCGGGCTAGAGATCGGCTCCAGCGTGCGCACTCTGGACAGTTGCCTTGCAGAAGCGGCTAAGGACGTCACCATCCAGACCGCCTTGCTTGAGTCCCGGCTCATCACCGGTAACACTGAGCTGGTTCAAGAATTCCAAAATGCCTTTTTCAAGGCTATTGACCCCAAGGCGTTTTTTGTCGCCAAGACGCTAGAGCTGCGCCAACGCCACACCAAGTTCGAAAACACCCCCTACGCCCTGGAACCCAATTGCAAAGAATCCCCCGGCGGACTTCGAGATTTGCAGGTCATCTTATGGGTCGCTAAGGCAGCGGGATATGGTGACAACTGGCACGCACTGGCCGTCAATGGTCTGGCCACCGCTTTTGAGGTGCGGCAGATCCAGCGTAACGAATCTTTGCTGACGCGGATACGCGCCCGCCTGCACCTGATCGCCAATCGGCGTGAAGACCGCCTGATTTTTGACATGCAGAATGCGGTGGCGGAATCCTTCGGCTATACAACTAAAACTCTGGTTTCTGTTGGCCTCACGCCCAAACGCACCGTCGTCCGGGCCAGCGAGGCGCTGATGAAGCGCTACTACTGGGCGGCCAAGGCTGTGGCCCAGCTCAACCAAATTCTGCTGCTCAACATCGAAGAGCGTCTCAACCCGTCTACCCACGAACCGCACCGCATCAACGACCGTTTCAATGACAAGGCCGGCATGATCGACGTGGCAAGCGACGACCTGTACCAGCGCGAGCCGCACGCCATTCTGGAAACTTTTTTGGTTTACCAAACCACGGTGGGTGTCAAAGGGCTGTCGGCTCGGACGCTGCGCGCCCTCTACAACGCCCGCAGTCTGATGGACGCGCGTTTTCGCAGCGACCCAGTCAACCGCCAGACCTTCCGCCAGATCCTGATGGAGCCGCAGGGCACGACCCACGCCATGCGGCTGATGAACCAGACCTCGGTGTTGGGGCGTTACCTATGGGTGTTCCGTCGGATCGTGGGGCAGATGCAGCACGACTTGTTTCACGTCTACACAGTTGACCAGCACATCTTGATGGTGTTGCGCAATATGCGGCGCTTCTTCATCGCCGAGCACTCGCACGAATATCCGTTTTGTTCGCAATTGGCGGCCGGGTGGGACAAGCCTTGGCTGCTGTCCATTGCCGCTATCTTCCATGACATTGCCAAGGGCCGCGGCGGCGACCACTCAGAACTGGGTGGTGCCGAAGTGCGCCGCTTCTGCAGGCAACATGCTATCGCCAGCGAAGATGCGCAACTGATCGAGTTTGTCGTGCACGAGCACCTGACCATGAGCCGCATAGCGCAAAAGTCAGACTTGAGCGACCCCCAGGTGATCGCTGATTTTGCCAAACGCGTCGGCAACGAGCGCCAATTGACTGCGCTGTACCTGCTGACGGTGGCTGACATACGCGGCACGTCGCCCAAGGTGTGGAATGCGTGGAAGGGCAAGCTGCTGGAAGACCTGTACCGCTACACCAGCCGTGCGCTGGGTGGCCACGCGCCCGACCCCGACGCCGAGGTAGAGGCCCGCAAGCGCGAAGCACTGGTCATCGTCAACATGCACTCCCTGCCCTTTGAGGCCCACAAACCGTTGTGGGACACGCTGGATGTGGGCTACTTCATGCGGCACGACGCGGCCGATATCGCCTGGCACACCCGCCACCTGTCGCGCTTGGTGGGCACCGGCAATGCCGTGGTCCGGGCACGGCGCTCACCCGCCGGGGACGGTCTGCAGGTGCTGGTTTACACGCCAGACCAAAGCGATTTATTTGCCCGCATTTGCGGCTACTTTGAGCAACGCGGTTTCAGCATTCTGGATGCGCGCGTGCACACCGCCAAGAACGGCTATGCGCTAGATACTTTCCAGGTGGTCACCTCGGCCAGCCCGGAGGAATACCGCGAAATCACCAGCATGATTGAGAACGGCTTGGCCAAGGTCATTGCCGATGCAGGCCCTCTACCCAAACCCAGCCGGGGTCGTGTGTCCCGCCGGGTCAAAAGCTTCCCGATCGCGCCGCGTGTGTCGCTGACCCCGGACGAAAAAGGCCAACGATGGATTCTCAACGTATCGGCCAGCGACCGCGTGGGCTTGCTCTACAGCTTGGCGCTGGTGCTGGCACGCCACCAGGTCAATGTGCAACTGGCAAAGATTGCAACGCTGGGTGAACGGGTGGAAGATACGTTTTTGATCGACGGACCGGAGTTGCAGCACAACAAGAAGCAGATCGAGATCGAAACGGAATTGCTGGAGGCTTTGGCTGCGCAATGATATTGCTACTGTATTGATAGCAGTATAGGTATATTTCTCGAGGGCTAGCGAACAGTTTTACTTCAACCCTTTCCGCACAGCTGAACCATCAGCGCAATAGGCGCCAAGGTGGAGCACCCGTTCGGGTTATCAAATGCCAGTTCGGATGTGTGAAGGGATGCTATGCAAGCAATACAAAATTACTTGGAAAGCGCTATGAACGAATATGTTTGGATTCTGTTTTTGATTGTGTTGATAGTCCTTTTCGGCATTTGGGGTTTATTCAAGTCATTTTCTGTTTTCAATTCCCCTGATGGGGAGCGATATAGGAAAATGAAGACACAAGGACCATTTGTTCCGCTTAGCTCGGAAGAAATCGAAAAGGATGAACAAAGGAAAAGTCAGCGCAAGTAAAAGGATTTTCAATTGAATACTTGCCATCTGGAATTGGTGTTCAATAAAGCCATCGTCGAATCTCTCTTCGAGCTGGCGCCTCGGCTCGGCTGGGTGACGCCAGCGCCAACACTTAAGGCATCGGAGCAGTCGTGCCGCCGGGCGTATGCGCGCTTCCTGATGAACGAGGGCCCCATGGCGTCTTCCAGTTGAAGTCCAACGGTGAACTAGTAGGCGGAAGCGGGCTTCACAACGCGAATTGGGATTTGCGCCAATTCGAAGTGGGTTAATAGGGACGAACCAGCCGCCTGGGACAAAGGGCTGATCACCGAAGGGGGCAAGGCGCTCGCCCAATATGCGATAGGGGCGCTTGATCCTAACCGTGTGCTCCTTACGACCGACGAAACAATCACGCAAGCCGTCGGCTGGCAGAACGCGCGGGCTTTGAGTTCGAAGGCACGCTGAGGTCGGATCGCAAGGATCTGGACAGTACGCTGCGCAATTATTGGTAGCAGCATAGGTATATTTATCGGGGGCTACAGGCCAGTTTCACCAAAGTAGCTGCCGCTGCGTGATGTAGAAAGGCCCATTCAAACGCCAGGCCGCAGGTCACCCAACAAATAGCGGGCACCCGTTCCTTTGCGCGCTGCCACGTCGCCTGGGTTATAGAGCGCGCACTTGGCCAATGACAGGCAACCGCATCCAATGCACGAGGTCAGCTTGTTGCGCAAGCGGGTCAGTTCGGCGATGCGCTCGTCCAGCAGGGGTTGCCAGGAGCGGGAGAGCCGCTGCCAATCATCCGGTGTCGGCGTGCGCCCGTTGGGCAAGCCGGCCAGCGCGGCGCGGATCTGCTCCAGACTCAAGCCGACTGCCTGGGCGGCGCGCACAAAGGCCACCCGCCGCAGTGCGCTGCGCGCAAACTGGCGCCGCCCGGAATCGCTGCGCTGGCTGACCAGCAGGCCCTGCTCCTCGTAGAAGCGCAAGGCGCTGGCGGCCAGGCCACTGCGGCGTGCCAGTTCACCAATGGAAATCCAGTTCTCTGACGGGGTCGGTTCGGTTGGCATGGTGCTTAACTTTTTGTTATAGCGGGGCTTGACATCAAGTTAACTTGAACTTGCATTATCTGCGTTGTGTTCCATTCCCAACAACTTGCGCCATGACCATTCCCACCACCACCACACCTGCCACCACCCCCAAGGCATCTCTCCGAGATTTGCACGATCAACTGGATGCCGCTTTGCAATTACCGCCCGAGGACAGCCGCGCCCTGACGAACCACTTGCCCATGGCGCTGCAGGCCTTGTACAGCCTGGGCGCCAGCCAACAGCGCCTGGAAGATTTTTTTACCCACTATGCGCGACGCTTCCAAGGCATGCAGTTGCCGGCAGCCGCAACACCGGCCCAGGACTGGCGACGCGTGCGAGGCGAAGATAAAGCCCACCCTGCGTTGCTGGCTCACTTCCAGCAATGGCTGGCCCGCGACGGTTGTGACACGGTATTGCGCGAGGCACTGCCCGACTTGATCACTGGCGTTGCGGCCGCGGCATTCCATGGTGTGATTCGCACGGCCCACGCGGTAGAAAGCGCCCATACGGGTGAGCTGGCAGCTGCCCTGGCCTACTGGGCCAGCCGCTGGCAACCCCTGGCTCTGCCCCCATCACGCTACGCACCGATGCCGTTAGATATTTGGACAGAACGTCTGGTTGCAGCAGCAAAAGGCTGGAGCAGCGACGGAGCCCTCATTTCCACCCGAATGGACAGCGCCACCCATTCACCGGTCTACCAAGGATTGGCCGGGGCGTTGCAACCCGCGGCCGACCTTGCCACGCAACTTGCCGCACAGGCCGGCTTGGCAGTGGAACGCTATCTGGCCAGCCGGAGCTTCACCGTGCTGCACATGGTGACCGGGCTGCGCGCCGTACGCGTATTGCTACCCTGGGTGGATGACTCCCCAGAGCTACGGGCTACTCTGGTACATGCTAGTGTTGCTGCGTATCTGGCTGCAAGCGTCAAACCCATGGCCGCGCGGGCTGGACAACAACCCATCACATGGCCACAGATCATCAATGCAGCCATCGCTGCCGATGACGACCATGTCATCAAAATGGTCCATGCTTGCCGCGAAGAGGCAGGGCACTATGGCGGCGGGCTCTACGTGAAAGCAGCAATGCTCGCGTTGGGCTGATGTCTACGCAACCAGGTTCAGCGGTGGAATCGCCCAAACCTTACCCCCTCCCACAGCAAATAGGCTACGGTCCGGTTGCGCCTGAACTACGTACCCCCCCGTAAATGCGCCAAAAGCCGGCAAGATCACTTTCCGTTCATCCTTCACAAAACATGTCAGGCGCAATTGGTCACGCGCTGCCCCGCGCAAGTTAACCACCGGGTGTGTATGGCCCGCCAGCACCAGATGGGTGGCGTGAACCTGCGGGTGGTGGCAGGCGGCAAACGGTCCTATCAAGAATGGCTCGTCGACCACCGTGATGCCCAGCTCCACCGGCGGGTCGCCTGCATGGCTGTCGTGGTGGCCGCGTACCAGGGTCATGCGTACTGCAGCGTGTTGCTCGCGCCAAGCGCGCAGCGCCGCCAGCACAGATTCTGTTCGGCCCGTGGCCGCGTGCAGAAAGTCGCCCAAGAATACGGCGTGCCGCGGCGCGTGACGCTCCATCAGTTTGGTCAGGCGTTGCAGGTTGTCTTGGGTGCTGCCTGCCGGAACCGGCTGGCCGAGCTTGCGGTAGCTGGCGGCCTTGCCCAGGTGCAAATCGGCAATGAACAGGGTCTGTTGTGCCGGCCACCACAGTGCATGCTCGGGCAGCAGATGCAAGGTCTCAAGGGACCATTGCACGACGCAGTGGGAGGTGTTTACAGGTGGGGTCGGGTCATCCATTGCCTCGATCTTACAAAGCCATCAGAGCGGCGGCAGGGGGCGGAATTTTTTGCGTTCGCGCCGTGGGCGCTTTGGTGCGCTATCGGCCAACGCATCGCGGCCGTGCGCCAGCGTCGCCAATACCGCGTCGACAGCGGGCGCTGGGGCCGAAAGGGCCGATGGGGTGGCAGCAGAGCCCGCTGCCTTTTCTAGTTGCGCCACCATGCGCGCAATGCGGTCCGCCAGTTGTTCGTTGCTCAGCTTTTCGCGGAAGCGCTCTACCAGCAGCGGAAACGCAAACGGCGTCGGGCGCTTGATTGCTTGGATCACCAACGTTTGGTCGGCCATGCGCAGCAGGGTCTTGCGCAGGCGCGCAATGTCCAGCTCCTGCTGCAGCAGTTCCGCTTCGGCCTGGTGCAGCAACTGGTTGGCGGGGTCATATTTCTTGAACACATTCCAGAACAATGACGACGAGGCCTGCAGCTGTTTGCTGCTGCGCGCCTCTCCCGGGTGGCTTTGGAAGATGAGGCCCGACACGCGGGCAATTTCTCGGAAACGTCGCTGCGCCAGCTCGCTGGCGTTCAGGCTGGCCAATACTTCTTCCATCAAAGAGTCGGCGTCCAACGGTGCGGACAGTACTTGCGGCAGCAGCGCGGGCCAGTCCACGGCATCGGCACACAGCAACTCAAAGCCATAGTCATTAAAAGCCATGGAAAAAGTGCGCGGTGTGTGGCGCGCCACGCGCCACGCAAAGAGGCTGGCCAGGCCCAAATGAACGTGCCGCCCGGCGAAGGGGTAGAGGAACAGGTGGCTGCCCTCGCGCGACGTAAAGGTTTCGGCCAGCAGCGTGTGTGGCGTCGGCAAGGCCGACCATTGCTGCTGAATCGATAGCATGGACTGAGCGGCC
>JANXVI010000254.1 GCA_025351745.1 Rhodoferax sp.
TCTACGTCTGGCTGGGCCGACAGGGCTTGGTCGCCAGCAACCCGGTGCAAGACGTGCGCGCCCCCAAGGCCCCCAAACCGCTGCCCAAGGCACTGGGTGTCGACGAGGCGGTGCAACTGGCGAATTTCAAAAAAGATAGCGGCTCACGCAATACCGACGAGGGCTACAGCGCTATTTCCCCAAAGAAGATGACGCCGCAAGGCCGTGCGGAATCGCATTTCCTGGAACTGCGCGACGCCGCCATCGTCGAGCTGCTGTACTCCAGCGGCTTGCGGGTCGGCGAGCTGATCGGCCTGGACGCCCAGGCCAGCGCCGTCGGCAATGCCCAGGGCAAAGGCTGGATCGATCTGGACGCCGCCCAGGCCCAAGTCTGCGGCAAGGGCAGCAAGTGGCGCGCTGTGCCGGTGGGGCGCCAAGCGCTGTTGGCCTTGCAGGCCTGGTTGCAATGCCGGGCTGATTTTGTGGCCATGCGCCGCCGCCCTGCACAGCCGGGCGATGCCGCCGACCACCCTGCGCGGGATGCACCGACAGACGTCAGCCCGGCCCTGTTCGTGGGCCGCAATGGCACACGCCTCACCGCCCAATCCGTCTGGCAGCGCCTGCGCAGCCGCAGCCTGCAGGCCGGGCTGGCCACCCCGGTGCACCCCCACATGCTGCGCCATTCCTTTGCCAGCCACCTTCTGCAATCCAGCGGCGACCTGCGCGCCGTGCAAGAGCTCCTGGGCCACGCCAACATTAGTACCACCCAGGTCTATACGCGGCTGGATTTTCAGCACCTGGCCAAGGCCTACGACGCCGCCCACCCCCGGGCGCATGCCAAGGGGCACAAAAAGGATTAAGGCCTAACGCCCGATGGTGACCAGCCGGTTGCCCGATGGCAGGCGGAATACCGACACTGCCTGCACCTGTTCATTGGCCAGGGCTTTCAGGCTGCTGGCCGCTGCAGCCATTTGCTCGACCAAGGCGGCGTTTTGTTGTGTGACCTGGTCCATTTGCATGACCGCCTCACCCACTTGTTGAACGCCCATGGCCTGCTCACTGCTGGCTGCGCTGATCTCGCCCATGATGTCGGTTACGCGGCGTATGGAGCTGACCACCTCGGTCATCGTTACACCGGCCTTGTCCACCAGTACCGTGCCCTGTTCGACGCGTTCCACACTGGCGTTGATCAACTGCTTGATTTCCTTGGCGGCTTCGGCACTGCGCCCGGCCAAGGACCGCACCTCGCTGGCCACCACGGCAAAGCCGCGCCCTTGTTCGCCAGCCCGCGCGGCCTCTACCGCCGCGTTCAGCGCCAGGATATTGGTCTGGAAGGCGATACCGTCGATGACGCTGATGATGTCGCTGATTCGGCGGCTGGACTCATTGATGCCCTTCATCGTCTCTACCACCTGACCCACTACCGCGCCGCCCTGGATCGCGACCGTCGACGCACTTTGTGCCAATTGGTTGGCCTGTTTGGCGCTGTCCGCGTTTTGTTTGACGGTGGAGCTGAGCTCTTCCATCGATGCCGCGGTTTCTTCCAGCGCGCTGGCCTGCTGCTCGGTGCGCATCGACAGGTCGTTGTTGCCCTGGGCGATCTCGGAGCTGGCCCCGGCCACACCCTCGCTGCCCACGCGCACGGTGGACACCACGTCGACCAGGTTGGACTGCATCTCTTTGAGCGCGGCCAGCGCCATGCCGGTCTCGCTGCGGCCGCTGCCGTCGATCTGCAGCGTGAGGTCGCCGCCTGCGACGCTGCGCGCAATATCGACGACCTGGTTCAACGGCCCGGTGATGGCCTTGATCAGCGTCCAGCCGATGGCGCTGCCCACGGCTATGGCCAGTGCCACGATCACACTGAACAACACAATGGTCTGCTGGTATTGCATTGCGGCGCGGTCATTCTCGGCCTTGGCCTCCTTGAGCTGGATGTCGACCAGGCTGTCGATGGACGTGCTCAGCGGGTCCACCACCTCGTACAGTGGCTTGACCAGCGCCGCAACCTTGTCTTTGTCGCCCGACTCCATGGTCGCACGCACCTGGGCGATAACCGGTTGCACCTTGGTCATCAGGTCCGCCGCCTGGGTGGATACGCGTTTCTCTTCCTCGGTCAGCGAGGTGGACGTGTAGGCCTTCCATTGCGCGGCGGCCTCGGTGGCCGCATCGCCGACCAGCTTGACGCCGGCCTTGGGGTCGACCATGCCCGCTGACACCTTGTTGGTGGCGTCTACCATGCCGACCGCATAACTGTCGGCCACATGTTTGAGCTGTTTGAGAGGGACGACACGGTCGTCGTAAATGGTGGAGATGGACTGGTTGGTGCTCTTGACCTTGAGGAAGCCAAAGCCAGCCATCAGCGCCACCATGGCCACCAAGGCGGCAAAGCCCAGCGCCAGACGCGACGCAATTTTCATGTTGTGCAGGTCCATACGATTCCTTGGTTTGTGTATAAAACTTCGTAGCGCTGCCGCAGACTAGCACCGTCACGCGACTGTGCATAGAGGGCATTGCAGGTCTTTTCAAATCTGTCACAGGTCCCATTGCGGATAGCGTTGCGCGTCTGCCGCACAATCAGTAACCATGAAAACCATTCGACTACGCGCCGGCAAAGAGCGCTCCTTGCAGCGCCGCCACCCCTGGATCTTTGAATCTGCCATTGCAAAGGGCAGCGGCGACAGCGGCGAGACCGTGCGCGTGGAGTCCGACAGCGGCGCATTCCTGGGCTGGGCTGCCTTCAGCCCGACGTCCAAGATCCGTGCCCGGGTCTGGAGCTTTGATGAGGCGCAGCGCATTGATGCTTCTTTTTTTGTAGCGGCAGTGGCAGCGTCGACAAGGGCTAGAGGCCGATTTGACATACAGAGCGACGGGCTGCGCCTGGTCCATGGCGAGTCTGATGGCTTGCCAGGACTGATCGTGGACCGCTACGGCGACACGCTGGTGGCGCAGTTTTTGAGTAGCGGCGCCGAACGCTGGAAAGACGTGCTAGCCGACGCGCTGTTGGCGCAAACGGGCCTGACCAAGCTGTACGAACGTTCTGACGCCAGCAGCCGCGCGCTGGAGGGTTTGCCCGAGATCAAAGGCTGGTTGCGTGGAGGGGACGCCAACGCTCCCACCGACCTGGTCTTGCGCGAACACGATTGGCAACTGGGCCTCTCCATTGCTGACGGCCACAAGACCGGTTTCTACCTGGACCAGCGCGACAGCCGCAAGAAGTTTGCCGACTATGCCCAGCGCCTGGGCTTTCAGCGGGTTCTCAATTGCTTTTGCTACACCGGGGGATTCACCGTGGCGGCGCTGGCCGGGCTGCAGGCGGGTGGCTTCACGGGTGGGCATGTCACGTCCATCGACTCCTCCGGCGCAGCGCTGGAGCAGGCCCGCGCCAATGTGGCGCTCAATGGGCTGGACGTGGCGCAAACCACGTTTATGGATGCAGATGTCAATGCCTCACTGCGCCAGTTTCTGAACGAAGGCCGCACCTTTGACGCCATCGTGCTGGACCCGCCCAAGTTTGCGCCCACTGTGGCCCATGCAGAGCGCGCGGCCCGGGCCTACAAGGACATCAACCGTTTGGCGCTCAAACTGCTGGAACCGGGCGGTGTGTTGTTCACCTATTCGTGCTCGGGTGGTATCAGTGCCGACCTGTTCCACAAGATCGTCGCGGGTGCGGGGTCGGACGCCGGGGTGGATGGCTTCATCACCGAGCGCATGGGCGGCGCGCCGGATCACCCGATGACCATTGCGTTTCCTGAGGGCGAATACCTCAAGGGGCTGGTTGTCATGCGTAAGTAAGGGGGTTGTGTGGCCGAGCGCCCGCGTCAGGGCTGGGGTAAACGCCGCCGTTCGTGTCCCCCGCCCTTCGGGCTCCTCCTTAACCTCACTTTGGCGTTAACTCCAGCCCTGACGCTTGATCCGTTGTCGAGGCTGCGGTG
>JANXVI010000261.1 GCA_025351745.1 Rhodoferax sp.
GCGCACTCGTCAAAGGCCTTGTCCTTGGCAGCAGCAAGGTGGGTGGCGGTCGCTGCGGCGCGTTTTTCGGTAAGTGGATCCTTGCCGTCGGCAATCTGAAGTCTGCTGTCGCACCCGCGCTGCGACGCGATCATGCAGGAAGTGCTGTGCCGCGACATGCACATGCTGCAACACCAAAACGGGGCAAACGGGCGGATCGACATTGCAAAGTTCACAGCCTTGCACGACGAAAACGCAGTCCTTGCCCGGGAATTGGGCCGTGTACAGGCGCGCAGTACCCGTCTGTTGGCCGAAAAATCCAATGAGATCACGCGCCTTGCCAGCTTGCACATCCGTGCCCAGGGCCGACAACGTCGCCAAGGCGAGCCGAATAACATTTCTGGTGGAGGATCTGGCCGCGCTGAAGGCGTCCAACCCAACAGCGCAAGTAAGTGCACGGCTGCAAAAGAAGATCGACAACATGGGGGTGCGCCCAGAGGAGCTGGAGGCGCAGTACGCAGCCTTGCGGCACAAACTGGCCACAGCGGAAAAGTCATTGGAAGCCCTGAGCGCAGAGCCGCAGGGCCTGATTAAACCTGCTGCGCAGCCCGGGGCTTTGCCCATTGCGCTGTACTTGAACCAGAAAACTGTGCTCTGCGTCGGTGGCCGTACCGGCAATATCGCCAACTACCGCGACCTGATCGAGCGGGTTGGGGGCAGTTTGCGCACCACGATGGTGGCCTGGAGAACAACCACAGCGCCCTTGACGCCAGCCTCGCCGCCGCCGACTTGGTAATCTGCCATTCCGGTTGTATCAGCCACAACGCCTACCGGAAGGTCAAAGACTTCTGCAAACGCACCGGTAAGCGCTGTGTGTTGGTGGAGAACCCCAGCGCGTCATCTCTGGTGCGGGGGTTGGAGCAGATGTCCAGTCAGGCAGTGAGCAACGAATTGCTATCGAATCAATAGCTGCGTAGGCATATTACACGAGGGCTTAAGGCCATTTTCCTCAATACTCCAAACGTTCGGGGTGGATTTCCTGCAGTATGGTTGTAGCTATCTCTTCAATCGACTTGGTTGTGGTGGACAGCCAGCGTATACCGGCGCGGCGCATCATGGCCTCGGCTTCACTGATCTCCATGCGGCAGTTCTCCAATGCGGCGTATTTTGAGTTGGGGCGGCGCTCGTTGCGAATTTCACTGAGGCGTTCGGGCTGAATCGTCAAACCAAATATCTTGGCCTTGTGCGGCACCAGCGCAGGCGGGAGCTGTTTGCGGTCGAAATCTTCCGGGATCAGCGGGTAGTTGGAGGCTTTGAGGCCGTACTGCATGGCCAGGTACAGCGACGTGGGCGTCTTCCCGCTGCGACTCACCCCTACCAGGATGACGTCTGACTGCTCCAGGTCGCGGTTCATTTGGCCGTCGTCGTGGGCCAGTGAAAAGTTGATGGCTTCGATGCGGTTTTGGTACGCCTTGCTCTTGCTCGCGTCGCTGAAGCGGCCGATGCGGTGGTTGGATTTGAGCTTGAACTCTTGCTCCAGCGGATGCACAAACATGCCAAACATGTCCAACAGCATGCCCTGGCAGCCCTCCTGTATGACCTTGAGCACCTCCATATTCACCAAGGTCGTGAACACAATGGGGCGTTCCCCATCGACCAAGGCCGAGTTATTGATCTGTCGCACGGCCTGATGGGCCTTGTCGACCGTGTCGACGAACGGCAGGCGCACGTGGCGGGCCTTGGCCTCGAACTGCGCCAATATGGCGTTGCCAAAGGTCTCGGCTGTGATGCCGGTGCCATCCGAGACAAAAAATACGGTGCGGTGGATCATGGTGCGGGCTCGCTCGGTTGTCGTCAGTGATTTGCAAGCGCAACGCTGTAGCAGCCCGCGCCGACTCTGGTGTGCGGCCCCTACAATGGCCGGAATTGATGTATTTTCTCATTCCCTGACGTCCCGAAGAACAACAACAGAGGGCTGATGCGGAATGATCGCTGCTGATGACGCGCGGCGTGTGCCGGTGCAGGGAGCAGCGAAACGGTTTTTAAACTCCGGAGCTTTGTACCATGTCATCCCTGTTCAACCCGACCGATCTGGTCGTCCCCTTTGAGAATTTACGCATGACCGACGTCGAGTCGGTCGGTGGTAAGAATGCCAGTTTGGGGGAGATGATCTCGCACTTGCCGCACGGCGTCAAAGTGCCGACCGGCTTTGCAACCACCGCGCACGCGTTCCGTGAATTCCTCAAATTTGATGGC
>JANXVI010000345.1 GCA_025351745.1 Rhodoferax sp.
GATGTGTTTCTCCCCATTCTGATTGCGACCTACGTGGCGACCTTAGTCGCTTTGGTGAGCGTCGCCCTCAAACAGCGCATCAACCTATTCGATCGCGTCATTGTCGGTTGGGTGGGGGGTATCACGGCCGTTATTGGCGCCATGGTGTGGTACCTGGTGAACTTCATGAGCCGGGCCGAGATTGAACTCTTTTCCAAGGTGGCCAGCAACCTGGTTCTGGCGTTCATCATTACCGCTTTTCTGGTCGGTGCTCTGAGAAAGAAGGTTAACGTTTTTGATGCCTTCATCGATGGCGCCAAAGGGGGCATTCAAACCTCGTTGACCATCATTCCGTATCTGGTGGGCATGCTCGTGGCCATCAGCGTGCTGCGCAACTCCGGCGTGTTGTCCTTTGTGGTGGGCGCGTTTACCTGGACTTTTTCGCAACTGGGCTGGAACACTGACTTCACCCCGGCCTTGCCCACGGCCCTCATGAAGCCTGTCAGTGGAAGCGGTGCACGTGCCATGATGCTCGATGCCATGCAGACCTACGGCGTGGATTCCTTTGTCGGCCGGCTTGCCTGTGTGTTGCAGGGCGCCACCGACACCACCTTCTATATCATTGCGCTGTATTTTGGTTCGGTGGGTATCAAGCGAGCCCGGTACGCCATAGGCTACGGTCTGTTGGCGGATCTGGCTGGCGTGATCGCTTCCGTTTGGGTTGCGTATTTGTTTTTCCATTGACGGAGTTCCATGAGGCTGCGACATATTGAGGTTTTCCACGCCATCATGCAGGCGGGAACGATCACGGGCGCCGCGCAGATCTTGCACATTTCGCAACCCGCAGTGACCAAGGTCTTGCAGCATTGCGAACTGCAACTGGGTATTCCGCTGTTTAACCGCGTGCGCGGCAAACTGTATCCGACGCCAGAGGCGCAACGGTTGCGCATTGAGATCAATAAACTCAACAAAGACCTGGACTCCATTCGCCGTCTCGCGTCCAACCTGCGCACCGGCGAGTTTGAACTGTTGCGCCTGGTATCCACGCCCGCTCTGGGGGTCTCGGTTTTGCCATCGGCCATTGTGCAGTGGTGCACCGCCTATCCCCATGCCCGCTGTACGCTGGCTACGCACCATACGCGCGAAATCGTCAGTGCCTTGTTGTTAAATGAGGCCGACCTGGCCCTGTCCTTGCACGACCCGTGCCATCCCGGCCTCGTTGCCGAACCCATCGCCGCCGGGATGATGATGGCATTGTGTCCGTTGAACAGTCCCGAAGGCGCTGTGAGTGGGGCATTGAGGCTCGCCGATATCCGCACACCATTGATAGCCATCGCCGAAGGAGACCCACTGGGGAACCTGGTGATGGGTGCCTTTGAGTCAGAGGACATTCACCCGCAGAGTCGTATCACGGTACAGACGTACCAACTGGCGCGGTCACTGGTAGAGGCCGGCGCTGGAATGACGGTGGTAGACCCTTTCACTGCAGTCGCGGCCGACCACACTCGGGTGCGGGTGCGTGCTCTGGAGCCCAGCGTACCGGTGCAACTGTATCTTTTGTCGGCCGTTAGTTCACCCCCAGCGCAGTCGGCCCGGCAGCTCGTCAAATTTCTGCGTGAGACTGCGCGTGCCAGCCTGGCCGCAGTCGGCGTGTAAGCCGCGTTGCAAGAGGCAAACCATGATTGCGTGTGAAGACATTCCCACACACGTCCACTTCATGTCGCTCAAAGAGTTGGTCAATATTGACGTTGATTTGCGCTACACCACCAGCAACAACTTCTTGATGCGCGTCTTGTACCAAGGATTGGATTGCGCCTACCTGCGAGTGGAGGCAGCACTGGCCCTGGCACAGGCCGCTCGGTGGCTATCAGCCCATCGCCCGGCGAACCGCATTCGGGTCCTCGATGCTTTGCGGCCACAGCGGGTGCAGGAGCAACTGTACAGTGAGCTGGCAAACACGCCACAGTCCATGTACCTGGCGCACCCCCAGCGCGGCTCGATGCACTCCTTTGGAATGGCGCTTGACGTGACCCTGCTCGGCGATGACGGACAGGAGCTCGATATGGGGTCGGCGTTCGACGAAATGACACTGGTTTCCCATCCCGATCACGAAGCCGAACATTTGGCCACCGGTGTGCTGACGCCAGAGCACCTGATCAACCGGGGCTGGTTGCGCGCGGCCATGCGCCAGGCTGGCTTTCACCCCATCCACTCGGAGTGGTGGCACTTTGATTTTGGCGACCGGGATGCGGTGCGCCGCGACCTTCCCCGCGTGATGTAGCCCGCCTGTCTTCGCCCTGTTACCAGCTGGACGCATAACCTATGACCGTACAACGACGCCAGTTTATTCAGTCCTTTTCTCTGGGCGCAGCGACCACTGGCAGTGCTGCAGCGGGGGCGGGTTCAGTCGTTGATACGAGCGCAGTGGCGTGGCCCACCGTGCTTGCTCCGCGGTTGCGGCCGGGCGACACGCTGGGTTTGATCAGCCCGGCCAATGCCACCTATGAGCGCGAACCCCTGCAGATTGCCATCGAGGCTTTGCAGGCGCTGGGGTTTAGGGTCAAGGTCGGCACCCACGCGCGCGCGCGATATGGTCACTTTGCCGGAACGGACGCCATGCGGGCCGATGACATCAACACTTTTTTTGCAGACGATACGGTCGCTGGCCTCATTGCCGTGACCGGCGGGTCCGGCTGCAACCGCATCATTGACAAGCTGGACTACGCGCTGATACGTGCCAAACCCAAATTTTTTGGCGGTTTTTCGGACATGACGGCGCTGGTCAACGGCATTCAGCGCCAGACCGGACTGGTCACGTTCCATTGTCCGGTTGCCGAGTCGGAGTGGAACGATTTCAGCGTGAACCACTTCAAGGCCATGGTGATGCAGGCCCAGGCCCCGCTGTTGCGCAACCCGACTGGCGAGCGTGGCGACAATCTGGTGCAAACCCAAGACCGGATCACGACCTTGCGCCCCGGCAAGGCCCGTGGCCACCTGATCGGTGGAAACCTGTCGGTGCTGGCGTCTTTGGCAGGTTCACCCTACATGCCTGCATGCCGCGGTGGCGTGTTGTTTCTGGAAGAAGTCAACGAGTACATCTACCGCGTTGACCGGATGCTGTCCACCTTGCGCCTGTGTGGTGCGCTGGACGGGTTGGCTGGGGTCGTCATTGGGAAGTTCACCAAGTGTGAGCCGGGTGAAGGTAAGTACGGGACGTTGACGCTGGACGAAGTTTTTGATGACTATTTCCTGCCCCTCAATGTGCCAGTGTTTCGGGGCGCGATGATCGGCCATATCAAGCGCAAGTTCACCCTTCCCGTTGGGCTGGCGGTGGAGATGGACGCCGATGCGGGTAGCTTGCAATTGTTGGGGCCCGCTGTGCAATAACTGCCCGGCCCTATTGCGGCTTGCACACCGCTGCCCAGTCAACGTCAGGCTGGGTGCTTACGGTCCACGCATTGGCAACCGGTCGGGCTTGTGGTTCATTGTCTGGGCGACTGGTACGTGCCACTGCGTCGACGTGCAGAGCAGTGCTTCCACCACCGTCAAAATTGATGGCATCTGCCACCCCGTTCATCGCCATATGCATGGCCAATTCTGCCAGTGGCATACCGGTGACCGACTGCTGGCGCCCTTCAGCCGCGACCCACACCATGGTCTGTCGACGGGCGTCCAGGCCAATGGCCGAGCGGGGGTGCGCAGTGGTGCAAAAAGTCCCGCACTGGGCATCGTCTGCCGCGGTGCGGGGAACGCCTGACTGCACCAAGGAATGCATGCCTGCGGCTGCATGGCTCCATTGCGGTGCGACCCGCACAGGCGCCTGGTGCAGCACCTCGCACTGGCGGTCTGCCGTGCAGGCCAACAGAGGGCCTTCCAGCGTGCGATAGTTTCCGGCCCAGAGTGTTCCCTGCGACACCGTGTGCCCACGGGTAAAAAATTCCTTGGTGAAAAACGAGGCATTCAGACTCGCAACAATGGGCGTACGGTCCAATGCCGTCATGCGCAGTCCGGCGCACGCTTGGGGCGTCAATCCCAGGTGCAGGTCTGGCTGGGTCAGGCTCAGTCGCAACCAATGCAATCGGTGCACCGTGGCGTATCCTTCTATAGGAATGTCCTGGCGGGCGTATAGCAATCCGGGGCGAATCTGCTCCCATGCCAGCTCTGCTTGCGCGTTTTGCAAGGCCACGGCGCTGTACGGCTGGGCCAAGAAACACAGCGCAAGCACTACGCTTGCCCATCTGGATCGGCGATTTGATATCAATTTCATAGCATGCTATGCAATTTTGACGAGGGCTACTGGCCCGCTACCCATTCCACCACTTTGTCCAGAACAGGGCGGCCCTTTTTGGATGCCTCGTCATGGTTCAGCAGTGCGACCACCACCCACATGCGCTCCTGTTGGTCACGCACATAACCGGCCAGCGCGGCGACGTTGCGCAGGGTTCCGGTTTTCAGGCGTGCCCGCCCCTCGACCGCTGTGCCTTTGAAGCGGCGCGCCAGGGTGCCGTCAACGCCCGCGACCGGCAAGCTGGTCAACAGTTCGGGTGCATAGGGCCCGTGGTAGGCAGTGGCCAGGACCGCCGCCATTTGCTGCGCCGTGATGCGCTCACTGCGCGACAAACCCGACCCGTTGTCCATCACCAGGCCATCTGTCGGAATGCCGTTGGACGCGAACCACTCGTGAACGGAACGCGCTGCGGCTTTCAGCGTGGGCTCTCCATCGACCGCTGCCTTAGCACCCAGGCGCAGGTAGGTCAACCGGGTTAAGGGGTTGTCCGAGCGTTTCATCATGCCGCGCGCCACCTCGGCAAAGGGCCGACCTTGGTGGCTGGCCAGCACCATGGCCTGGGCAGGGGTGGATCCCTCGACATCCGCCCCGCCCATCTGCCCCCCGAGCTGACTCCAGATTTGGCGCACCACACGGGTGGTGATCCACTGGCGGTCGACCAGGTTGAGATCGAGCTGCTGGCTGCAATTGCGTGGAAATTGCCCCTGGAAACGCAGTTGTGGCGTGCCCCGGGACACTTGCAATTCGGGCAGCACCCAGGTGCTCTCCCATTTGGCACAGGTGTTGTCATTGAGTGCAAACGAGCCAGTATCCAACACCAGTTGGGGCAGCGCCGGGCTGGTTCGTACCGACACCGTGGTGTCATCCGACTGCAGCACAAAACCGAGCAGGCTGGTGTTGAGGTTCACGGCGTCTGGAATGACGTTGTACTGGAATTCAGGCGACTCATCAAACGGTGTAGTGCCGACATCCATGCGAGGCGGATTGAAAAGATTGCGGTCCACCACCAAGCCGCCCTGAATGTCGGCAATGCCTTGCTCACGCAGTTGGCGCAGCAAGCCCCACAGCGCACCCCAGTCCAGGTCGGTATCCGCACCACCCCGCAAGTACAACGGGCCTTTGATGATTCCTGATTCGGGCTTCTCGCTCGCCAGCAGGTCCGTGCGGCCCCGCGCATTGGTACCCAGGCGCTCTAGGGCAACGACGGTCGTGACCACTTTCATCGTTGAGGCGGGTTGTTGGGGGAGGTCCGGGTTCAGCCGCAATCCACGCGTTGCGTTGGTCAGAGGGTAGGCCACTACGCCCAACACGGCATCCGTCATCTCTGCCTTTTGCAATGCTGCGATGACCGTGGGTGGCAAGGAACTGTCGTTTGGCACCGATGCGCAGCCAGACAGCGCCAACATGCACGCCATCGCCAGCCATCCACGCCCACTGTGGCCGCGGGACCGTGCGCTGACCGCTCTGTGCATGTCGCGTCTTTCGGGATATTTTTTTTCCGGTGCCAGTTGCATAGCACCATTTTCAATGCATTCAAGCGCCCGGCGGCTGCGCACTTCAGGCATTCTTGCCACAGTGTTGGTTCAACGTATTCCCGCAAGTTATGCATTCCCGGCAAGCATTCATTGCCGCAAAGCGACATTTCGGGCCTTTACCTATGGTTTGCAATACTTTTCTGCGTCAACATGCAGGCAGTGCCGTATCGATATATTGGTTTGCAATCAAAGGAGTTTTACCGTGAAGATGAAGAAACTGACACTAAGCCTGGCAGTGCTGGGATTGAGTACCCATCTGGTGGGAATGGCCCAAACACCGCCTAACCCCCAGGTTCTGCAGCGTGTCGAGATAACGGGCTCCAGCATCAAGCGGATCGCGTCAGAGGGCGCACTTCCCGTTCAAGTCATTACGTCAGAAGAATTGACAGCTCAGGGAATTACAACTGCTGAGCAAGTAGTTGCTTTCTTGAATGGCAACGGCAATGGAATGGACAATTTGGCCAGTAACGCAGACGTTGGAGCAGGCACGAGCCGGGGCAGCAATGGGCTCTCGGCCGCTAATTTGCGCGGACAGGGTTCCGCCGCGACGTTGGTCTTGCTAAACGGACGCCGCATCGCCACGCACGGGCTCAATGGTGGAGTTGTCAGTTTGACATCGATTCCCATGGCTGCGGTCGACCGGGTCGAAGTCCTGAAAGACGGAGCGTCGGCAATCTATGGGACCGACGCGATAGGCGGGGTCATCAACTACATCCTCAAGAAGAATTACAAGGGCCTTGATGCATCCCTGTCTACCGACATCGCGCAAAGAGGCGGCGGCCGGATTGACAATTTCAAACTGTCCGGGGGTGCGGGCGACATTAATGAAGATGGTTATAACTTGCTCTTTTCCTTCGGGCGCAGCCAGAACCAGGCCTTGCGTGGCGATGAGCGGGCCTTTGTGAACACGTTTCAGCCCGATCGCGGATTGTCTGTGGATACGCGTGGCGCCCCGTTTGCAACAGCCTTTGCAGTCGGTTTCTATAACGCATTGAGCCTGAACAACACGAACAGCTCCGGACGCAGCACTGGCCCCACTTTGCCAGGCGGTACGCAGACTTTTAACGGCATCAACGCCCTCAACGTACCAGGCGGCTTGGGCTGCGGAGTTATCGATGGACAAGCCCCATACGATGCGAAGCTTTGGGCAACTCCGTCTGCCGCATACGGCTGCGCTTGGGACACAGGGCGTGCGGCCGTACTGCAACAACCCGTTACAAATACCAACCTGGTCACTCGTGGCGTTGTCAAAATTGGTGAGCACCAAGTATCTGCAGAATTTATTGCCGGCAAAGTGGACTCGACCAAGTCATTCTCCCCGGCGCAGGTCAGCAGTAGCAACTCGACCTCCAGCATGTTCTACCAGATGGCCTATCCCAACACTGGCAGCTCGTACAACTACGTGATGGACAAGCTGATCGCGACCTTTCCAACCCTGGCGGCGAACAAGGCCGCCGGCGCGCCCATTGCCTTTAGGTGGCGTTGCATGGAGTGTGGCAATCGCGAAATTTCCACTACCAGCAACACTGCGCGTGGCATGTTGGCTGTGGATGGTCCCCTGGGCAGCAATTGGGACTACAAGGCGGCCCTTTCAACCGCCTACAGCGACAATACGTCAACACTCAATCACGGCTATTTCTATGGCAAACCGCTCAATGCGCTGATCAGCAGCGGCACTCTGAATCCATTCTTGCTGCCTGGCCAATCGCAGACCTCTGCTGCCGTAGAGGGATTGAACGCTATCCGGGCTGATGGCGTAGTTTTGTATGGCGGCAAGTCCACGCTGGACCAATTCGATGCATCTGCCAGCGGCCCACTCTTCAAATTGCCTGCCGGAGACGTGATGGCGGCAGTAGGACTGGACCTTCGCAGGGAAAAGTTCAAATTCAACGGAGACGTGACTACCTCCGCCACGGCAGCCGCCATCCCCCTGGCACCGTTTGACTCGTCGAACACGCTGGACACCGTGCAGCGCGATGTCAAGGCAATCTACGCGGAAATTTCTGTACCGGTCTTGAAGTCGTTGGAAACGACATTTGCGGTGCGCCGCGACGACTACTCCGGATTTGGCGCATCGACCAATCCCAAGGTTTCGTTCCGCTTTGCACCTACGGATACATTCCTGGTGCGCGGATCGAGCAGCAGTGGGTTTCGCGTTCCTACGTTTGCCCAGCAACTGTTTGGTGTGACCGACTCGCCCTATTCAGGCAAGGACCTAGTTGACCCCGCCAAGTGCCCAACGCTAGTTGTTGACACCACCAAGCCTGGTTGCGAATCCATCACGCCCAACACCCTGTTCGGTGGCAAGTCTGATTTGCAGCCAGAAACGTCCAAGCAAATGACCCTGGGTTTCATCTGGGAGCCCGTCAAGGAATTCAGCTTTGGAATGGAATACTGGGTCATCAATCGGTCCGGCACGATCCAAAGCTTGAGCCTGACCGACCTGGTAAGTAACTACACTCTGTTCCCCAACAATTTCATTCGCGACGCAAGCGGTGCAATTGCATTTATTGACCAGCGTTGGGTAAACGCCGGTGAAACCGCCACGACAGGTGTTGACATCCGCGTGGCAGGCAACGGCAGGATAGGCGATGGCAAATGGACTCTGGTTTTGGACGGCAGTACCTACCTGGAAAAGAAATCACGCATCCTCACCAGCTCACCTTGGGGACCTAGTGAAATTGGCGTGTTCTCGCGCACTGGCGATTTGGGCCTGAAGTGGAAGCACACGTTGAGCGGCGCTTATCGCACCGGTGACTGGGTTAGCACCCTAACCCAAATCTACCGCTCGGGCTACACCGATGCGGTTCTGCCGGGTGTTGCCAATGGCAGCATTACCCCCGCGAATTGGAAGTCGGAGGTTGACGCGTACGTGACCTATAACGCAAGCGTCACATACACCGGCATCAAAAACCTGGGCTTGACCCTTGGCATCAAGAACCTGTTCGACAAGGATCCTCCGTTCACCGCGGTGTACGACAGTGACACCGGTGCGGGAAGCTCATGGGAGCCTCGCGTTGCCGACCCACGGGGACGTTCAATCACTATGAATGCCAGCTACAAGTTCTGGTGAACG
>JANXVI010000349.1 GCA_025351745.1 Rhodoferax sp.
TGGAGCTTTCACATCAGGGAAAAATCGCGCTCGAAGCGCATCAGGTGCTGGCCGCCGTCCACCAGCAGCGTGGTACCGGTGATGGACTGGTTGGTCAGCGCAAACAGCACGGTGGCGGCTACATCCTGGGGCGTGGACGAATGGCCCAGTGGCGACAGCTTGTGCAGCGCTTTGAATTTGGCGTCGCTGAGCATGTGGCTGGTCAGCGTCAGGCCGGGCGCCACGCCGACCACGCGCACCTGCGGGCTCAGGTCCATCGCCAGCATGGTGTTGGCGGCTTCCAACGCGGCCTTGGACAGTGTGTAGCTGATGAAATCGGGGTTCTGGTTCCAAAGCTTTTGGTCCAGCAGGTTGACCACTGCGCCGCTGAGGGGCTGTGCGTCTGCCGGTGCGGCCTGCTGGCGCTGGTTGATGTGCGCGTGCAAGGCCTGGGCCAGCAAAATGGGCGCGCCGGCATTGCTGCGCATATGCTTTTCCAGCGCCGCAAAGCTGAAAGTGGCGCAGGTGTCGTGCTCAAACGTAGACGCACTGTTGACCACGGCATCCACATGCCCCATCGATCGAAGGACTGTGGGCAGCAAGCCGCGAACGGCCGCCTCGTCGGCAAGGTCTGCATGAAAAAGGGCTGCACCCCTCGTCAAATCTGCGCATTCAGCTACTGTTTTTGTAGCGTCATCGAGTGAGCCGCGGTAATGCACGGCCACCCGCCAGCCCGCTGCGGCCAGTGCCAGCGCGATGTCGCGGCCCAAACGTTTGGCGGCGCCCGTCACCAAAACGGTGGGCACATGAACGGGGGACGTGGATGCAGGGGGCATGGGTCGGACGAAGCGCCGTGGGGTGACTACAGCGTAGATTTTAGCGGCCCGCCCAATCGTCGGCCACAATACGCCCGCCAAGCGCTGTGCGCAGTGCTGGCCCTAACACCATGTTCCCTTTTCGTATGTTTCCTATCAAAGACAAATACAAGCCACTCTTGAAATGGTTGCTGGGTTTCGCCGCGCTTGCGGCGCTAGCCCTCGTCCTGCTCACAGCTTACACATTGCTGGTGCTGGCACCCCAATTGCCCGCGCTGGACGCGGTAACCGACTACCGGCCCAAGATACCCTTGCGCGTGTACACCGCGGACAACGTACTGATTGGCGAGTTTGGCCAGGAGCATCGGGACTTTGTGACGGTCCAGGACATCCCCCAACAGTTAAGAGACGCCATCATCGCGATAGAAGACGAGCGCTTCTACAACCACAGTGGCGTTGACTACAAAGGCGTTTTGCGTGCGCTGGTGTCGGATGTGACCGGCGGTGTCAAGCAGGGTGGTTCGACGATCACCATGCAGGTCGCGCGCACGTTTTTCCTGAACCAGGAATGGACCTTGCCACGCAAGCTCAAAGAGACCTTGCTGGCCTATCGCATTGAGCGTGCGCTGAGCAAAGACCAGATCCTGGAGCTTTACATGAACCAGATCTACCTGGGTCAGCGCAGTTATGGTTTCTCCAGCGCGGCGCGCACTTACTTTGGCAAACCGCTTAAAGACCTGAGCCTTGCGCAAAACGCCATGCTGGCCGGTCTGCCCCAGAATCCGGCTCGCCACAACCCCGCGGTCAACCCCGAGCGAGCCAAGCTGCGCCAGATGCTGGTGCTGAAAAACATGCTGCGGCTGGGCAACATCACGCAAGCGCAATTTGCCCAGGCCAGCGCTGAACCCATGCACATCAAAACCGGACCGACGGTGGAAGCACACGGTGCTTTCGTAGCGGAGATGGTGCGCCAAAGCCTATTCACCCAGTACCAGGAGGCGACCTACACGATGGGCCTGAGCGTGGTGACGACCATCAATAACGCGGAGCAACTGGCCGCCTATGAATCGGTACGGCGCAACGTGCTGGACTACGACCACCGCCACGGCTACCGCGGCCCAGAGGCGGTGATCGACCTGCCAGCCGAGGAAGACGCACGCGACGACGCAATGGACGCGCTGCTGCTCAAACACCCGGCCAGCGATAGCCTGCTGCCTGCTGTGGTGACCGAGGTAGCGGCCAAGTCGCTGAAGGCCGAGCTTGCCTCCGGCGAAGCCATACAGATCAGCGGTGCCGAGTTGGGTTTTGCGGCGGGTGCGTTGCAGGCCAATGCCAGCAAGACCCAGCGCCTGCGCCCCGGCGCACTGATACGCGTGGTGCAAAACGCCAAGCAGAAGTGGGTGGTTTCGCAGTCACCCGAAGTGGACGCGGCCTATGTTTCGATCAACGCCCAAAGCGGCGCTTACCGCGCCCTGGTTGGTGGGTTTGATTTCAGGCGTAAAAATTTCAACCACGCCACCAGCGCTTGGCGCCAACCCGGCTCATCGATCAAGCCTTTCATCTACTCCGCGGCGTTAGAGCGCGGTTTTTCTCCCTCTACGCTGATCAACGACGTACAACTGTCTGCCACCACGAACGAAGATTTGAAGTGGGACCCACGCAATGACGATGGTAAGTACGACGGTCCTATACGTATGCAGGACGCACTGGCCCAGTCCAAGAACGTCGTGTCGGTGCGCATTCTCAAGGCCATTGGCGTGGACTACGCGCGCGGGTACTTGCCGCGTTTTGGCTTCGATGAAGACAAGCATCCGCTGAACCTGACCATGGCCTTGGGCACGGGGTCGGTCACGCCGGTGCAACTGGCCAGCGCCTACGGTGTTTTTGCCAACGGTGGCTACTTGGTAAGCCCATGGCTGATCCAGCGCGTCAGCGATGGGCGTGGCAAGGTCTTATTCGAATCGGACCGCCCCGCCACTCCGCCCGAAGAGTCGCGTACGGTTGACGCCCGCAATGCCTTTGTCACTGACAGCATGCTGCGCGAAGTGACGCGTTCTGGCACCGGTGCCATGGCCAGCCAAAAGCTGCAGCGCCAGGATCTGGCGGGCAAGACGGGTACCACCAGTGACGCGGTGGACGGCTGGTTCGCAGGCTACGCGAACGGCATCGTGTCGGTGGCGTGGATGGGCTATGACGAGCCGCGTTCGCTCGGCTCCCGGGAATTTGGCGCAACGCTGGCGCTGCCCATATGGATCGACAGCATGCGCCGCGCACTGGTTGGTACAGCACCGACGCCGCGCCCGGTGCCCGACAACGTTGTTTACGCCGATGGCCGTTGGAGCTTCAGCGAATTCGATAGTGACGCCGGTGTGAAGACGTTGGGCATGGACGATCCAGTGGAGCAATAGGGCCAAGCTAGAGTGTCAGATGCGTGAGCGCCGATTTGTGCTTCATCAATTCGACAATCTCGTCGCGGCAGCAGCCCACATTGAGTGCGCCATCTACGTGCACCATGAGTGGGGGCCTTGAGGCCCGGATAGCGGACGCCAGCATCTCTGCCTTTTCGTAACAGCGCAGCGTGTGCTGGCTGACCCCGCTGTGCTGCGCGAGTTCGCCGATGGTGGGTGTGGTGGTGCGCAAAGAAGTGGTCACAGAGGCATCCTAAAAGTTAGAGCCCACTCGAAGTCAAGAACCATTCGCGCTCTCTACGCTTCTATGGCTTGCAAGCTTTGCAGCGTCTGTACGCAGGCCTGTGCGGCCTCTTTGCCCTTGGTCACAAAGTGCTTGGCAAAAAAGTGCTGGTGGTCATCGTGTTCATGAAAATGCAGGGGTGTCAGCACCACCGAGAACACGGGCACACCGCTGTCGAGTTGCACCTTCATCAATCCGCTGATGACAGCGTCGGCAACGAAGTCGTGGCGGTAGATGCCGCCGTTCACGACAAAGCCGCATGCCACGATTGCGGCATAGCGCCCGGTGCGCGCAAGTT
The DNA here is from genome assembly GCA_025351745.1 of Rhodoferax sp. Lineage (GTDB taxonomy): Bacteria > Pseudomonadota > Gammaproteobacteria > Burkholderiales > Burkholderiaceae_C > Allorhodoferax. The sequence continues at coordinate 3,784 of JANXVI010000349.1, forward strand.
TTTGCGCGTGCAACGGAATCTCAAAGGCGCCGGGCACCTTGAAGACGTCCATCGCGTCGGCGGGCATACCCAGTTTCTGCATTTCTGTCGTGAATGCTTCGCGCCCCTGGCTCACGATATCGGTATGCCAGTTGGACTGAATGAAAGCGATACGCGCGTCGGCTAAGCCCGTGCCCGGGTCGGAGGGGTGTGTGGTCTGTTCCATGGTGTTATTGCTGCTGCTCATGAGTTGGTCGATAAAAACCCAGGGCGCGCAATGCAGCGGCGCCCCTTCTTGCAAACGCAAAAAAAGGGGGGCGCTGATGCCGCGTCTCTTTCATCCGGACTATGACCGTCGGCCTCGGAATCACACCGAATCTGCTGACCCCGGCGTTGGTCGAAACCAATGCCGGGCGCTCGCGGGCTTGTGCAACCAAAGTTGCCATCACCGCCGGTGGGGAATTACACCCCGCCCTGAGAACGCATGCCTGGGATTGCTCCGAGGCCTGGCGATTCTAAAGGCGGTGCAAGGTGGTGACTGTCACCTTTGTAAGGACCCCGTGAGCCACAGGGGTGTTGCTAACTGACGGGGCCAGCACGTTTGGACTCTGCGCGTTGGGTCCCCGCACGACCGCGTGCTTTCCACTGCGCCAGTTGGCGTTGGCGCTCCAGGGCACCCATGGTGTCACGGCGGCTTTCGCGCAACAGCTTGTGGTAGTTCTTCAGGCGTTCGGGGCTGACCTGCGCCCGCACCGCACAACCCGGTTCGTCCTGGTGCTGGCAGTTGCGAAAGCGGCAGGTGTGGGCCAGCGTGCTGATGTCTTCGAACAACTGACCCAGCGTGTGGCTGTCTACATCGGGGCGCAGGGAGCGCACACCGGGCGTGTCGATGACGCAGGCCTCGCTGGGCAGCATGTGTAGTGAACGCGCGGTAGTCGTGTGTTTGCCACGGCTGTCGTGCTCGCGCACCGCGCCGGTGTCTTGCGTGGCACTGCCCAGCAGGCTATTGGTCAACGTGCTTTTACCTGCGCCGGACGAACCCAGCAGCACCAGAGTTTGACCCGCAGACAGGTAGGGCTGTAGCAAGCCAATGGCATCGGCGCTGCGAGCGTCAACCGCCACCACATCCACGTGTTGGCCGACGCGGGCACGCACGGAATGCACCCGCTGCTGCACACTACCCGGCGCTGCCTGCTGTGCCACATCGGCCTTGGTCAGCACGACGACCGGCAACACACCACTGCTGCCCACCAGTGCCAAGTAACGCTCCAACCGCTGCAGGCTGAAATCCAAGTCCAGGCCCATGACCAGCAGCGCGGTGTCCACATTGCTGACCACGGTGTGGCGGCTGCCGTCGGCATCGCGCCGCACGATCTGGTTCAACGGCGGCACGCGGGCGGTGACCCACCATTGTTGGTGGTCGTCCTGCGTGCACAACACCCAGTCGCCAACGGCCAGCGCAGTGCCTTCGTCGATGAGTTCGCGGGTCAGCCGCGCAGCACAACGGGCCGAGTGTTGATGCGTGCCATCGTGCACTTCCACCGTTTCGCGGTGCACCGCGGTGGCGCGCATCCACTGCGGTTGTAGTGCGTCGGCGATTGCCGTGTTGCTGTCGGCCACATCCGTTGTGGCCAGGCTTTGCGCCATGGCGGGAGTCAGTCCCAGGCGGCGCAGTGTCTCAAAAGAAAATTCGATAGTCTTCATGGTGTTTGTTGTGTCTTTGCAAGGCCTGCAGCCAGACGTGCCGAACAAGCACGCCACAAGCGGCGACAGAGCCAAAATTGAAAATAGGCGGGACCAGCGGGCGGCCCGACAAAGACGGAGAAGACACACGCCCCGTGGAGTGGGGCGAAGACCGGCGTTGTTTAGTTTAGGTAACGCAGGTGGATGGCAAACTCGTCTCTCAGGCGGCCAGCACGAGGGAGGTGGGTGTGTGGACAATCATGGAAGCACTCCTTCGCAGTTGGGTTGAGAACGTTTGCCGTGCGG
>JANXVI010000357.1 GCA_025351745.1 Rhodoferax sp.
GCCCTGGTGCTGGACGCTGCACGGTAACCGCCCTGCCAGTCTCAAACCCGGCCCGAGTGGCTGGGTTTTTTTTTGCCGTTCAAATCCTGGACCTAAGCGCTCCAAACTGTCACCAGACTGTCACCACGGAAGAAGGAAAAAATCTAAGCTATGAAATTCATAGCAAGCTATTCAATCCCCGCAAGGGATAAATGGTAGGGCGTGAGTGACTTGAACACTCGACCAAAGGATTATGAGTCCTCTGCTCTAACCAACTGAGCTAACGCCCCAAACCACCGGGTGATTGTAGTGGTCCAAAATCGTGCCTTCAGTTGCCACCGTGGGGCGAACGCGACATGCTATGCATTAAATAGCACAATATGACCAATTCACGAGGGCTAGAGGCCATTTTGACCTGTATTACTTGCAGGGAACCTCAAGAAACCCATACTGGGTATAAGTGAGGACTTTTAAAGAGAAACCACCTACTTGTGGTGGCTCAGTGCATTGCTGACCAACTTGGACGTTATGTCCACGATCTGGATCATCCGGTCATACGCCATGCGGGTGGGGCCAATCACACCCAGCGTGCCCACGATCTTGCCATCCACCTCGTAGGGGCTACTGACAATGGACAGGTCTTCAAACGGCACTACCTGGCTTTCGCCGCCAATGAAGATACGCACACCTTCTGCCTGGCCCGCCACGTCCATCAGGCGCATCAGCTGGGTTTTTTGCTCAAACAGATCAAAGGCGCGGCGCAAATGACTCATGTCGCTGGAAAAATCAGACACCGCCAGCAGATTGCGCTCGCCGGAGATGATGACTTCATCCTGGGTCTCGCTGATGGCTTCGGAGCTGACTGTCACCGCAGCCTGCATCAGCGCGGCGATTTCGGTACGCAGCGATTCGACCTCGCTTTTCAGTCGCTCGCGCACATGCTCCATGTCCAGCCCCACGTACTGGCTGTTCAAGAAATTGGCCGCTTCTACCAGTTGCGCCTGCGAGTAGTCTTGCTCGGTGAAGATGACGCGGTTTTGCACGTCACCGTCGGGCGACACGATGATGACCAACAGTCGCCGCTCGGAAAGGCGCAGAAATTCGATATGGCGAAAAACCGAGGACCGCCGCGGAGCAATCACCACACCCACGAACTGCGACAGATTGGACAGCAGATTTGCAGCGTTGGAGATCACCTTCTGCGGCTGGTCCGGCGCCAGAATGTGCGAGCCGTACTGGTGGGGCTGCACGGTCAGCATCGTATCGACAAACACGCGGTAACCCCGAGCGGTAGGTATGCGCCCGGCCGAGGTGTGCGGGCTGACGATCAACCCCAACTCCTCGAGGTCCGACATCACATTGCGAATGGTGGCCGGTGAAAGTTCCAGCCCGGAAGCGCGAGACAAGGTTCGGCTGCCAATCGGCTGACCGTCGGCGATGTAGCGCTCAACCAGGGCTTTCAACAACAACTTGGAACGATCATCGAGCATTGGTACATTTTAGTGATGTAATTTGCCAATGAAGTCTCATTTTCGCCAGGTAGCCCTGATTGGCAAATACCAAGCCATGTCCAATGGGTCGACGGGCGCATCGTCGCGCCAGGCACTGGAACGCATTGCGCACTTTCTAATGGACCAGGGGTGCGAGGTGGTGGTGGAGGCCGATACCGCTGCCAATATGGGCCTGGTCAACTATGCCACCATGGATGTGGCTGGCATTGGCGCCGCCTGTGATGTCTGTGTGGTAGTGGGCGGCGACGGTACCATGCTGGGCATCAGCCGCAAGATGGCGCAATATGGGGTTCCGCTCATCGGCATCAACCAGGGACGCCTGGGTTTTATTACCGACATCCCCCTGGATAATTTTGAGGCCACCTTGCGGCCCATGCTGGCTGGTCTGTATGAGGAGGACCACCGCAGCCTGATGCAGGCACGGGTGATGCGCGGTGGGCACTGTGTGTTTACCGCCCTGGCCATGAATGACGTGGTGGTCAATCGGGGCGCTACCGCCGGCATGGTGGAACTGCGCGTGGAGGTGGACGGCACCTTTGTGGCCAACCAACGGGCCGATGGCCTGATCATCGCCACGCCCACGGGCGCCACCGCCTATTCCCTGTCAGCTGGCGGGCCGCTCATACACCCGTCGATTCCTGGCTGGGTGCTGGTACCTATTGCCCCGCACACCTTGTCCAACCGGCCCATCGTGCTGGCCAATGTGTCGGAGGTGGTGATTGAGCTGGTGGCCGGGCGTGATGCCAGTGCCAACTTTGATATGCAATCGCTGGCATCGCTGATGCACGGTGACCGCATTGTGGTGACGCGGTCCCAGTACCAGGTGCGTTTCTTGCACCCCAAGGGCTGGACCTACTTCGACACGCTGCGACAAAAACTACATTGGAATGAAGGGGTAGCTTGATGAACGTAGCGCAGAACCGCTTCAAGCAAGTGAACGCCCCCTCGGGGGGCAGTGAGGACACAGCGGGCCGAACGCGGGGGCAAACACCATGGCTTTGAAACGCATAGTCCTGCGCGACTTCGTCATCGTCAGCGAGCTGGAGCTGGACCTTGAGAGCGGCTTCACCGTGCTAACTGGCGAGACGGGTGCTGGCAAATCGATTCTGATCGACGCACTGCAACTGGTGACTGGCGCGCGGGCCGACACGGGCGCGATCCGAGAGGGCGCCAGCCGCACCGACGTGAGTGCAGAGTTTGACACCCCCGCCAGCGTGCGTGACACGCTTCAAGAATCGGGCTTTGATGACGCCGACACTTTGCTGCTGCGCCGCACGGTGGATATGGCGGGCAAAAGCCGCGCCTGGATCAACGGCAGCCCCGCAACCGCTCAGCAATTGCGCAGTGTGGGCGAGCAAATGCTTGACATCCACGGCCAGCACGCCTGGCAAAGCCTTACCCGGCCGGATGCCGTGCGAGGTTTGTTAGACGCCTATGCCAAAGTTTCTACCAGCGCATTGGGCGCGTTGTGGAAAAACTGGCGCAGTGCGCAGACCGACTTGACCCAGGCTATGGCCGCCCTGGATTCGTTACAGCGCGAACGTGAACGACTGGCCTGGCAAATTGGCGAGGTCGAGAAGCTCAATCCGCAAGTCGATGAATGGGGTGAACTTGCGGCCAGCCACAGCCGCCTATCCAATGGACAAGCCTTGCTAGACGCGGCCCAGGGTGCACTGCAGGTACTGGAAGATGACGAAACCAATGCACTCAGCCTGCTTAACAATGCGATGCAGCAATTGCAAAGCCAGGCCCATCTTGAGAAAGATTTCACTGACCCGGTCGATGTCTTGGCCTCCAGCTTGGCACATGTGGAAGACGCCGTACGCACGCTGCGCGTGTACCTGCGCCACACCGAGCTCGACCCGCAACGTCTGGCAGAGCTTGATGAACGGGTATCCCTGTGGGTGTCACTGTCACGGCGCTACAAACGAGCGCCTGACGAACTGCACGCATTGTTGGCCGCGTGGCGCTCGGAGTTGGCGCGGCTCGATGCCGCAGCTGATCTATACGGTCTTCAGGACGCCGAGAAGAAGACCCATGCAGCGTACCTTGCTGAGGCAAAAGTGGTGTCCAAAGCACGGCGGAAAGCAGCACCCCTGCTGGCCCAGTCCATCACCCAGGCCATGCAAGGGTTGGGCATGCAGGGTGGCCGCTTTGAAGTGATGCTGGAGACCAGCGCTCAACCCATGCAAAATGGACTGGAAGATGTCAGCTTTCTGGCAGCCGGCCATGCAGGCAGCACGCCACGGCCGGTGGGCAAGGTGGCGTCCGGTGGTGAGTTGTCACGCATGGCACTGGCCATCGCTGTGACCACCAGCCAGTTGGGCACAGCGCAAACGCTGATTTTTGACGAAGTTGACGCTGGTGTAGGCGGTGCGGTTGCGGAAACCGTGGGACGTCTGATGCGCCAATTGGGTGAAGACCGGCAAGTACTGGCTGTCACGCATCTGCCCCAGGTGGCATCCACCGCCGACCACCATTTGGTAGTGGCCAAGCAAATGAGCGGCAACGTGACATTGAGCACTGTGGGCGCCGTAACGGGCGAACAGCGCGTCGCAGAAATTGCCCGCATGTTGGGCGGCGAAAAGCTCTCCAGTACCACCTTGGCGCACGCCAAGGAAATGCTGCAATCCGGCACCTGACCCCATCATGCAAGACACCGTGCACGCGATGGAATTGGTGTTGATCACCGGCATGTCGGGCTCCGGTAAGTCGGTGGCCCTGCACGCGTTGGAAGACGCTGGCTTCTATTGCGTGGACAACCTGCCGCCCGAGCTGCTGCTGTCGTTCGTAGACCTTGAGCAAAAGCACCAGGCCAGCCGCGTGGCCATTGCGATGGACGTGCGCAGCGCGACGTCACTACCCTTGGTACCGAATCACTTGGAAACTTTGCGCAACCGCGGCGTGGATGTGAAGTCTTTGTTTCTGGACTCTGACACCGAAACCCTGGTACGCCGCTACTCCGAAACGCGGCGCAAGCATCCCCTGTCACAGCCCGAACCTGGCAACCGTGCCCAGGATGCACGCCGTGCGCTGGTCGATGCGATTGAACTGGAACGCAAGCTATTGGCCGCATTGCGGGAGCAAGCCCATGTCATCGACTCCAGCATCATCCGCGCCGCCCAGTTGCAGGGCTATGTCAAGGCCTTGATTTCTGCCCCCAGCGGGCAGCTGACGCTGGTATTCGAGTCGTTTGCGTTCAAGCGCGGCGTACCCACCGATGCCGACTATGTGTTTGACGTGCGCATGCTGCCCAATCCGCACTACGAGGTCTCGATGCGTCACCTCACCGGAAGAGACCAGCCGGTCATTGACTATTTGCAGTCGCAACCGGATGTGGACTTGATGCTGCACCACATCACCCATTTTCTGGAGAGCTGGCTTGACGCCTTGGCGCGCGATCACCGCAGCTATGTCACGGTGGCCATCGGTTGCACCGGGGGGCAACACCGCTCGGTTTATCTGGTCGAACAGTTGACGCGGCACTTTACCCCGCAGTGGGTCACGCTGACGCGCCACCGCGAACTCGACGCGGTCTAGTTCAGTAGTAGTACTTGGTGCGTTGCGCCCACTCATTATTGGGATAGCGTTTCCTCAGCAACTCAAAGGCTTGTTGCGAGAAGCTCTTTTTGCTTTTGGACTTGTCGCTGTAGCCGCACTCCATACGGGTAGAGGCTATGAAGAAGTGCAGAGCCTTGGGCACCTCGGCATCGGTCGGGTTGCGCTGCGCATAGTCCAGCAGCACGGGCCCCAGGTAGTCTGACCGCTTGGGCAACGCCAGCAGTTTTTGCACTTCGCTGGTAGCTTGTGCGCGCGACTCTTGGCTGAGAAAGCGGGGCCATGCTGCGTCCAGCGTGTCGTTGCTGGTGGACGTGGGGCTGCCAGCAGCGCCGCAACCCCATGTATCGCCCCCAAGGTTCGCGTTCAACTCGGGTGCATTGGCCAAGATCAGCAGGGCCGCGCCGCGTTTGGCGGCTGGGTCTTTGGCCTCCTGGTAGCGGCGGTAGAGGTGCTGGGTGGTGTCGCGCCCGACCATGACGTTGGTCGTCACGCTGTCGGCAACGGCGTAGTCCCCCAAAATAATGGCGCGGGTCCACACCACATCGGTGAGCGGGCTGCTTTGCAGGTCCTTGGCCAAGGGGCGAGCCTTTTGCAATTCTGCCAATGAAAAATGGCGGTACAAGTGGCGGCTGTAGTCGCTGTCCGTAGCCTGAGGTGATGGCGCGGGGCTTGTTTCTTTCGTGATGGGGCCTGCCGCATCCGCGTCCGCAGGTTTGCGGGCGGCTGCTTGAAAGAAGCCTTCGCGGGTGGATGCGGTCAGCATTTTGACGCCCAACAGGCGGTTGCGCGTGGCCACGGAGAAGCCGGGTTGCTGCAAGAGTGTGCTGATGCGGGTGTCCGCATCGCCCGATTTTCCGCTTGTGACTTCCAGACGGGCCAGGTGGTATTGCAGGTGCACAAAGGCAGGGACGCCGGACGGTATTGCGGCAGCAGCCTTCAGCTCTTCGGCCGTCAGATCGCCCGTGCGGGCGTGGGCCAGCAGGGGCATTAGCCAAAGGGCATCACTGTGGGCTTTCCAGCCCTGGCGGGCGGCGGCAAGACCGGTTTTTCTTTCGCCCTGCATGGCGGCAATCCACTGCGTCATTGGGTCATGGTCTTGTAGCGCGGCGGCATCTAGGGTGTCCCATATCAACAGATAATCGGCTAACTGGCGGGGTGAGGCCGCGGTGAAGCGCCCGGTTTGCAAGTTGCTTGCCAGTTCGGCCAAACGCTCTTGAGGACGGACACGGGCATCGACCCATCCCAGCAATCCCCGGGCCGGGGGAAAGGTTACAGCCATCGAGGCCAGTTCGGCACGAGCCTGTACCAGTTGGCTGCGCCACTTTTTATCTTCGGCTTGCGTGTATTCAGCGTTGCTGCCATTGGGTTCACCACGGTCCACCGTAGCTTTGCGGATCAGGCAGCGAGCGGCCAGGTACTCGCCCCACGTGTGCCAAAGCGAATCCTTGTCCTTTGCAATGACCAAAAATTGTTGGCGTGCAGCATCAAACTGGCCTGCATAAAACAGGGCCGCCGCGGTTTGGTAGGCATGGTCCCTGCGCAGCCACGCAGGTGCGTCCACGGGCAGAGCAGCGGGCATGGGGGACACCGGCTTGGGCTTGCCACTGCGCACCCGGGTGACAAGGCCACAGTTGGCAAACACAGCGTCTTGGTTGGCCAGCCAGACCCGGGCCCACGGGAGGCCTCCTGACTGCAGCCGCTCGGCCAGCGTTGTGCTGGCACGGCGCAAAGCATCGTCTGCGCAGTTGAGAATTTCGAAGTAATTGATGTCGTCGTATTTAGTGACGGTAATACTGATGGGTGGCGCACCCGCAATGCTCGTGCGGGCCGCAAGCCAGGCCTTCAGCGGATCGGTGGCGTCTTTGTCGTCTTCAACAACATTCTGAATGGCGCCAATCTTCCAACCCTCTATGTCCAGCGACTGCAGTTCGGCGGGCGTGAGCGGCTGCCCACTGGCAGCGCGGTAGGCCAGAAACTGGTAGACCCGCCAATAGCTGCCCGGCACGATGCCGATTTGTCCACCGGCATAGAGTGGAAGGTCTTTGGTAGTGGGGCCTGATTCAGGCACAAAGCTGTTTTGCTCGTAGCCGTCCCCACCGCTGGCCAGTGCAGGGCCGCTGCCCAGCATCAGCGTGGTAAAAGTGGTTATGGTGGCAAGACTTGCAAGCCATTGGCGCAAAGTGTGATGCATGGTTGTTTTCCTCGGTCAACTATAAGTCGCCACTGACACGCTGCCACTGTTGTGGCGTCCATGCTGTGGGCGAGAAATGGTAGCGGCGCGGCGCGTGGGCCAGTACGGCGGGCTCGTCGGTGGCCGTACCCAGGGCGCTTTGGCAGCGGGGGCGCGTAAAGCCACCATCCTGGTTCAGCTGGGCGCGCAGTCGCGCGTCGTCTTGCCCCATGCGAAAAGCCATGGGCACGATTTCATCTGCCGGCAAATCATGCAGCCAATAGTCCCCCGCGCACCACGACGCCAAAGCGGTGACGGACAAGGCTGTGTCGGCACGAAGCTGGCGCCGAATGTCTTGCACCACCGCGCGCAAAAAGGCGCGCTGCGAGCGGCGCACTTCAAAATCCAGCTGCACCACACGCGCTTGCCCCGTATCCCCATGGCGCGCCGCCGCGGCGAGCACCTGGTTGACTACCGCCGCCTGTTGTGCTGCGCCCAAGACCGGCGGATTGCGCCACGACGCATCCACATGCACCACTGGTACCGCGACGGTATCGGGGCGCAAGTGCAATGCAGTGGCACGGGGCACGGCACGGGCAGTACTACCCTCCAGTTCAATAGAGGTGGCGACATAGGCCACGCCCACATTGGCGGGCAGCCAGCGCAAGTCTTCACGTCGCTCCCACGCCCACAGCATCGTCGGGGGGAGTTGAACAACAGCAGGATGTTGGGCCGGGTGCTGCATGGGTGTGATTACCAGCCAATAGCTCGCACCCCACACGCAGACTCCACAAACAAACCACCGCAAGGCAGACGGCAAAAACAGAGGTATACGCTTCAAATTCAATAGCAACATACGTATATTCCACGAGGGCTAGCGCTCCATTTTCCTAATTGTGTCTGCAGCTATCCAATGCCCACCGCACCCTGCAGCAGCTTGCGAATGGGGGCTGGCAGCCCCACCTGGGGCCAGGCCTGTGCACCCACCCACTGCCCTGCCCCCCAGTCCGCACAATGCTGCGTCACGGTCAGACGCCAGGTGTGCAGATACAGGTCTTTATGGGTCAACACATGGGTAAAAACGGGTAGGGCCTCCAAGCCCTTGCGCAATGCGACGGGAACCTGAGCCAGCAGCGCGTCCTCGCTGTCAAACAGCGGCAGGCAATGCAATCCGGCCCAAACGCCTGGCGTGGGACGTTTGTCCAGCCACACCGCGCCATCGGCACTTTGCACCCATAACATCCAGATCGCCTGTGTACTGCGCTTCAACGTACGGGTGCGCACCGGGTAACGCTGTGGGTCGCCTGCTTTGGCCGCCGTGCAATCTTCGCGCACTGGGCAGACTGCGCATTGCGGCCTTTTGGGCAGGCACACAGTCGCGCCCAAGTCCATCATGCCCTGGGTATAGCGCGGCATGGCGGATGCCAAATCCTTACCCACCGGCAGCAGTTGCGTGGCAGCATCCCACAGCGCAAGCACGTTACTGCCCTTTGCCAAATCGGCGTCAAAACCCAGCACGCGCGTAACGACCCGCTTGACATTCGCGTCCAGTATTGCGACACACTCGCCAAAACACAGCGAAGCAATAGCCGCGCCGGTAGAGCGACCTATGCCCGGCAGGGTTTCCAATACCTCAGTAGTGGCGGGAAATGCGCCGCCGTGCAATGCCATGACCTGCTGCGCGCAACGGTGCAGGTTGCGTGCGCGGCTGTAATAGCCCAGGCCGCTCCACAAACCCAACACATCGTCCAGGCTGGCATGCGCCAAGGAGGCCACATCGGGAAAGCGGATGAGGAAGCGGGCAAAGTAGCCCCGCACAGTGGCCACCTGGGTCTGCTGCAACATGATCTCGGACAACCAAACGCGGTAGGGGTCCTTCGTGTTTTGCCAGGGCAGGTCGTTGCGACCATGCGTTTTTTGCCACGCAATCACCCGCCTGGCGAACGCATCACGGGTCAACTGCACGCTCAGGCGATAGCGACGTCGACTTCGATATCGGCGTGCCTATGGGCAGCAATCAGGTAGTCAGTCAACTCGATCAATTTCAGCTCTATCTGGTTTAGCGCGACTTCTTGCTGGTCAACATCCTGGATGCGGTCTTCCAGACCACCGGCCGCCTGCTGGATGCGGTCTATAGCTTCGATGCGGCGGCTGAAATTGCGACGGCGTTCGCGCAACTGCGCATCCAACTGGGCCGCAGCGGATTTGCTCCACAGTTCCACATCACCCAAGGCCGTTTCGTGGATGCCGCGCAAGCGGGTGGAAAGTGCCCGCACCAAACGGTCGGCAAACTCCGGCTGCGCCAGCTTAAAGGCATTGCCGATACCCAGGTATTGCACGTGGCTGCGTTCCACCATGTTCAAGTCGGTCAAGTACTGCGCCATCTGCGGCTCAGTGGGTGCTTGTAATGAAAAGCCGTGTTCCCCGTTGAGCTGGCGAAAGGTGGCCGCCAACATGGACTGGATATCGCCACACAGGGCCTGTACCGTTTGAAGGTTGGCCCGCAGACGGTCAAAGGTTTCACCATAGGCCCGTTTGACACCCAGCTTGAGGCCCTTTTGCAGCAGTGTCGCCGTCAGGTTGGCCATCTCTTTCTTCAGCGCCGTCGAACCCAAAATACCAAACACCTCGCGCAACAGTTTGAGGTGTACCGAGCGAACCGCGTGGATCTTGGCGCCGCCCAGATCGAACTCGGCCTGCTCTTGCGAAATGCGCGAGCGCATGTGCTTGATGACGGTCGCGTTCTTGCCCTGCAAACCCTTGAGTTCCATCATCTGTTCGGTCAGATCGCGTTTGCGGATGTTGATTACACGACCGGTTTCGGCGCGCAAATCGGTAATGCCCGAGGCCATGGCCTCTCCCAGGATACGCTGGCGTTTGCCCATCATGCCGCGACCCAATGCATCTTCCAACACGGGCAGGCAACTGCGTTGGAGCAATTCGTCATCCTCGGTGACTTTGGCAACAAGGCCCTTTTGGGCCGATACGGCAATCACGCGGTCGCGGGGAATGCCCAGTATCTCGGCCGTGGTGGCCTTTTGCCGCTCGATCTGGGCCTCTATCTGTGCCGGAGTGCTCAAGGCGTCCCATAGGGTATCGATTTTGTTCAGCACTACCAGGCGGGCGTCGGTCTCGCCCGACTCAGTTATCAGGTGCTCGCGCCAGATGGACAGGTCGGACTTGGTGACGCCAGTATCGGCACCCAAGATAAACACAACGGCATGTGCCTGCGGAATCAGGCTGACAGTCAATTCCGGCTCTGCGCCGATGGCGTTCAGTCCCGGCGTATCCAAAATGACCAATCCCTGCTTGAGCAAAGGATGGGCAATATTGATCAATGCATGACGCCATTTAGGCACTTCGACCATGCCTTGGGCGTCCACCATGGGATTGTCTTCGGGGGCCTGGTTGTGCCAAAAACCCAGGGCTCTAGCCTCGTCTTGCGTGACCTTGCGGGTTTCGGCAACTTTTTCCAAAGCGCCTGCCAACTGTTGCGGATTGTTGACATCCAGGTCAATCCGGGTCCATTTTTCCGGCACCATGCGCCATTCCATCAGGGCCTGGGGCTGTAAACGGGTCTCAATCGGGAGCAGGCGCAGGCACGGCGGCACATCGGCGTCGTAGCCCATCTCGGTCGGACACATCGTGGTGCGACCGGCGCTGGCGGGCATGATGCGCCGACCATAACCGGCAAAGAACACGGCGTTGATCATCTCGGATTTGCCGCGTGAAAATTCCGCGACAAAGGCCACCATTACCTTGTCAGAACGTACCTGAGTGCCCAAGCGCTTCAAACGTTCTTCGACCGCTGCATCCAGCAGCTCGTTATCCTTCATCCACTCGCCAAGCAACTTCAAACGCAGTGCGAATTCGCGTCGCCAAGTACCCAGTTGGTCAAATTGATCGTTAAATGAAGTAGTCAAGAGTTCCCCCGTCTAGCTGCTCAATATAGCACTGCCCTCAGCCCTGAAGTTCAGGCATTCTGGCATTGGCCACAGAAAAATGTGGACCTCTGACCCTGCCGCATGGTGCGAATCGGTGCGTTGCAGACTTTGCAAGGCAATCCGTCACGGGCGTACACCATGGCATCGAGCTGGAAATGCCCGGCTTCGCCTTGTGCGTTGGAGAAATCACGCAGCGTGCTGCCGCCTCTTTCCACTGCGCGCGTCAGAACGTCGCGAATGGCTTGGTGCAAGCGGGCAGCGCGTGGCCGGCTTAGCCGCGACGCCGGTGTGCTGGGCCGAATACCCGCTAGAAACAAGACCTCTGACGCATAAATGTTGCCAACCCCCACGACGACATCGCCTGCCAGCAAGACCTGCTTGATCGGTGCCTTGCGCCTGGCCAGGCCTTGGTGGAACAGCTTGGCGTCAAATCCGTCGTCCAGAGGCTCCATTCCCAATTTCCCAAGGAGCCTTTGGGCCACGGGGTCAACCTCGTTGGCGGCAAAAACGACAGCACCAAAGCGGCGCGGGTCGTTGAGGCGCAGCACGCCCTGCGACGTGCGCAGTTCAAAATGGTCATGCTTTCCAGGCGCGGGGGGCTCCAGCATGAAAGACAAACTGCCGGACATTCCCAAATGCACCAGCAAAAGCCCCTGGTCCAGATCCAGCAGCAAATACTTGCCTCTGCGCCGCACCGCCAGCACATGCATTCCGGCCAGCGCGTTGGGCGGGCAGTTCAATGGCCAACGCAGTGGTTTGCCCATGCGCGCCTCGACAATCTGCGCACCGGCAATGCGGTCGGCAAAACTTATGCGCGTCACTTCGACTTCTGGCAATTCAGGCATGGTGTGTGGGAGTATGTCGGGTTGGATTATTATGGTCTGATGTCACGAATTCACCGCCTCTTTGCCCTCACATTGGTCGCAACCTGTATTTGCGGTGCCGCCCGGGCAGCAACGCCCAAGGCAGAGGGCCCCAACAATTCCAATTTGGACGGCGAACTGTTTTACGAAGTACTGGTGAGCGAGATCGAGTCCGTCGCCGGCGACGCCGGATCCGCCTTTGGCCTGATGCTCAATGCCGCGCGCAAAAGCAATTCACCCAAGCTGTACGAGCGAGCGATTGAAATCGCCTACAGGGCGCGTAGTGGCGAAGCTGCGCTGGAAGCAGCCCAAGCTTGGGCGCGTGCCATGCCTTCCTCTAAAGATGCCAACCGTTACCACTTCCAGATGTTGCTGGGCCTGAACAAAATCGCCGAAACCCAGGAACCACTGAAGCGCGAACTAGTGAGCTTGGCGCCTTCCGAACGCGCGCAGGCTATCAGCCTCTTGCCACGCTACTTCACCCGTACGACCGATAAAAAGCTGGCGGCAAAGGTCGTCGAAAAAGTGCTGCTGGCTGACACCCTGACCCGCACCACCGGACCTGCCGCATGGGCCGCCATCGGCACAATGCGCCTGCAAGCTGAGGATACACAAGGGGCACTAGAGGCAGCCCAACGTGGCTTGGCGCTCGACGGCGAATCTGAAGACGTGATGTTGCTGGCCGTTGCGTTGATCAGCCCCAAGACGCCGCAAGCCGAGGCGATGGTGCGCAAATACCTGGCTGGCAAACCGCTGCCCGAGGTGCGCATGGCTTATGCGCGCAGCCTGCTCAACGCACAACGCTATCCCGAAATCTACGCGCAGATGCTGCAATTGACCGCCCAGACGCCGGACTACGTTGAGGCCTGGCTGTTGCGGGGCTCCATCGAATTGCAAGACGGCAAGTTGGCGCCGGCCGAGGCTTCGCTCAAAACCTATGTGGCGCTGAACCCGCCACCAGCGGACACCAGCCAAAACCCAACCATGGGCCGTGGATTGGTACAAGCCTACCTGGCGCTGTCACAGGTCGCCGAACAAGGGCAACGCCTGGACGATGCCAAAGCCTATTTGGACCACATCGTCGGCTCGCGAGATGAGTTGCGGGTACAGAAGCGCTATGCCGCAATCTTGGCCCGCCAGGGCAAGCTGGCCGAAGCCCGCGCCGCTATCCGCGACGTTGCAGAACTGCAATCCACTGACGCGCTGGACAAGCTCAATGCCGAAGCCCAGTTGCTGCGCGACAACCACGAATACGCGGCAGCGCACCAACTCCTGGTTGAAGCGAGCGCCCGCTACCCGAACGATACGGAACTGGTTTACGACCTTGCCATGATGGCCGAGAAATTGGGCAAGTCAGACGAGATGGAACAACTGCTGCGCAGGGTGATTGACTCCAAGCCCGACTACCACCATGCGTACAACGCCCTGGGGTATTCGCTGGCGGATCGCAACATCCGCTTGCCCGAGGCACGCCAACTCATCCAACAGGCTTTGAAGATTGCGCCCGACGACCCTTTCATCATGGACAGCTTGGCATGGGTCGAGTTTCGCTCCGGCAATTCGACCGAGGCTATTCGGCTGCTGCAAGGTGCATTCCAGGCGCGGCCGGATGCTGAAATCGCAGCCCACCTGGGTGAAGTGCTATGGAGCGTCGGCCAAAAGGACCAAGCCAGCGCCATCTGGAAAGAAGGCTCAGGCCTGAACCCACAAAACGAAACCCTGCGCGACACCATGCAACGCCTGCGCGGCAAGCCGTGACCGCGCTCGCCCGTCCTGGCCTGCGCCAGATTTTAGCCCTCGCCTTTTTGCACACTATCTTTTTGATAGCTGGTTGCGCCCATTCTACGAGGGCTAGCGGCTCATTCGACAAAAACGATGCCTACTGGCAGGGGCGCTTGGCACTGAAGGTACACAGCACACCGGAGCAAGCATTTTCCGCGGACTTTGAGCTTCAGGGCAATGCACAGGCGGGTGCGCTGTCGTTCTTCACCCCCTTGGGCAGCACTGCCGCGCGCATGCAGTGGGACGCTGCGGGCGCGCAATTGCAAACCACCGGTGCGCCGCAGCGCTTTGAATCGCTGGATGCCTTGACCCTGCACACCACCGGCGCCACGTTGCCGGTTGCCAGCCTGTTTGCCTGGCTCAAGGGCGACGAGCCTCCGACACCCGGATGGCAGGTCGACTTGCAGGGCCTGCCGCAAGGGCGCCTCCATGCACAACGCCTGGCACCCGAAGTTCCGGCCGATCTCAAAATCATCTTGGAGCGCTGAGCCCGGGCCATCCACGTATGCAGTCGCTCTACGACATACCCGCCCCCGCCAAGCTCAACCTGTTTCTGCACATCACGGGCCGCCGCCCCGATGGCTACCATCTGCTGCAGTCGGTATTTATGCTGATCGACTGGTGCGATACGCTGCATTTTGACCTGCGCACAGACGGTCAAATCAGCCGCGAGGACCTGACCTGGGCTTTGCCGGCCGATGATTTGGTGGTGCGTGCAGCCGAGGCCTTGCAACGGGCGAGCGGCTGCCATCTGGGTGCACACATTGGCATCGCCAAGTCGGTGCCGGCGCAGGCCGGCATGGGCGGTGGATCATCGGATGCGGCCTCGACTTTGCTCGCGCTGAACCGACTGTGGAAGCTCAATTTCTCGGTAGAAACACTATCCTCCATTGGCCTGGGGCTCGGCGCGGATGTGCCTTTTTTTCTCTGCGGCAAGCATGCCTGGGTTGAGGGCATAGGCGAAAAGATCACCCCCTTAGAATTGCCTCGCGCGCGCTTTGTCGTCGTCAAACCAGAGGCGGGATTGACGACTCAGCTAATTTTTTCTGACCCGGAGTTGAAGCGCGATTCCGAAACTGCTATAATTTCAGGCTTCGCTGCAAACACGATCGAGCGTATTTTTAAATACGGTCACAATGACTTGCAAGCCGTTGCCCAGAAGCTGTGCCCAGGTGTGAGTAGAGCCCTAGAATGGCTTGAATCGCAGGGCTTGAGTGGTCGGATGACGGGCTCTGGAAGTGCTGTATTTGCGCAACTGCTGCATGGTATCGACGAAAATATTGACAGGCAAAGCGCGCCGGACGCGCTGCAAGTCAGGCTTTGCAGCAACATGGATGTTCATCCCCTGATGGGTTGGGCACCCAGCGATAGGCTAGTGAAGGTTTGAATGATGGTTTAAGGGTGGGCAGCTTTTAGTTGTCAACCTGTGTAGGGGAGTCGCCAAGTTGGTTAAGGCACTGGATTTTGATTCCAGCATGCGAAGGTTCGAATCCTTCTTCCCCTGCCAAATCTGTTGCCCGGCAAAGATCCGGTCACAGCAAGCGCAACGTACAGGCAAAAACCCAATCTAATCGCTGGAATCCGTATGCAGGCCTCACCACCCCCAGATTTCATGGTTTTTACCGGCAATGCCAATCCAGGCATGGCGGCAGACATTGCGCTCCACCTGGGCATCTCCCTGGGTGCTGCAACGGTCGGTCGCTTCTCCGATGGCGAAGTCACGGTAGAGATTAACCAGAACGTTCGGGCCCGCGATGTGTTTGTGGTGCAAAGCACGTGCGCACCCACCAATGAAAATTTGATGGAATTGCTGATCATGGTCGACGCGCTCAAGCGTGCATCGGCCGAACGCATCAGCGCAGTGATTCCATATTTTGGCTATGCCCGGCAAGACCGCCGCCCACGCTCCAGCCGCGTGCCCATCACGGCCAAGGTGGTGGCCAATATGCTGCAGACCGTGGGCGTGGCCCGCGTGCTGACCATGGATTTGCACGCCGACCAGATCCAGGGATTCTTTGACATCCCTGTGGACAATATTTATGCGTCGCCCGTGTTGTTGGGGGATTTGCGCCAGAAGAATTACGAAGACCTGATCGTGGTCTCGCCCGACGTGGGTGGTGTGGTGCGTGCCCGTGCGCTGGCCAAGCAGCTGAACTGCGATCTGGCCATCATCGACAAACGCCGTCCACGCGCCAATGTCAGCGAAGTGATGCACGTGATTGGCGAGATTGATGGCCGCAACTGCGTCATCATGGACGACATGATCGACACGGCCGGCACGCTGGTCAAGGCCGCCGAAGTGCTCAAGGAGCGCGGCGCCAAGAAGGTGTATGCCTATTGCACGCACCCCATTTTTTCGGGGCCCGCCATCGAGCGCATCGCCAATGGCGGCGCACTCGATGAAGTCGTGGTTACCAACACGATCCCTTTGAGCGCTGCCGCATCGCAGTGCCAAAAAATTCGCCAACTCACCGTGGCACCGCTGATCGCAGAGACGATTCAGCGCATGGCCAAGGGTGAGTCGGTCATGAGTTTGTTCTCGGATCAAGAGAACCTTTTCTAGGGTTCTTGCGAAATCTCAACGGGGTTTTGCCCAGGACAAAAAGCAAGCGCCGCTGCATAGGGCAGCGATTCAGCGCTTTTGTTAAACCGGAGTCACACTGGTCGCGGTGGATTCCTTCAGGAGTAAGTTATGAAATTTGTCGCTTTTGAGCGCGCTAAGCAGGGCACGGGTGCGAGCCGCCGTCTCCGCATTTCGGGTCGCACACCGGGCATCGTTTACGGTGGAACTGGTGAACCGCTGTTGGTCGAACTGGACCACAACGCACTGTGGCATGCCATCAAGAAAGAAGCCTTCCACGCATCCGTTCTCAACATGGAACTGGCTGGCAAGGAAAGCAAAGTTTTGTTGCGCGACGTGCAAATGCACCCTTACAAGCAATTGATCTTGCACATCGACTTCCAACGCGTCGATGCCAACACCAAAATGCATATGAAGGTGCCATTGCACTTTAAGGGCCAAGAAGAATCGTCCGCTTTCAAGGTCGACCACTGTCTGATCAACCACGTGCTCAACGAAATCAATGTGACCTGCCTACCCGCCGATCTGCCCGAGTTCATCGAAGTGGATCTGACTGGTTTGAAGAAGGGCACATCCTTCCACCTGAGCGACGTCAAGTTGCCAACAGGCGTGAAGACGATTGTCAAGGGTCGTGAAAACCCCGTGCTGGTCTCCGTGGTGACGTCTGCTGCTGAAGCGTCTGCCGAAGCGACCGCTGAAGCCGCTGCTGCCGCTCCCGCTGGCAAGGGTGGCAAGGCCGCTCCTGCTGCCAAGACTGCAGCTAAGGCGCCTGCCGCAAAGGCACCTGCTGCCAAGAAGTAATCTGCTGCTCGCGCACTGATTCACACCACAGCGCAAGCTGTTGACGGCCCACTTCGGTGGGCCGTCGTCGTTTTTGCTGCCTATCAAATTTGCTCTACCATCCGTGGCAACACCTTTTTCTTGCATCCCATGATCAAACTGTTTGTCGGCCTGGGCAATCCCGGTCCTGAATACGACGCCACCCGCCACAACGCTGGCTTTTGGTGGATCGACGCCCTGGCGCGCGCGCTCAAGCTCAACCTGGGCATGGACAAGGGCTACCACGGTATGCTGGCCCGCACCACCGTTCACGGGCAAACGGTCTGGTTGTTGCAACCGCAAACATTTATGAACCTTTCGGGCAAATCGGTGGGAGCGTTGGCGCGTTTCTTCAAGATTGCCTCCAACGAAATCCTGGTCGCCCATGACGAACTGGATATTCCCCCCGGTCAGGTCAAGCTGAAATTTGGTGGCAGCCACGCTGGTCACAACGGCCTGCGCGATATCCACGCCCAATTGGGCAGCGGCGACTACTGGCGACTGCGCCTGGGCGTAGGCCATCCTGGCGACAAGGCCGAGGTCGTCAACTGGGTGCTGAAAAAGCCGTCGCTGGACCACCGCATTGCGATTGACCAATGTATTGATCGCTCGCTCAAAGCCCTCCCCGCCTTCCTGGCAGGAGACATGGAAAAGGCCACGCTGCTGGTGCACACCAGCAAACCGCCACGGGCACACACGCCACCAGCCCAACGCCCTACCCCACCCGCTGGTACAGCAGCGTCCACGCCAACGCAGGAACCCCAGGCCACGCCATGAAGCACATCTCCGCATACGCTATCATTTTCATAGCTTCTTACTCAATATCCACGAGGGCTGGCGCCGAAGAAGTCTACCGATGCGGTAGCACCTACAGCCAAAAACCGTGTCCAGATGCCGTAAAGGTCGATGTGCAGGACAGCCGCACCCCGGCGCAAAAAGCCGAGGCCGACGCCAAAACACAGAGAGAAACCGCGCAGGTTCATGCAATAGAAAAGGCACGCCAGAAAGAAGAGGCCCAGCAACGCACCGCCCAAGCCAAACTGGCCGCTGCGGATGCCAAGAAAGCTGCTGCCAGACCGCGTACCAAGGCCAGCGCCCCCACCACCGAGGGTGCTCACGCATCTGCAGGCAAGGGCAAGAAAAAGACCTCCAAAACGAAAAAAGAACCTGAATTTTTCGTCGCCAGCGCAGCGGCAGACAGACCCAAAGCCCCCGCCAAAGGCAAATCCAGCAAATAGCGCCCGAAGCCAACTAAAAAAACACCGCGGACCACAGTGCGGTTTGCATCAACTGACCATAAGGTCCAATGCTTGGTTTATAGTGACCTCTCGCAATCCGCATGAGTCCATCCATGACAGACGCATTTGACAGGGAAGTATTCGAAGGCCAGGAGCTGGTTTTCCGTTGGGGTGACCCCGGGGATTCCGCCTATGTCATCGAAGAAGGCTGCGTAGAGGTTCTGAGCGGCCAAGGCCCAGAACAACGGCGCATTGCCATCCTGACCGAAGGCGCCATGTTTGGCGAGGTCGCGTTGCTGGACCGCCAGCCCCGCACCGCATCCGTCCGCACCCTGGTTCCGACACGCTTGATACGCATCGACCGCAGCCATGTTGAAGAGCTACTACTGCGCTCCGATTCTGTTATCCAATACCTGATGCATCTGCTGTTGACCCGCTTTCGCAGCACACACGATGCTGCCGGGCTGGAGCAACAACGCTTGGCCGCCGCCGGTGGAAACGGTGACACCACAACGGTGGCCGATAGCGCAGTTGACATGCACAAAGCCGCAGTGCGCACCTTGTCACTGGCGCAAGACCTGTCCGACGCGATTGACCGCCAGCAGCTCGAACTGTTCTACCAACCGTTGATTGCCTTTGACGGACTGACCGTGGTCGGGTTTGAGGCGCTGCTCCGCTGGCACCACCCCAGCCTGGGTTTGATAAGCCCGGCCGAATTTATTCCGCTGGCCGAGAAAACCGGCCTGATCCACCGCATCGGCCAGTGGGTGCTGCAACGCGCCATCTCCGATTGGGCCGAGCTACGCCCCTTCTGTGTGGCCAATGACCGGCATAAGCCGTTCATGAGCATCAACCTGTCGGCACCCGAACTGGCTGGCGGCGAGATTGTGGCAGCGGTGCAGGCCTGCCTGGCCCAGCACAGCATGGCCCCGGAGGAGCTGCGCATTGAGTTGACCGAAACCATCATCATCCAGAACATGGACGACGTGGCCGCCTCACTGCACAGGCTGCGCGCTTTAGGTATTGGTATTGCGCTGGACGATTTTGGTACGGGTTATGCCGGCCTGGACTATTTGCAGTCCCTGCCCTTTACCTGCCTGAAAATTGACAAAACCTTTGTGCAGCAGGTGGGCCAATCGGAGCGCAGCCTGCACATCATCAAGGCTGCGCTGGAGTTGGCCCGATCGATCGGCCTGAGTACGATTGCCGAAGGCATTGAGGACGCGGAGATCGGCGCCCAGTTGAGCGCACTGGGCTGCAGCCATGCGCAGGGATACCACTACGGCAAACCCATGCCCAAGCTACAGATGGGTGTCTGGGCCATTCAGCACCGGGCCGCGCAAGCCACTTACTTGGTGGCCTCTAAACCTTAGTCGTATCGGGCACGGCAGCGCTCAGTTGTAAGCGCCGGTACTTTGCCCACAGGGTTTCCTTGTCTTCTACAAATTCCGGATTGACCGGAATGCAGGAAACCGGGCACACCTGGACACACTGTGGCTCGTCAAAGTGGCCTGCACATTCCGTGCATTTGTGCGGGTTGATCTCGTAAATCTCGACACCCATGTAAATGGCATCGTTGGGGCATTCGGGTTCGCAGACGTCGCAGTTGATGCATTCGTCGGTAATGAGCAGAGCCATGGCGCGGGTTCAGACTTCGTCCGGTTTGACGATGAGCACCGGGATGGCGCTGGCGTGCAACACTTCGTTGGACACCGAGCCCAGCATGGCACTGCGTGCCGCACTGTTGCCACGCGCGCCCATGACGATCAGATCACAGGCAAAACGCTCGGCAATGTCGACAATGGTGTGCGCGGGGTCGCCCTTGGCCACTTCGCATTCATACTCTACGCCAGCCGCATTCAGCAACTCCTGCGCCGACAGCAGCGTGTGCTTACCCGCTTCTTCGGCTACGCGGTTGATGACCTCGGGATCATGGGCCACCAACAATTCGTACAGCGACGCGGGCTCCTGCACATTGGCCAGCACCGCCTCGCCCCGCAGGCCCGCCAGCAGCATACGAATAGCGAAGCGCACGGCCTCCAAAGACAACTCCGAACCATCCACGGGCAGCAAGATTTTCATGACATTCCTAGTTTTTGCATCAGCCGCGTATGCACCGTCGGCGCCACAAACTGCGCCACGTCGCCCTTGAGCGTTGCGATCTCACGCACCAGCGTACTGGAAATATGCTGGTAGCGCGTATCCGGCGTCAGAAACACCGTCTCCACATCAGGGGCTAAGGCGCGATTCATGCCCGCAAGCTGGTTTTCAAAATCAAAGTCGGTCACCGAGCGTACGCCGCGCAACATGGCTTTCGCGCCGCGGTCCACGGCAAAATCGCGCACCAGACCGGCAAACGATTCCACCTGCACATTAGGATACGCCTTGACCACTTCGCGCACCGCATCCAGCCGCTCTTCCAGGCTGAACAGCGTCTTCTTGTGGTGGGCTTGCGCCACCGCGACGATGACCGTGCCGAACAGCCCTGCGGCGCGGCGGATCAGGTCCTGGTGGCCCAGGGTGATGGGGTCAAAGGTGCCAGGGTAGACGGCAATCACGGGTTTTTGCATGGGAACTCCGGGAGCACTAAAGCCGAGCTACAGAGGCAATGATGCGGCGTTGGCCTCTACTGGCGTAGCGGCCGGTATGGCGGCTGCCCGCAACACATGGGCATGCACGGCACCGGCCTTCAGGTGGCGGTACACCACTAGGCCCAGCGGCTGTAGCACGGCATCGGTCCAGGCCTTGGGTGCTTCCAGGTAAATGGAGCCATTCACCGCCAGCGCACGGGCCGCGGCCGCCAGGGCAGGCTCGTACAGCTCACCATCAAACGGTGGGTCCAGAAAAATCACGTTGTAACTGGCGGGGGCCAGCTGGCGCAGCGCAGCAACACCCTCGCCCCGCACAATCTGAAACTTCTGCGGGGCAGCAGGCTCAGGCAGCTCCAGCGCCAGCAACTGGGCCTGCACACGTTGCAATTGCACCACCAGCGCGCCATCGTGTTCTACCAGCAGCACCTCGGCTGCACCGCGGGATGCTGCTTCAAAGCCCAGCGCACCGGTGCCGGCGAAGGCATCCACACAGCGCAGGCCATGCATGTCCTGGCCCAGCCAGTTGAACAGTGTTTCGCGCACACGATCGGGCGTGGGGCGCAAGCCGGGGCGGTCGGCTACTTTGAGTTTGATGCGTTTCCAGTGGCCACCAATCAGGCGGATTTCGCCCGAGGGGCGCTTGTGCACGGGGGTGCGGGCGGGCTTCTTGCCCGACGCCTTGGCAGCGCCAGTGGCGTTTTTGGAGGGGGACTTGCTGGGTTTCTTCATGTGCCAAGCTTAACGGACTGCAGGGGTACCACCACGGTGTCAATCTCCTGGCTGATGGCGAGCCGCGTTAACCAGGGCCCCACATCCTGGATCTGCAGGGGTTTGGAGTACAAATAGCCTTGCAATTCGCTACAGCCTGCGTCCCGCGCCGTCGCCGCCTGGGCCAGCGTTTCCACGCCCTCGGCCACAACGTGCAGGTGCAGCGCCTCGGCCAGTTGGCAGATGGCGCGCACCACAGCCACCGCGTCGGGCGACGGCAACGGGTCGATCAGCCCCCGGTCGATCTTGACCGTGTGCAGGCGCAGACTGCGCAGCATGTTCAGCGACGAAAAACCGGTACCAAAATCGTCCATGGCCACATGCACACCCATGGCACGCAACTGCTCCACCTGGGCTGTGGTCTGCTCCAGGTTTTGCATGGCTGAGCTCTCGGTAATCTCCAGCGTCAGCCAGCGCGCCTCCACGCCGCACGATTGCAGCGTGCTGGCCACCAACTGCGGAAAGCGAGGGTCCAGCATTTGCAATGGCGACACATTCACCGCCACCGGCACGCAGTGTGTGAACTGGGTCTGCCACTGCGCAATCTGCTGGCAGGCCTGCTTCAACAGAGCCGTGCCCAACACACCAATCAAGCCGGTGCGTTCGGCCGCCGCAATGAATTCGATGGGATTCACATTGCCCACCGTGGGACGGTTCCAGCGGGCCAGGGCTTCCAGGCTGGTCAAGCGGCCGGTGCGGGCATCCACTTTAGGCTGATAGACCAGGTGAAACTCGGCGCGCTCGATACCGGCGCGCAGAGCCTGCTCTTGCTCCAGCGCGTTGCTGGAGCCCCGCTCGAAAGCCTTTTCGGCCAGCATGTGTGAGGTGCCGGGCGTGCGCTTGGCAACATGCATGGCCGCATTGGCAGCACGTAACAGCGAGTCTGCATCACGCGCGCTATTGGGGTACAACGCAATGCCCAGCGATGCATCCAGAAAAAATTCCTGGCCCGCCACCAACAGGGGCTTGGCCAGCAACTGCCGCACGCGGGTGACCATGTCCACCGCCGTATCGCCATTGCCTGTGGATGCCGTCACCAGCGCAAATTCATCACCAGCCAGGCGCATCACCTCACATTCGGCATCCATAGTCGTGCGTAACGCCTGCCCCATGGTCCGCAACACATCATCCCCCATGGAATGGCCATGCGCTTCGTTGAACAGCTTGAAGCGGTCGATGTTCATTAGTACCAATACGAAACGCTGTAGCGGCTCCAGTGGCATGCAGCGTTTGCGCAGGCTCTCGATCAATGCGGTGCGGTTCGGTAAACCCGTGAGTTCGTCATGCAGAGCCTGGTGGATCAAGGCCTGGGTGGCTTCGTGGCGCGCGGTGTCGTCCGTGATCAACACCTGCACGGCGGGCGTGCCGTCCCACTCAGTGCAAAAGTAGTGGAAGCTCAACCACATGGGTGTGCCGTCGGCGCGGTGGCGCAGGGCTCCGTAACCCGCGTCTTCTTGCAGCCCGCTCTGGATGCGGCGCAAAATTTCTCCGACCCTGGCACGCTCCGCCTTGGGTATGGTTTTGGCAACGGTAGCCACGCGCAACTCGGCCAGGCTGCGCACGCCATAGATCGCCAGAACAGCAGGGTTCGCATACACGATGCTGGCGTCACCCAGGCTGATCATGATGCCCTGGTGCGATCGCTCGGCCAAGCGCTCAAAACGGCTTTGCAATTTGCGCGTAGCCAGCGTACCGCGATCCAGCGCGGCGTATAACAAAACCAGCCCCAGGGTGATGCGCAGCAGTGCCCCCAGCGTGGCCAGCAGTTCCGCACCTGCGTCCTGGTAGGCCACGTAAATGAACTGGATGAGGCCTAACGCGACCAACAGCGGCCCGACCAGTTTTTCGGAGCTGTACCGGTTTGTATTGGCGTTCCACAACCAGTAGCTGCAGACTAACCCCAATACCGTGTTGATGGTGGCCATGCTGGCCTGGCCGACGCGGGGGCCGCCCAAAAAAACAGCTGCGGCGTTGACCAGCGACAGCACCAATACACTCACCCACATGGACTTGGGTGGCAGGGTTCGGTGGGCTAAATGCGCAGCGCCGACCAGCAGCAAGGTGGAATAGCCGCCAGCCACCACCGCCAGCGCGAAATTACCCAGGGTTTCGCCGGACGGCCCGCCATGCACCTTGAGCCAATAGGTCAACGGCACCAGCAACTGCACCAGGTTTGCCCAGCCTATGTAGCGGGTAAAGCTCTGTGTACGGTCACGCCGCCACACCAGCACCAGTGCACAACCCATGATAAGGCTGACAGCGGCGTTGATGATCAGGACAAAGTGCATCGTGGCGAGACCTTGGAACAAGTTGTTACATTGTGCGACTTGCCCGGCTGCTTATACCGACTCAATCGCACGGGGATACCCTAATCGTGCGGAATTCATTCGTTCCCTCCAAGCAATACGGTGATCATGCGGTCTGGCTGCAGTTTGCGGGCGAATGCTGCGCGTAAGTCCGCGGTACTCAAGCGCTGCACCTGCTGGGTCCAGGTATTCAGATAGTCCAGCGGGAGGCTATTCCAGGCGATGCCGGCCACGTTTTCCAGCAGCTTCTGGTTGCCGTCCTGCAGCAGCGGGAAGCCGCCTATCAGGTGGTCCTTTGCGGCCTGCAGTTCGGCCTCGGTAGGGCCGTCTTTCACGAACGTGGTCAATACCTCACGCGCCACCTGAAGGGCCTGGCTGGCTTGGTCCGGGCGGGTCTGCAAGCTGATGACGAAGGCCCCAGCGTGCAGGCCCGGCGCAAACTGGCTGTCCACGCTGTAGCTCAGGCCACGCTGTTCCCGCACCGCCTGGGTCAGGCGCGACGTAAAACCACCGCCACCCAGGATGTGGTTGCCCACCAGCAGCGCGAAGTGGTCCGGGTCACTGCGGGCATAACCGGGCTGGCCGATCAGCAGGTGGGCCTGAGCGGATACGAAGGCCACGGTTTTTTCTTGTGCCGACTGCAGCGGCTGTACCTCGGCAACCGCTGGCAGCGCGAAGCAGCCACCGCTGGGCAGACGCGCCAATAGCCGGGTCACCAGCGCGTCCGTCTGGGCCTGGTTCAGCGCGCCGACCACACTCACCTTGGCATAACAGGGCCGCAGCGTGCGGGCATGCAAGACGGCCATGTCTTGCACGCTGATGCGTTTGAGCGATGCCTCGGTCAGCTCGGCGCCATAGGGGTGGCTACCGTATACAGCGCGGTTGAATGCACGCGCGGCCTGCGTCGCGGGGCGGGTGTCCGACTCACGTAGCGCCGCTATCCATTTCACGCGATCGCGTTGCCAGATGGCTGCGGGGAAAGCGGGCTCAGCCAACTGGCGCGCCGCCAACGCCACCGCCTTGGCCAGCAGTTCGGGGTCGGTCAACGAACGCAGAGAGACACTGAGGCGGTCCGCACCAACTCCGGCCGAGAATGCGGCACCCAGGTCGGCCCAGGCTTCGCCCAGAGCGTTTTCATCCAACGCCTTGTCGCGCCCACTGGCCCGCACACCGTCCGCCAAAGACCCCGCCATCAGGCTGGCCAGCCCCGCCTTGCCCACCGGGTCGCGGCGGCTACCCGCATCAAACTCCAGGCGCACATCGACCATGGGAATGGCCGGGCTTTGCACCAAAAAAACCTGCGCACCTGAAGGCTGTGTCCAATGGTCTATGGGTATGCCCGCGACGGCAGAGCTTGATAGAAATAGGCCGATAGCCCTCGCAAACATTGCGCGAGTAGCTATTTTTTTGATAGCAAACATCATATCTCTCTAATGCCGGGAACCGGCCACGGGCTGGCGCGGCGTGCGGTTTTTGTCTATGGGCTGTGGCAGCAGCGTGGCCACCGTCAGGGCGTCGTCTCCAAAGTAGCGTGCGGCCACGGCCTGCACCTGGGCGGCGGTGACGGTACGCAGGCGCGCGATCAGGCGTTCGTCGCTGTCCAGGCCAAAGCCCTGGATCCAGTTCTGGCCCAGCGACTGGGCCTGGTTGAAGACGCTGTCACGCTTGTAGACCTCACCAGCCATCCACTGCACCTTGACCCGCCGCAACTCCGCCGCGTTGACACCCTCGCGCGCCACGCGGGCCAGCTCCGCGCGCAAGGCCCGCTCCACCTGGGCACTGGTCTTGCCGGGGGACGGCACGCCAAATACCGTGAACAGTTGCGGGCCGCGCCCGGCCAGCCCATAGCTGGCGCCCACGTTGTCTGCCACATGGCCTTGGGCCTGCGTCAGCGCGCGCTCCAGGCGGGCACCGTCGTAACCAGACAGCAGCGCGGCCAGCACCGTCAGCGCTAGCGCGTCTTCTTCTGCGCCAGTGCCGCCAGGCGATGCGCCCTCGCCCGCCAGCCCCGCAGGGCTCAAGGCCGGCACCTTGAAGGCCAGGGCCACATAGGCTTGCTCCGCCGGGGCCTTGAAATCCAGGCGGCGAATGCCGGCCTGCGTCGGCTCGTCGCGCGGCTTGCGGGTGGGCACGGGGCGCTGGGGGATGCTGCCGTAGGTTTGCTCCGCCCAGGTGCGGACCTGGGTCGCGTCCACATCGCCCGCAACGATGACCACGGCGTTGGCCGGTGTGTACCAGCGCTGGTAAAAGGCGCGCGCATCTTCGGCCGTCATCGCGTCCAGATCACTCATCCAGCCCACGGTCGGGCGGCGGTAGGGGTGGGCCAGGTAGATGGTGGCCTCCATGGCCTCCTCCAGGCGGGCATGGGGTTCATCTTCTGTGCGCAGGCGGCGCTCTTCCTTGACGACTTCCAGCTCCTTGGCGAACACGGCGTCGCTCCATTGGGTGTTGGCAAAGCGGTCGGCCTCCAGCTTCATCATCTGTTCCAGCCGGTTGGCTGGAATCTGCTGGTAGAAGCCGGTGTAATCCCTGCTGGTGAAGGCGTTTTCCACGCCACCCAGCGCCGCAACCCGGCGTGAAAATTCACCCTCAGGCACCGTGGGTGTGCCCTTGAACAGCATGTGCTCCAGCACGTGGGCCACGCCAGTCGTGCCATCCACCTCGTCCATGGAGCCCACACGCACCCACACCATGTTGACGGCGGTGGGCGCGCGGTGGTCGGTCTTGACGATCAGGGTCATGCCGTTTTGCAGCGTGAATTGCTGCACGTCGGCTGCGGATGTATCTGCTGTGGGCACTGCGATGGGTGCAGGTGCGGCCGCCCAAGAGGGATTGATACACGACAGGCCTAGCGCCAATAGCAGAGGTACAACGGGGAACATGGATGGTCGGTGGAGGGTGCGCAAAGGGGAATCCATGGGTCGTACGGCACGTGTGGGGAGGTGTTTCATAGAATGCCTCATTCTAAGAACCCCGCACATGTTCAGTTTTTTCAAAAAGAAACCCCCTACTCCCCCGGCCCCAACCCCTGTTGTGGAACCGGCTGCGCCATTGTCTGCAACCCCTGCGGCCCCGGCAGCAGCACCCAGCCCACGCCCCAGCTTTGCAGTTCCCCCATCCGGTGGCTCACTGATCGGCAGTGCGCTGGTCATTCCCATCGACATTCCCGAGCCGGGTGCCCCCCCGCCTGAGCGGCAAAAGTGGGTCGACAAGCTCAAGGCCAGCCTGGGCAAGACGGCGGGCAGCATCTCCACCGTGTTCGGCGGCTCGCTGATCGACGAGGCCTTGTACGAGAAGCTGGAAGACGCGCTGCTGATGGCCGATGCCGGCGTGCCCGCCACGCAATTTTTGATTGCCGAGCTGCGCCGAAAGGTCAGCGACAGTGGCGTGACCCACCCCATCGCGCTGAAGAACATCCTGATCGCCACGCTGACCGATTTGCTGCAACCGCTGCAAAAGCCGCTGGTCATTGGCGAGCACAAGCCCACTGTCATCATGGTGGCGGGTGTCAATGGCGCAGGCAAGACCACATCCATCGGCAAGCTGACGCGGCATTTGTCCGAGCATGGTGCCAATGTGCTGTTGGCCGCGGCCGACACCTTCCGCGCCGCAGCGCGCGAGCAGTTGAGCGTGTGGGCCGACCGCAACCTGGTGGAGATCGTCAGCCAGGAGGGTGGTGACCCTGCAGCCGTCAGTTTCGATGCCGTCAGCGCCGGCAAGGCGCGGGGCAAGGATGTGGTGCTGATCGACACCGCCGGGCGCCTGCCCACGCAATTGCATTTGATGGAAGAGCTGAAGAAGATCAAGCGTGTGATCCAGAAGGCCGACGGCACGGCTCCGCACGAAGTGTTGCTGGTCATAGACGGCAATACGGGCCAGAACGCGCTGACCCAGGTGCGCGCGTTTGACGACGCGCTGACGCTGACCGGGCTGATCATCACCAAGTTGGACGGCACGGCCAAGGGCGGCGTGATTGCGGCCATCGCGCGTGAGCGGCCTGTTCCGGTTTACTTCATTGGTGTCGGTGAAAAGCTGGAGGAGTTGGAGACGTTCAACGCGCGGGAGTTTGCGCAGGCACTGCTGGGGTAGTCTCCTACGCTTCGAAGAGGCACGGATTCCAGTTACCGCCCACCGCAGAGCGACGCAAGCGGCCTTTGTTCCCCGATCGGGACAACCCACGCAACGCCGCATCTGTCGGGTAGTGGGTTTTGCGCAGGTAAAGGAGGAGGCCATGCGTGCATGGCCGGGGGACACGGAGCAAAACCCGCTACCCGACAGATACGCAACAGAGCCACCTTCGCATTGCGGCTATCCTTCGCACACAAAAAGGAGACCGTGGTGAAAAAAATCTTAGCTACTTTGGCCGTCCTGCTGCTGGTCGCAGTAGCCTATCTTTTGCTGTGGCCAGTGCCCATTACACCGGTCGTCTTTAACCTGCAGCCAGCCCCCGGCTATGTGGGCCCGCACGCCGCCAATACCAAGCTGGCCAACCTTCAGATCATCGATCTCCATGGGGAGGTAGGCCCCGAACACATCGCCATTGGCCCCGACGGCAAGCTCTACACCACGGTGGCCAGCGGCAATATTTTGCGCATGAACGCCGATGGGTCGGCGCAAGAGGTGTTTGCCAATACGGGCGGCCGGGTGCTGGGTTTTGATTTCGATGCGCAGGGCAATCTGATTGCCGCTGATGGCTACAAAGGCCTGCTATCCATCGCACAAGACCGCAAGATCACCGTGCTGGCCGATGCCGTGAATGGCCAGCCCCTGCTGTATGCCGATGCCGTGGTCGTAGCCAAGAGCGGCAAGCTGTATTTCAGCGATGCATCCGCGCACTTCGGCCCCAAGGACTGGGGCGGCACGTTTGAGGCCAGCGTGCTGGACATCATTGAAGGCGCCTCCACTGGCCGCATTCTGGAATACGACCCCGCCACCAAGGCCACGCGTGTGGTGGCCCAAGGGTTCAGTTTTGCGAACGGCGTGGCGCTGAGCGCGGATGAGCAGTCCCTGTTGGTCAACGAGACGGGCAAGTTTCGCGTCTGGAAGATCGCCGTCACGGCCAGCAAGCTCGACATCGCGCAACCCAACCCGCTGGCCAGCGTGCTGCTGGACAACCTGCCCGGCTACCCCGACAACCTGATGCGTGGGCTGGACGGCAAGATCTGGCTGGGCCTGGCCAAGCCGCGCAACCCTACCGCCGACAACATGGCCGACAAGCCCTGGCTGCGCCGCCTGACGTTGCGTCTGCCGCGCGCGCTGTGGCCGGTGCCCAAATCCTATGGCCACGTGATGGCGTTTACCGAAGACGGCAAGATAGTTGCCGACCTGCAAGACCCCACCGGCGCCTACCCTGAGACGACCGCTATCACCGAAACCCGGGACCGGCTCTACGTGCAAAGCCTGCACGCCCACGGCTTGGGCTGGTTGCCCAAGCAGTAGCAGAACATTCCACCATGCATACAACCCCACCCTCCCGCAGAATGTTTATCGTGACCACCGCAGCGGCGGGCATTGCCGTGGCCTCCACGTCGGCCTGCCAAAAGGCATCTGCGAGCGACCGCCAACTGGCCTTTGCATCATTCAGCGATGCCCAGCGCGAGCTGGATCGCCTGGGCAAAGCGGCCGCCCTGGCAACAACCGCGCACTGGTCCTGGGCCCAGACACTGGCCCACTGCGCGCAGAGCATCGAGTTCTCGCTGAGCGGATTTCCTAGCCCGAAGTCCCCGCTGTTCCAGAACACGGCGGGCGCGGTGGCCTTTCAGGTGTTCACCTGGCGCGGGCGCATGAGCCACGACCTGGCAGAACCCATTCCGGGCGCACCGCCGCTGGACACCAGCAACGACGCCGCCCTGGCCATGGAGCGCTTACAGAAATCCATTGCAAATTTCCGCAAACGCACAGAGCCCCTGCACCCCCACTTTGCCTACGGAGCACTGAACAAGCCGTCCTACGAGCGTGCCCACGCCATGCACCTGGCCAACCACCTCTCAGGCTTCGATATCAAAGCCTGAGCAACCGTACCCTAAGCGCCACCGTCGCTTGGGTATCCGTTGTGTTTTAGTTTTGTAAAGACGTGCCGACAGATAAAGGAAATCCACCATTTAATAGGCACAGTGGCGTGACGACATCCCTCTTACTCCAACGGCCGACGACCCAGCTCCAACTGCCGCAGTGGAGCCAGCAACTGCAAAAGGTACGTTTCAACGAAATCGCGGCATTGCGCTTTTTATCCAATGCCCTGGTTTCCCTGCGGTACGCCAAGACCGACGCGCTGCGTCCCATAGGCCGTTACCTGATGGCGCATGAAGGCATCTACGCGCTGTGCCTGTGCACCGTCTACATGCACGGCTTGCTGCCACGCGAACAAGAGGGCAGCCGGGCGATGGCCATACAGCTCGCATTTGAGCTGCTGGACTGACCATCCACGACCTGCACCAGATGCTGCAAGCCAACCGCCACCTGGAAGAGATCGCCGGTCTGGCCCATGCCCCGCTGACCGTGCAGACGGTCAAGGACCTGGTCGCTCTGGGGGACCGGGCGCTGGAACAGGCCCGCCCCAAGGGAAAACGCGCCCACGCCGCCTTCATGGACAATGGAGGGTTACGCAACCGAATCGTCCACGCCATGACTGCACTCCTTCCTCGCATCGAACTCGAATCCGCCCCCAACCCCACGGCCGCCGTCATCTGGCTGCACGGCCTGGGCGCCGATGGCAATGACTTCGCCGGCCTGGTGCCCGAGCTGGATCTGGACGACTGCCCGCCCATCCGCTTTGTGTTCCCCCACGCGCCCAGTATCCCCGTCACGCTGAACGGCGGGTATGTGATGCCGGCCTGGTACGACATCTTTGGCCTGAACCTGGTGGATCGCCAGGACGCGCCCGGCATCCAGAAATCCGAACAAGCCATCACCGCCCTGATTGCCAACGAAGTGGCACGTGGCATTCCGCATGCGCGCATCGTGCTGGCCGGTTTCAGCCAGGGCTGCGCGATGGCGCTGCATACCGGCCTGCGCTTGACACACCGCATAGCAGGCATCATGGCCTTGTCCGGATACCTGCCGCTGGCCGACCGCTTTGCCAGCGAACGCCAGCAGGCCAATGCCCATACCCCGGTCTTTATGGCCCACGGCACACAAGACCCGGTCGTGGTGCTGGCGCGCGGCGAAGATTCGCGCAAGGCGCTGGAGGCCCTCGGCCACCCTGTGCAATGGCACACCTACCCCATGCAGCACGCCGTGCACCCGCGCGAGATCGCCGATATTTCCGCTTTCCTGAAGCAAGTGTTAGGGGCGTCTGCAGGTGCCCAATAAGCCGACCGGACTGACTCTGGGCATTGACTTCGGCACCTCCAATTCAGCCGCCGCGCTGATCGGTGCGGATGGCCAGATGCACACCATGGCGCTGGACGGCACGCGGGCCGAGATGCCCACCGCACTGTTCTTCGCCAGCGAAACCCACACCGTGCTCTATGGCTCCGAGGCCATGCAGGCCTATCTCAACGGCACTGAAGGCCGCCTGCTGCGCTCGCTGAAAAGCCTGCTGGGCAGCCGCCTGATGGAGGAGTACACCGCCGTCAATGGCCAGAGCATCCAATTTTTCGACATCGTCGTGCTGTTCTTCAAGGAACTCAAACGCCGCTGCGAGGCGCAACTGGGCCAGCCGCTGACCCGCGCCATGCTGGGCCGGCCTGTGCATTTTGTCGACGACAGCCCCGAGCGCGACGCGCTGGCGCAAGAAACCCTGGGCCGCGCCGCCCGCGAGGCCGGCTTCACCGACATCGCCTTCCAGCTGGAACCGATTGCCGCTGCGCTGGATTACGAGCAGCGTGTGGACCGTGAAACCACAGCCCTGGTCGTCGACATCGGCGGCGGCACGTCCGACTTCACCGTCATCCGCCTGAACCCCGCGCGCAGCCAGATCGGCGACCGCACGGCCGACATCCTGGCCACCACCGGTGTGCACATCGGCGGTACCGACTTCGACCGCCTGCTGGACTTGTCCACCGTGATGCCGCTGTTGGGCTACAAACACATCGGCACCGGCGGGCGCCCAGTGCCCAACAGCGTGTTCTTCGACCTGACCACCTGGCATCTTATCCACCAGGCCTACAGCCGAAAAGCGATGCACTTTGCCAAAGAGCTGTGGACCGACTTCACCGACCAGTCCCTGCACGCGCGCCTGATGGACGCGTTGGAGGGCCAGCACGGCCACCGCATGCTGGCGGGGGTAGAGGCAGCCAAGATTGACTGCTCCATCTCGGGTAAGCCGTCCCTGGTCGACCTCGATTTTCTGGGCCACGGCCCCAGCGAACACCTGGGCGCCACCATCAGCGCCCCGGCTATGGCCGAGACGCTGCAGCAGGCCCTGGCCCAAGTCGTGGAGTGCGCCGAGCAGTGCGTGCAGCGCTCCGGCTTGCCCGGCGTAGACGCCGTCTACCTGACTGGCGGATCATCGGCCCTGCGCCCCCTGATGGCCGCGCTGCACGAGGCAATGCCCAGCGCGACGCTGGTGGAAGGCAACCGCTTTGGCGGGGTAGCGGCGGGACTGGCCTATGCGGGCGCTGCACACAGGGGGTGATGGGGTGGCGTTATTGCTATTACTACGATAGCTATATATGCATATCCCACGAGGGCTAGCGGTCACTTTCATACAGAACGACCCACCCTGAAAGGTGACAAGTCCCACCTGGCATACATTCACCCTATGACCACCCCCACCCCTCCCCTGCACTGGTCCGCCCTGCCCAATGCCCCTGCACCCGGCACAGACCTTCGTTGCAACCGGGACGCGCTGACCGACGGCCAGGCCACGCTGTGGAATCTGGACACGGGCAACGCACCTACACCCCGGACATTCAAACTGCTGCTACTGCGCAACGGGCCCGAAGTGACCGCCTTCGTCAACCGCTGTGCCCACTTTGGTGTGCCGCTGGCGGCCAAACAATCGCAATTGATCTTCACGCCACTGACCAGCATCACCTGCAACGTGCATTACGCCCGCTACCGCTGGGCAGATGGTGGCTGCGACACGGATGAATGTGATGGCGTGGGACTGGTGCCAGTTCCGTTGCATATCTCTGTCACCGGCGCGCTCAGCATCGCCACGCAAGCCGGGTAGTACCAATGCGGCCCACATAGCGGTACGTCGGCGGTACGGTAGCGAGGCAAATGAGCCGGGTTAGTATTGCCGCTGCCAGACCAAGACCATACCAGCACTTCGACTCCGAACAGGGTCCATTTGTGCGGCCCCGCATTGGCCTTTCTGCACAGCACGCACGCTGTTTTCCATACAAAAAGGCAGCCATGGAAAAATTTATAAAAAACTTGAAAATATCCTGTTAGTGGTATTAAATTGGTATGTTAAGATATTAACTGAGCAATCTGCACCCTCCCGGTGCGTTCAAGCAAGTCCAAAAAAGCCATGATTGAGTATTTATTGGGTGTAGACGGTGGTGGCACCGGTACCCGCGTCCTGTTGGCAAACCGCAGTGGGTCTGTATTGGCCGAGGCCAGCGGTGCGCCGTCTGCCCTGGGGCAAGGGGTAGCTACGGCCTGGTACAACATCCTGGCTGCCGTGCGCCAGACTTTCTACATTGCCAAACTGGCCGTGCCCGACTGGTCTGCCTGTGCCATGGGTGCCGGTCTATCGGGTGTGCACCACCAGCCCTGGGCCGACGAGTTTGTCGCCGCCAACCCCGGTTTCGCACATATCGCCATTGAGAACGATGCCTATACCGCTTTACTGGCCGCACACGGTGGTCGTCCGGGCTGCATGGTGGCGGCGGGCACCGGCAGTGTGGGTGAGGCCATCTATGCCGATGGCTCGCGCCGCCAAGTCAGCGGATGGGGCTTTCCGGTCGGTGACGAAGGCAGTGGTGCGTGGCTGGGTCTGCGTGCCATGTCACATGCCCAAGAAGCGATGGACTGGCGTGTGCCCGGCGGCCCTTTGGCGGCCCGCATCCACCAGCGCTGCGGCAGCCACCGCGCCGCTTTGCAAGACTGGTGCGCCAATGCTGGCCAAAACGAATATGCCCAACTGGCCTTAACGGTGTTTGATTGCGCCGCCAGCGACCCCGCCGCCGAAGCCCTGCTAACCGAAGCCGCCGTGGCTATTGAACGCATGGTCTCCGCGCTGGACCCCCATGCTGCAATGCCGCTGGCCATCTACGGCAGTGTGGGCCGCCAAATCATGCCGCGTCTGGCGAGCGCTACCCGCGCGCGCTGTGTCGCCTCCCCACAGGATGCCGTACACGGCGCCCTGACGCTGGTCCACCAATCCTTGGAATCGACAACATGACATCAGGCGAAGTTCAAGTCACCTTCGAGCCGGACCCTCGCGACAGTTCACCCATCTACATGCAACTGGCGCGCAAACTCGCCCAGTTGATTCGCGAAGGCCGCTATAAGCCCGACGAAGCCTTGCCGTCGGAGCGCTTGCTGGCTGACACGTTGAATGTGTCGCGCGTCACGGCCCGCTCTGCCATCGACCAACTGGTGTCGCAGGGCATGATCGTCCGCCGCCGGGGTTCCGGCAACTACATCGCGCCCATGCTGGAGCAGCCACTGTCGCAACTGACCAGCTTTTCCGAAGAGTTGCTGCGCCGGGGCTACACGCCGTCGTCGCGCTGGCTGGAGCGCAAGATCGACGTGGCGATGACCGACGAGCAGTTGTCGCTGGGCCTGTCCACCGGCGCCAAGGTCGTGCGGCTGGAGCGTCTGCGCCTGGCCGACAACGTCATCATGGCGTATGAGGTCAGCGTGCTGCCGCAGAGCATCATTGCCGACCCCATGCTGGTGGGCAATTCGCTGTACGAATATTTGGACAGCGTGCAGCAGACACCCGTGCGCGCGCTGCAGCACATCCGCGCGCTGAATGCCCAACCCCGGCTGGCCGAGCAGTTGGGCATACCGGACCGCCAGGCTGTGCTGTTCATCACCCGTATCGGCTATCTGGAATCGGGGCAGGCTGTGGAGTTGACGCATTCTTACTGCCGCAGCGATTACTACGACTTTGTCGCCGAAATGAGGCGCGAACGATGAGCGCTGTTGTCGTTGGCAATGTCCTGACGCCAAGTGGTTTTGTCCACGGGTCCATCGCCTTCACGCCCGAGGGGCGCATTGCCCGCATCCAAGGCAAGGCCATCAGCGAAGCAGCGGCCCGTGCGTCGGGTGACCCGCTGGTGTTGCCCGGCTTTATCGATTTGCACGTCCATGGCGCCGGAGGCCGCGACATCATGGAGGGTGGCGATGCCGCCGTGCGCATCAGCCAGGTCCATGCGCAGCACGGCACCACGTCCATGCTGGCCACGACCATGACCGCGCCCATGCAAGACCTGGTGTCGGCCATGCAGGCGCTGAGCGGCATTTGCCAGACGCGCGCTCCCGGTGGTGCGCGCGTGCTGGGCGTGCACCTCGAAGGCCCCTACATCAACGACGGCAAGCTCGGCGCCCAGCCCGATTTTGCACGCCCGGTGGCGACCGATGAATTGGACCAGCTCAATGCGCTGGCGCCCATTCGCGTCATCACGATGGCGCCTGAGGTGCCGGGCAATATGGATCTGATCGAGTCGCTGTGCGACGCCGGTTACCGCGTGCAGATCGGCCACAGCTTGGGCACTTACGAAGACGGCGTGCAGGCCTTGGACAAAGGCGCGCGTAGCTTCACCCACTTGTTCAACGCGATGACTGGTCTGCACCACCGCGAGCCGGGCATGGTGGGCGCGGCACTGGCCCATGCGCAGTACGCCGAATGCATCCCCGATCTGATCCACGTGCACCCGGGTGCCATACGGGTGGCGTTGCGCTCCATACCCTGCCTGTACTGCGTCACCGATTCAACGGCGGCCACTGGCATGCCCGATGGTGAATACCGCCTGGGCAGTCACCAGGTGTTCAAGTGCATGGGCGGTGTGCGCCTGGCCGATGGCACGCTGGCCGGCTCCACACTGACGCTGGACCAGGCGCTGCGCAACCTGGTGGACACCCTGGGTCTGTCGATTCTGGACGCATCCAAACGCGTCTCCACCCATGCGGCCGATTACCTCGGCGTCGTGGACCGCGGCCGCCTGGCTATGGGCGCCTGGGCCGATGTCGTCGTGCTGAACGGCGAACTGCAATTGCAATCAATTTACATCGAAGGACATTCCATTGACCACACTGATGCTCTCTGAGGCGCGCCAAGCACCGCAAGCCGTCGCGTTTCAACTGGCCCACAACGACAAGGAATATTTTGATTTTGGCGCACTGCTGCGCCGCCAAGATCCGTCCGCCGTGTTGACCATTGCCCGTGGCAGCTCCGACCACGCCGCGCACTTTTTGGCCTACCTGGTCATGGCGCGCATGGGGCGTCTAGTGACATCCTTGCCCATGTCGCTGATCACGCTGTACCAATCACAAATTGCGTGCAAGGGTTTGGTGTCTTTGTCGTTCTCGCAATCGGGCCAAAGCCCGGACCTGGTGGAACCCACCCGCTTCTTCACCGAAGGCGGCGCGGTCACTGCAGCATTCGTCAACAAAGCCGAATCGCCTCTGGCGCAAGCCGTGCAATGGGTGTTCCCGTTGCACGCCGGAACCGAGGCCAGTGTGGCCGCCACCAAGAGCTATATCGCCCAGTTGGTGGCAGGCGCCCGGGTCGTCGCGGCGTGGCAAGATGACTTGGTGCTGCAATCCGCACTGTCCGCATTGCCCGATGTGTTGTCCCGAGCGGCCACAATAGACTGGTCGGTGGCGGTTGAAGTGCTGCACAACGTGGACCGCCTGTTCGTCATCGGCCGTGGCACCGGGATGCCGGTCGCTTTGGAGGCGGCGCTCAAGTTCAAAGAAACCTGCGGCATACAGGCCGAGGCCTTCTCCAGCGCCGAGGTCAAGCATGGCCCCATGGCGCTGATCGAAGAAGGCTACCCGCTGTTGGTCTTCGCGCCACGCGGCCCTGCACAGGCCGGCCTGCTGGCCTTGGCCGAAGAAATGCGCCTGCGCGGTGCCAAGGTCTTGCTGGCCGCACCGGCCGGTACACCGGGCGCCAACCTGCCGATTGTCGAGACCGACTCCATCGACCTTGACCCTATCTCGCTGATCCAAAGCTTCTACCCGATGGTCGAGCAGCTGGCGCGTGCGCGTTGCCGCAACCCCGATGAGCCGCGGTTTCTGGCCAAGGTCACCAAGACCCACTGAGCCACCCCCGCACGCAAACACCACCGCACCAACATGCAAGACAACACGCTACAACCCGGCCACCTGGTGATGGTGGACATGGAGGGCAAGTCCCTGGACGCCAATACGGCCGATTTCCTGCGCAGCCACCACATCCGTGCGGTGTGCCTTTTCCGCAAAAACCTGGGCACCGAGGCCGAAGTCCGAAAACTCACCGCCGACCTGCGCGAGGTCATGGGGCCACTGGCCTTGATCGGCATAGACCAGGAGGGCGGCTCGGTGATACGCGCCACCTTCCTGCCCCAGGCACCCGCAGCGATGGCGCTGGGCGCCTGTGGTGATCTGGAGCAGGCCAAACAAGTCGGGGCAGCCGTGTCACGCGGCCTGCGCAGCCTGGGCATCAACTGGAATTTCGCACCGGTGCTGGATGTCAACAACAACCCGGCCAACCCGGTGATAGCTGAGCGCAGTTTCTCCGCCGACCCCATGGCCGTGGCGCGCCTGGCTGGGGCCTGGATGGAAGGCGCACTGTCCGAGGGCGTGGCCTGCAGCGTCAAGCACTTCCCCGGCCATGGTGATACGCATACCGATTCGCACCACGCGCTGCCCACGGTGGACAAGTCGCTGGCCGAACTGGAAGCACTGGAGCTGATCCCCTTCCGCGAGCTGGCCGTCACCGCACCCGCAGTGATGACCGCTCACATCGTCTACCCGCAGATCGACCCCGAGCACCCGGCCACGCTGTCACGCAAGCTGCTGACCGGTGTGCTGCGCGAAGCCATTGGCTATCAGGGCGTGGTCATTACCGACGCACTGATGATGAAGGCCGTGCACGACCGCTATGGCCATGCCCGCGCCGCAGTGTTGGCCTTGCAGGCCGGGGCCGATCTGGTACTGGCGCAAGGTGAGCTCCACGAACAACTGGCCGCCTTGCAATCCATAGCCGCTGCAATGCAGAGCGGCGCGCTGGACACCACCGCACTGCAAACCGCTTGTGACCGCGTCGACAACCTGGCCCGGCGCTTCCCGCTGCGCACCACACCTTACCGCGACGTGCAGCAGGCGCTGGACGTGGCACTGATGAACAAGGCCTGGGCCCGTGGCATGACTGCTATTGGTGCACCCACACCACCCACACGCGGCACGCCGCTGCGTGTCATTGCCCAGGCATCGGTGGTCAGCGACGGCGTGTCCGAAGCAGGCCTGCCACTGGAGCAGATCCAGGATCTGTTCGCCAGTTTCAGCGACGTGCAATACCTCCCCATCGCCACACTGCGCGAGCTGGATGTGCAAACGCTGCCGCGCGATGGGCGCTGCAATGTGCTGGTATCCAACCACCATGGTCGCTACCGGCAGTCGTCCGCACATGCAGAGGGTGTGGACCTGCACCTGGCGATCTGGAACCCCTTCCAGGTGCTGGATATCCACGCTCCTGCCGTCGTGACCTGGGGCTATGCCGATGGCGCAATGCTGGCGCTCAGAGCCTGGCTGCACGGCAACGCCACTGCACCCGGAATAGCACCGGTAGCACTGGTATCGCCGTGACACGCCTGATCTGTTGACCCAACCCACTGGACACTCCATGACCCAAGACACCGCACCTTCGCGCTCACCCATCACCTGGGTGCCCAGTCTGTACTTTGTGCAGGGCATGCAGTTTTTTGTCGTCATGCTGATCGCCGGCCTGATGTACAAAAACATGGGTGTGGCCAATGACCAGATCGCGCGCTGGACCGGTCTACTCGGTCTGGCCTGGGCCTTCAAGCCGCTGTGGAGCCCGTTTCTGGAATTGGCGCGCAGCAAAAAGCTGATCGTCGTGGCCATGCAGTTCACGGGCGCGGTCGGGCTGGGCTTGATGGCGCTTGCATTGCAACTGCCCATGTACTTTGCGGCCAGCATCGCGGTTTTTTTTGTGCTGGCCTATGCCTCGGCCACCCATGACATTGCCTGCGACGGCCTGTACATGGCCAGCCTGGGCGACAAGCAGCAGGCGGCCTATGCGGGTTGGCAGGGCGCCTTCTTCAACGCGTCCAAGTTTTTGACGCTGGGCGGTTTGCTGGTGCTGGCGGGTCATCTCGAAACCCGTTTTGGGGTGTTCAACGCGTGGTCTGCCATCTTTGTATTCCTGGCAGTGTTGCTGGCAGCACTGGCCAGCTACAACGCGTGGGCACTGCCCGGCACTCTGAATACCGACCACGCCGATCTGACCGTGGCCAGTGTTTTCAAGACCCTGGCGGAAGTGGTGAAAGACTTTCTGCAGAAGCCTGGCATCTGGTTGGCTGTATTGTTCATTGTGTTGTTCCGGTTTGCCGAAGGGCAGGTGCAGACCATTGGCCCGCTGTTTCTGCTCGAAGCGCGCAACAAAGGCGGCCTGGGAATGACCACCGAACAGGTGGGCGGCGTCTATGGCACCGTCGGTACGGCGGCGTTTCTGGTTGGCAGCATTTTGGGTGGCTACTTCACGGCGTGGCTCAGCCTGCGCAAAGCCATGCCAGTATTGATTGTGGCCATGGCAGTTCCCAATGCGGTTTTTTATTACCTCTCCAGCGCGTTGCCGACCGACATGCTGCACATTGGCATCGCCGTCG
Organism: Rhodoferax sp.; assembly: GCA_025351745.1. Lineage (GTDB taxonomy): Bacteria > Pseudomonadota > Gammaproteobacteria > Burkholderiales > Burkholderiaceae_C > Allorhodoferax. The sequence continues at coordinate 39,851 of JANXVI010000357.1, forward strand.
CCATCGAAATGTTGGGCTATGGCTTTGGCTTTGTGGGCATGATTTTGTTCATCATGCAGGCCGTAGCACCCGGTCGCTTCCAGACCGCGCACTACGCGCTGGGCTCAGGCGTCATGCAACTGGGCTTCATCATCTCCAAGACCATCAGCGGTGACATCCAGATTCAAATGGGCTACGAGCACTTCTTCTTGTGGACCATTGCGTGCGGTGTGCCGGCCTTGGTCTTGATGTTTTTCGTCAAGTTCCCGGCGCTTGCTGCCAAAAACAGTTAGCCGAACACGGTTCGGTGGCTTGCGCCGTGTACCTAACATCCCAAGGGGTTTGCCATGTGCGCCAAGCTATTTTTTCGGGTCACCCTTCTTGCCGCTTGCGCGTCCCTGTGTAGCGCCTTTGCGGCCCCACCTGGCGACGGCATTTTCTTCGACGACTTCAGCCACGCCAGCCTGCAGGCCCTGACAGCCCAGGGTTGGACGATTCGCCATGCAGCGGGCCACCCAGGCATCGCTGGCGCCCAATGGGGGCCGAACTCAATCGCACTGGTACCCGACTCCCGGCAACCGGGGAATCAGCTGCTGCGCCTGCGTGCCAGCACAGACGGAACGCCAGAGGGCACGAGCCAAGCCCAAATCTGCCAGGTCCGCAAATATTTTGAAGGCACGTATGCGGCCCGGATCCGTTTCTCGGACGAACCCGTCAGCGGTGTCGATGGCGATGTTGTGGTGCAGAGTTTTTACTTGGTAAGCCCACTCAAACACGATTTCGACCCCGAGTTCAGCGAGGTGGATTGGGAATACTTACCCAACGGCGGCTGGGGCGACCCCACCACGCGCTTGTATGGGATCACTTGGCAGACCGTCCGCGTAGATCCCTGGCAGGCGCACAACCAGGCCCACCAGGAGTTCCGGTCGGTGGCTGGCTGGCACATGCTGATGATGCAGATCAAAGACGGCAAGACACTCCATTGGCTCGATGGCGTTGAAGTGGCAACCCATGGCGGCCGAAATTACCCGGTAGTGCCCATGTCCTTGAACTTCAATCTGTGGTTTTCTCCGGGTGGTCTTTTACCGGTATCGAAAACAGTTCGCACTTACGAGCAAGATGTGGATTGGGTTTTGCATGTCAAAGACCAATTATTGACGCCCGCCCAAATGACTTCCCAAGTCCAGTTCCTACGTGCCGCGGGACAAACCTCTATCGACACTATTCCCCTTGCAAAACCCCCTCTGAAAAGCGCTTGCGACTTCTGAATCTCGTTGTATCGCGATGCGCAGAGGCTACTGCACAACCACCGCGAGCACAGGCCCCGGTGGACTGGGAAAAAAGAGACAAATAGGGTATTTCCCTAGCTTTGCAGATTCAAATGATCTTGCAAATTGTGATAATTGGTAGCATAGTGGCATCTGAGAATTTTGATGTGGTATTAAATAATTCGCCCACATCAAACGCTCCACAACCTCTCAAGCGGCACAAGCCTGCAGGCGCATTGAGAGGTGGAAAAAAAAGATCTTTATTACCCAGTGGCCCACCTTGACCTATTGAAGAGAAGGACAACATGAAACTCAACCGCACCCCCATCGCAGCTGCAGTAGCGCTCACGCTGCTGAGCGTTGCCGCATCCGCACAATCGCAGCAATCCAATACCAGACCAATTGATTCGGCACCCACACTTGACGCCGTCACGGTTACCGGGATCCGCGCATCGCGTGATCAGTCCCTGGATGCGAAACGCAACGCCGATTCCCTCGTCGACGTGGTCACTGCCGAAGACATCGGCAAAATGCCTGACAAAAACGTGGCCGATGCCATTCAGCGCGTACCCGGTGTCAACATTGCTTCTAGCGCCGGTGGCGAGGGGGGCTTCTCCGAGAACGACCGCGTGAGTATTCGCGGCACCAGCCCCAGCCTGACACAAACCATGATCAACGGCCATGCGGTGTCGACCGGTGACTGGTTTGTGCTGAACCTGTTTGGCACCACCGTGGGCCGCAGCGCAAGCTATTCGTTGCTGCCATCCGAATTGGTCGGCAAGGTGACGGTGCACAAGAGCGCAACCGCCGACCTGCCCGAAGGCGGTGTTGCGGGTGCGGTCAATATCGAGACACGCCGCCCCTTGGAGTTGAAAAGCGGTGTGAGCGGGGAAGTTTCCGTCGGCGCCATGCATTCCACGCTGGCCGAGTCCACCTCCCCCCAACTGACCGGCATGGTCGGTTGGCGCAACGACGAACGCACGGCCGGTGTACTGGTGCAAGTGTTCAACCAGAAACAAAAACTTCGCCGCGACGGTGCCGAAGTACTGGGCTATTACGCCATTGATAAAACCAAGTTCGCACCGGGCAGCACCACCATCATCAATGGCGTTGCCGCACCCACTGCCAACTTGAATGGCGTGCTGGCCCCCAGTCTGATTGGTTCTAGCCTGTTTGAGCAAAACCGCGACCGCAACGGCGCGGCCATTGAGCTGCAAATCAAGCCCACTGCTGACGTGCTATTGGGCCTGTCCGCCTTCCGTTCGCACGTGGACGATCGCAACATGAATACCAATTTCATGGCCTCGCCCAAGTGGTTGTTACAAGACGGCCTTGCACCTACAAGCGCCACGGTCAGCGCCGATGGCAAGACCTTGCTGGGCGCTTCTTTCCCAGAAACCGGCAAGTCGAACTCGATCATCAACGATACGGGCATCCGTCCCGGCGCATCGCAAGAATCCAGCTATATCAATCTGGACGGCAGGTGGAATGTAAATGACAAGCTGACGCTCAAAGGCCAGCTGGGTCGCACCAAAGGTGTCGGTAATTCGCAGGAATATGCGTCTGAAGTCGGCAATGCCGGTGGCACGCCATTGGCATTGAACTTCATGATGAACGGCACAAGTCGCGCACCGACAGTAGGCTTTACCAACTCTTCTGGCAAAGACTTTCGCTCCTACGCGAACAACGTGTGGAATTGGAACTATGGCGCGCAGGTAACGGTGCCGGATGAAGAAAGCTACGGTACATTGGATGCGGAATGGGCCCTGGACGCCGGCTTGCTGGAATCCATCAAATTTGGTGCTCGCGTGACGGACCATACGCGCAACAACGGCAACTGGATCTCTAGCGGCCCGAACTGGGCGAACCCGAACATTGACAAGACCTTGCCGGTCAATACGGGCAGCGGTTACCCTTCCAATTTTGGTTCATCCTTTGGTGCTCCGTTCACTGGCCAGTTCCGTCTGAGCTATGAGGATATGGCGCGTTGGGCCAGTGCATCTACCGTTGCGGCGCCCAATAGCAGTGCTACTTTTAACTACGACCCGGTTTTGCGCCACGAATGGGGCAACGACTTTGACGTCAGCGAAAAGACCAAGGCGGCATATGTAATGGGTAACTTTGTCGGCAGCAACTGGCGTGCCAACGCGGGTGTGCGTGTCGTCGAGACCAAAGGCAGCTACTCCACGCTGCGCAGCCCCACCTCGCAAGACCCCGCGAGCCGGATCGACAACACGTCTCTCTTCGGACCGTTTGTCAAAGAGTTCACCGAGCGCAGTTATACCGACGTGCTACCGAGCGCCAACATCCGTTTCGCGGTCAACAAAGACTTCATCCTGCGCGGTGCGGTTGCCAAAACCATGGCGCGTCCTGACTACACGGCGTTGAGCTCTACCACGTCGATCAACGACCAGTTGAACACCGGCACTGGCGGCAACCCCAGCCTCGATCCAGTGCGTTCAACCAACGTCGATTTGACGGCTGAGTGGTACTTTGCACCGCGCTCCATGGTTTCTATTGGCGTGTTTTCCCAAAACTTTGAGTCATTTGTGGACTACAAGGTTACGCCTGGAACCTATTTCAGCGATCTGCACAAGCAGATGGAGACCTACAACATCACCAAGCCCATCAACGTTGGGGCGCGCAACCAAGGTGTCGAGCTGGGCTTTCAACAACCCATCTTCGGCAACTTCGGCATCAACGCGAACTACACCTACGCGAATGGCTCAGTAGACGGCGGTGGCGAAATGTCGGGTAATTCCAAGAACACGTACAACCTTGAGGCCTATTACGAAGACAACAAGCTCAGCGCCCGCCTGGCCTATAGCTACCGTTCTTCTTTCTACGGCAGCTATGACCGCGGTGTAAAGATGCACATGGACGATGTCGGCACGCTGGCGGCGTCTGTCAACTACAAAATCAACGACACCTTCACTATCAGCTTGGATGGTTTGAACTTGAACAATCCAACCCTGAAGTACTACGGCGACAACACCGAGCAACCGCGCGCTTTTTATAGCAACGGTGCGCAGTATTACCTCACCTTGCGCGCAAAAATGTAATTTTTCCTGAGCGATGGGGGCTGCTTGAATCGGGGCGACCGCAGTCTGTTTAATGGGCAGGAAAGCAATTTCCTGCCCATTTTTTTGCATGCAATGATCATGAAGTAACAGCGATTCACCATGGCCTTACCAACTCCATTCCAGATTCCCATCTGCTTGTCGCACGCCGTGGCATTAGCCACCCAGTGCAGCGCCTTGTGCTTGGGTCTGCTGGCCTGCACATCTGTTCCTCCCAATCCCAGCAGAAATGCAACTGCGTCCGCCACAGCGTTTGTTTATAGCCCTTACAAGCACCTGGCGATGGCGCTGGACCCGCAAGCCCCGCTCGCGGCGACCCAAGTTTCGGGATCTCGTTTAGCAGTGGCCAATGCGCCCCGTTCGACCCTGCTGCCTGGCGCCACAGCGCTGACGCTGGCCTTTGCCGCAGGTGAGTGCGGCCAGGAGCGCTGGGGCAGCCTGACCGGTCTGGCTGTGGCGCATGCCAATATCTTTGCGCTGCAGCAGGTCGCCCTGCCTTACATCATCTCCACTGGTGGAGAAGGCAACCTATTTACCTGTAGCAGCGACGCAGGCATGGAGCAATTTGTAGCCCGCTACGCATCAAACATGCTCGTCGGCTTTGACTTTGACATCGAGGCCGGGCAAACCCCGGACATGGTGCGCAGCCTGCTGCAGCGCATCAAGATCGCACAACAGCGCCGACCCCATTTACGCATGAGCTTTACCGTGGCCACTCTGGCCGCCAGCGATGCTGGCCAGTCCAGCATCAACTCCCAGGGCCAGAGCGTGCTGGCTGCAATCCGCGAGGCCCAGCTCGACAACTACTTCATCAATCTGATGGTCATGGACTTTGGTCCGGCCAAACCCTCCAACTGCGTGGTGCGTAACGACAGCTGCGACATGGCTGCATCGGCTCGCCAAGCGGTCCATAACCTGCACGCCCAACACGGTGTGCCGCTGGCGCAGATTGAAGTCACCGCCATGCTGGGTGTCAATGACGTCGTGGAAAACGTGTTTACGCCCGAAGACGCCACGGCCCTGGCGCGGTGGGTGCGGCAGGAAAAGCTGGGCGGCCTGCACTTCTGGTCGCTGGACCGCGACACGCCATGCGCAGGAGGCGCAACTGCCGTGTCGCCCACCTGCAGCAGCTTGAATGCCCTCCCGGCGTTGGCGTTCTCGCGGGCCTTTGCTGAGGGCCTGCGCTAAGCTTGGGCATGGAACACAGCCACTCCCACATCCAGCCCCTGGCCTATGCAGGCCGCCCGTGCTTGCAACTGACGACCCGCCACGGGACCGCGATCCTGGCTTTGCACGGCGCGCAACTGCTCTCCTGGCAATCTGCTGGTCACCAAGAGGTGTTCTGGTTATCGCCCACGCTGGGCACCACACCAGCCCCGCTACGGGGTGGCGTACCCATCTGCTGGCCCTGGTTTGGCACGCAGGGCATGCCGACCGGTGCGATGCAACACGGGCCCGTTCGCAACCGGCCATGGGAAGTGGTCTGCGTGCACGCCGACGGACGTGACTATGTGAGCTTGACATTGGCCCCGCGCAAGGCCACAACGGCAGACGATGCCTTGGCGCTCTTTGCCAACAACTTGCAAGTATCCGTGCAGATAGACCTTGGTGAAACGTTGGTGCAGACGCTGCGGACCCACAACCAAGGCCCAGAGCCGTTTGCGCTGTCACAAGCCTTCCACAGCTACTTCGCGGTGCACGACGCGACACAAGTGCGGATTATCGGACTGGCAGGCCTGCAATACGACGACAAACTTTCGGGCGCTGCGCGCCAGACGCAGGCTGGCCCTTTTACCTTGGACCGTGCCTGCGACCGGGTATACCAACAGCACGTGCCGGCACCGACCCACCACTACACCCTGGAAGACCCTGCCGGCCAACGCCGCATCCACATCCGCACGGAGGGCAGCCAATCACTGGTGGCCTGGAACCCGGGGCAGGACCAGGCCCGCCGCATGGTCGACCTGCCGGGTGAGAGTTGGCGCAATTTCGTTTGTGCTGAGGTTGCGAACGCTGGCGCAGACGTGGTCTCCATGCAGCCCGACGCGCACTACCAGCTGGTTCAAATATTGTCCGTGGAGCACTGGAGTACCTAACCCCCCGAGGTCCCCGCCGCCAGCAGGGCTATCATCCCGGCAGCTGTCCAATGCTGATGCTGCGCGCAGTGGGTGGCTTAGCCTGATACAAGAGTGTGAACACGGAGTCCAAATCCAGCGACGGAGGTGCGTATGAGCGCAGTTAAGGCAAAGTCGGTTGCTACATATTTAATAGCTGGTAACGCACTGTTTACGAGGGCTACCGCCCTTATCTTCATATGCCTCCCGGTCAGAATGCAGGCCGAAGAGGCCCCAGCCATCCACGTTTCTGCGGCGGTGCAGGCCTTCTCAAGTGCGGCAGAGGGCGTGCCCCCGGCCCCTTGGCGCGTGGTTGGCCTGCCCGGTAACACCCGAAAGCCATTAACCCAGTTTGACATCGTTCAGCTTGCTGGGGAAAAGGTGCTGCGTGTGCACGCTGACCACTCCTACGCCAACCTGACCCATGATTTGATGACGGACAAACACAAGGGCCACCACATGCTGAGCTGGCGTTGGCGGCTGGACAAGCCGGTAGTTGATGCGGACCTGCACCACAAGAGTGGCGACGATACGCCGATCAAGGTATGCGCGCTGTTCGACCTACCATTGGACCACTTGGGTTTTGTCGAACGCAATTTGCTGCGCTTGGCTCGAAGCGCAACGGGTGAGCATCTGCCCGGCGCCACGCTGTGCTACGTATGGGATCAAAAGCTGCCTACCGGTTCCGAACTGCCCAGTGCTTTTACTAAACGGATACGCTACCAAGTGCTGGACTCGTCCAATGGCCCATTGCAGCATTGGGTCTCCCACAGCCGAGACTTGAACGCGGACTTTCTGCACAGCTTTGGCTCCGAAAGCGGTACCGTGCCCCCGCTTTTGGCAATCGTCGTGGGGGCTGACGCCGACAACACCGGCGGGAGCAGCTTGGCCTATGTGGGCGATGTTTCACTCGTGGAACAATAACGTGCCCATGACCGCTCACGCCAGCCGACCACCCGCACCGCCCACGCAAAAGACCCAGCAGCTGGTACTGCTGGGTGCTGGTCACGCGCATGTGCAGGTGCTAGCCCAACTAGCGGCGAAGCCCCTGGCTGGGACCGTGGTGACCCTGGTTGCGCCAAGTCAAAAACTGGTGTACTCGGGCATGGTGCCGGGCTTTATGGCCGGCCACTATCCACTTGAAAGCTGCGTGATACCGCTGGAGCCCCTGGTGCAACGCAGCGCAATACGCTGGATTGAGCGCAACGTTGTGGGTATGGACGCACAAAAGCAAGTCATACAACTGGACGACGGCAGCACCCTGCCTTTTGACTGGCTGTCGGTCAACACTGGCCCGGTTCAGGATCGCGAACGCATAGAGATAGCCCTTCCCGGCGCCCGCGAGTACGGACTATTCGTTCGACCCATGGAGGCCTTTTGTACGTTGTGGCCGCGCGTCATCGCAATCGGGGCGCAGCGGGCCTTGCGAATCGCGGTGGTGGGCGGCGGTGCCGGTGGCATCGAGCTGGCATTGGCAGCGCGCCATCGCCTGCCCAATGCGGCCGTAACCCTGATTTGCGGCGAGAAACCACCTGGGGCCGTTTACCCGCCTAAGGTGCAGCAGCGCATCATTGCCATGCTGAAACGGCACGGGGTCACCGTGTTGCAAGACGTAGCCGTGTCCTTGAAGGCCGACTCAGTATTACTCGGTTGCGGGGCCCATTTGGCCTGTGATGTGCCCGTATTGGCCATGGGCGCACAGGCGCCCCATTGGCTAGCGAGCAGCGGTTTGGCACTGGACAGCGAAGGTTTCTTGGCAGTCGACATGTACCAGCGCTCGACCAGCCACAGCCGCGTCTTTGCGGCCGGCGATGTCAGCACACGGATGGACCGGCCCATGGCGCGCAATGGCGTCTACGCGGTGCGTGCGGGGCCCGCGTTGGCCCACAACCTGACCGCTACGGTAGCGGGCTTAGCCCTCAAACCGCACCAGCCGCCGCAGGTGACACTGAATTTGTTGTCCTGCGGCAGCCGCTACGCGATAGCGGCCTGGGGTCGAACCAGCGCGCAAGGGCGCTGGGTATGGTGGTTGAAAAATTGGGTGGACAGGCGGTTTGTCGCGCGGTTTGCGCGGCCCGGCTCTCAGTGAAGTCTTCTGAACAGGGCCCGGGCCCGCGCCGCTATAGCCATTGGGCAATCAGGCCGGCAAAAAGCAAGCGCTTCGGCACAGCCCGCGTCGTGCACAGCCTCGCTCAGGCCTCGTAGTTTGGACACGGGTCATCAAACCTGGGCAAGTCGTGGGGATATTGCGAATGCGAGGAATTCGCATTTATAATCAACACCGCCTATCCAACCACTTCCTCAAAGCCCAAGCCATGATTGTTTGTGTCTGCAAGCGCATCTCTGACCGAGAAATCGCTCGCCATGTCCATGCCGGCATGGGTTTTGACGATATCCAATTTGAGCTGGGTGTTGCCACGCAGTGTGGCCAATGCGAGCAATGTGCGCGAGATGTGGTCGCCCAATGCAACCGGGCGCATCCGGTTGCTGCCTTGAACTGCGAAACCCAGCCCATCGTGATGCACGGCAGGCTGTCGGCGTCCATCCACGCCTGACTCCACTTAGCTCAGCGGTCCCATCTGGCTTTGCAGGTAGTTCTGAAGGCCAACCTTGCCGATCAAGTCGATCTGGGTTTCCAGAAAATCAATGTGCTCTTCGGTGTCGTCCAAAATACCTTGCAGCAAATCTCGCGAACCATAGTCACGCTCTGATTCGCAATGGGCAATACCTGCCTTGATCGTCGCCTGCGCACCTTGTTCGCTCTGAAGGTCGCAGGCCAAAATCTCAGGCACGCTTTCGCCAACCAATAGCTTGGCAAGATCTTGCAAGTTGGGTAGACCGTCGAGCATAAAAATGCGGTCCATCAGCATGTCGGCATGCTTCATCTCGCCGATAGACTCTTCGTATTCCTTCTTCGCCAACCTGTCCAGCCCCCAATGCTTGAGCATGCGGTAATGCAGGAAATACTGGTTGATAGCAGTTAACTCGTTCTTCAACTGTGCTTGTAGATGCACGATAACTTGCGCGTCGCCCTTCATGGGATTCTCCTTGGCTTCAGATTGCAACACCCCATTCTCGCCGCCATTGCGGCCAATTGAATGAATGTGGATCAATTTCCCATGACGTGGCGCTCAACCCGCCCACTTCGTCGAACACAGCGTTTGATCCGGAAGAGGATCTGGAACCAGCGATAGGCGAGATGGTTTGCGCAGCGAAACTCGAAGGCTGCGAACCACGGATGCGTTGCGGATGCCCTTCGCTGTGACCTCACCCTCGACGTGGCACCGCTGGAAATATCGAACTTTCTCGAAAGCAACGGCCTCCATGATGTGGGAGGAATGTGTGACTGCACCAACTTTGGATGACCCTATGTCAATCAACAAGTTAGTCCGCCGTGGAATTGAATGTTGGATGGCGTTCCGCAATAAACAAGGCTGCGGCTTGAAATCGACAGAAATGGCCTTATCATTAGCACTCGTCGGTACTGAGTGCTAACATCACACTTCACCGCAAGTTAATGAGCACCAACTTCTATGGAGTCGGTGCAAGTTTTTGATCGAAATTGTTTTAAACCCAGGAGATTCCCTATGAAATTGCGTCCTTTGGCAGACCGCGTGATTGTTAAACGCGTCGAAAACGAAACCAAGACTGCCTCCGGCATCGTCATCCCTGACAGCGCAGCAGAAAAGCCTGACCAAGGCGAAGTCTTGGCCGTAGGCCCTGGCAAGAAGAACGACAAGGGTGACCTGATTGCCATGAACGTCAAGGTCGGTGACCGCGTGTTGTTCGGCAAGTACAGCGGCCAGACCGTCAAGGTTGACGGCGATGAGCTGTTGGTCATGAAAGAAGACGATTTGTTTGCTGTTGTCGAAAAATAATTTGATTGCGGGATAGACCGAAGCAAGGCTGAGCTCAGTCCCCAACGGATTAGGGATTTTCTTCCCCAACAACAAGTTTTGTATATTTTTGAAATTATTGGAGTCATAACATGGCAGCAAAAGACGTAATTTTCGGCGGCGAAGCCCGCGCACGCATGGTTGAAGGCGTGAACATTTTGGCCAACGCGGTCAAAGTGACCCTAGGCCCCAAGGGCCGTAATGTTGTTCTGGAGCGCTCGTTCGGCGCCCCCACCGTGACCAAGGACGGCGTGTCCGTGGCCAAGGAAATCGAACTCAAAGACAAGCTGCAAAACATGGGCGCGCAGATGGTCAAGGAAGTTGCTTCCAAGACCTCCGACATCGCTGGCGACGGCACTACGACTGCTACCGTGCTGGCACAAGCCATCGTGCACGAGGGCATGAAATATGTGGCCGCAGGCATGAACCCCATGGACCTGAAGCGCGGTATCGACAAGGCTGTGACAGCCCTGGTTGCCGAGCTGAAGAAGTCTTCCAAGGCTACGACTACTTCCAAGGAAATCGCCCAAGTCGGTTCCATCTCCGCTAACAGCGACGAAACCATCGGCAAGATCATTGCTGACGCAATGGACAAGGTCGGCAAAGAAGGCGTGATCACCGTGGAAGACGGCAAATCGCTGGAATCCGAACTCGAAGTGGTTGAAGGCATGCAGTTTGACCGCGGCTACCTGTCGCCCTACTTCATCAACAACCCAGAAAAGCAAGCCGCTTTGCTGGACAACCCGTTTGTGCTGTTGTTCGACAAGAAGATCAGCAATATCCGTGACCTGCTGCCCACACTGGAGCAAGTCGCCAAGGCTGGCCGTCCTTTGTTGATCATTGCTGAAGATGTCGATGGCGAAGCCCTGGCAACTTTGGTGGTCAATACACTGCGCGGCATCCTGAAGGTTGTGGCTGTCAAGGCTCCAGGCTTTGGTGACCGTCGCAAGGCCATGTTGGAAGACATCGCCATCCTGACCGGCGGCAAGGTGATCGCTGAAGAAATCGGCCTGTCGCTGGAAAAAGTGACCTTGGCTGACCTGGGGACCGCCAAGCGCATCGAAGTCAGCAAAGAAAACACCATCATCATCGACGGTGCGGGTGCTGCTGCTGACATCGAAGCCCGCGTCAAACAAGTGCGGGTGCAAATCGAAGAAGCGACCAGCGACTACGACCGTGAAAAGCTGCAAGAGCGCGTGGCCAAGTTGGCTGGCGGTGTTGCCGTGATCAAGGTTGGCGCTGCCACCGAAGTCGAAATGAAGGAAAAGAAAGCCCGTGTTGAAGACGCGCTGCACGCAACCCGCGCTGCAGTCGAAGAAGGCATTGTGGCTGGTGGCGGTGTTGCACTGTTGCGCGCCAAGCAAACTGCTGGCGCCATCAAGGGCGACAACGCTGACCAGGAAGCCGGTATCAAGCTGGTGTTGAAAGCCATCGAAGCGCCTCTGCGCGAGATCGTGTACAACGCTGGTGGCGAGGCTTCGGTCGTCGTGGCCGCTGTGTTGGCTGGCAAGGGCAACTACGGCTTCAACGCCGCCAACGACACCTATGGCGACATGATCGACATGGGTATCTTGGACCCAACCAAAGTGACACGTACAGCGTTGCAAAACGCAGCGTCCGTGGCATCGTTGATGTTGACCACCGAGTGCATGGTGTCTGAGTCTCCAAAGGCTGAGTCCGGCGGCGGCATGGGCGGCGGTGACATGGGTGGTATGGGCGGCATGGGTGGAATGGGCGGCATGGGCATGTAATTGCTTTGCTCCTTGCCTGACGACCTACAGCGTCGTTGTTTGGGCTTGCCGTACCAGTGTACTGTCAGTGCCCAAACGCCTAGCTGTAGATCACCATGCTGCGTCGGGTGGCGTAATGGCTCTCGATTGCAAATAACAAAAAAACCCGCTTGGTGCGAACCTTGCGGGTTTTTTGGTCTGGCATTGCTGTTTTTATGGCTACATCGTCAATATAGACGAAGAAAAGAGACCTGCTTTCCTGCTAAGCCAGTAGTCTCTAGCCCTCGCAGAATGTTGATGAGTAGCTACGTTTTATGTAGCACCTTCGTTGACAGTTCGAGTCTGCGACCTCTAACGCCTTTCACATGGCTCTTGGCTTTTGACCATTGCGGTAGGCGCACCCCTTGGAATCAGTTGGTCAGTACAACCCGGATCGTGGCCACTTGTGCAAAGTCCAATGTAGAGGTAGCAATGAGGGTAAAGCTCAACGGTGCACTGAGAGGAAAACCCGAGTCGGTGTCTATCAATATCCGTGACCTGGTTTGCGCGGACAGCCTAATGCCTACACCTCCATAGTCAACAGTAACACCGGTCCCATTGACGGTGCTGCCACCCACAATGAGTGACCAAATCACCGGCTCACTTGCGTCCAATTCGATAGATTCCCCTACCGGCAAAAATACGGTCTGGGTTGCGCCGGGGTGAATCAGAACGCCGCTAACGGGCCTACCTCCAACCACGACGTTGACATCAAAGGGCTGCGCGACGGCTACGTCAAGGCTTCCACCGCCGCCGCATGCGGTTAAGGCAAACACAGCAAACAGCCCCGCAGCACCCATGGCAGCGACCCTTGCCAGCAACTTTGTTTTCATACTTACCCCTTTTGATTCGACCCACCAAACGGCACCGTTTAAGTTCAACGTCTGAGCGCCACAACTGGACTTACCCAGGTTAGCTATTCGTTGTAAGGAATTGTTGCTCCGCGACTGCATAAATGCATCGGGCGGCTAGAGCCATCGCCGGAACCAAGAAAAGACATCAACGGTCATCTAAGGGTTGGGATACTCGCTTCAATTGGTTACAATGCGAATCATTATCATTTCAATTTATTGATTCTGCCTGAAAACCTTGCTCGACCGACCTTCGCCACCCGTTCTATGAACACGGGAGCAATGCAGTCAGCAGGCCGCGCTTCTCATTCCAAGGATATAAAAATTATGCTGTTTCGGGGAAAACCTGGCTCCCGTGGGGAGCCATGCCTAAGTGTCGGTTTCGAAATCCTCGCCACCACAATTTCGCTGCTGTTGACGGCCATGCTGGCAGGCTGCGGCGGCAGTTCGGGTGGCGCCGGGTCTGGCGCGGATAGCTCGTTGGAGCAGATCGCGGCGGTAAGCCTTAGCCCAGTTGCAAAACTCGGCGAAAAGATTTTTAAGGATAGATCGTTATCGGCTTCCGGCAAACTTGCGTGCGCCACTTGCCACAATCCAGACAATGCGCACGCGCCCGCGAACGATTTGGCGGTGCAGATGGGTGGTCCGGACCTGATGACGCCAGGATTTCGCGCGGCGCCCTCGTTGCGTTACCTGGATCTCACCCCCGCCTTTTCCATTGCCAAAGACGGTAAAGTTACCGGCGGCTTTGACCGGGATGGCCGGGCGCAATCGCTTGCTGTCCAGGCCGCTCGCCCCTTGCTTGCCCCGCACGAGATGGCGAACGCCAGCGCCGGGGACGTGGTAAACCGCTTGAAGCAGACCAGCTACGCCAAAGAGTTCAGCCAGGTTTTCGGGTCGTCGGCTTTGGATAACCCAGACACCGCCTTAGACCGCATGACCTTTGCCTTGCAGCAGTACCAAAAAGAAGACCCGGACTTTCATCCCTACGACTCCAAGTATGACCAATTCTTGGCCGGCAAAGTAAAGCTGAGCAGTGCTGAATTACGTGGCCTGGCCCTGTTCAACAACCCCAATCAAGGCAATTGCGCGGCCTGCCACACCAGTAAAAAAGGTGCCGACGGGTCCGCCCCCTTGTTCACTGACTTCACGTTCGACAACATTGGTGTACCGCGCAACCCCGACATCCCCGCCACTGCAGACGCGACGTATTTCGATCTCGGCCTGTGCGGCCCGGACCGCACCGATCTGACGGAACGCACCAATCTGTGCGGTGCTTTCAAGGTGCCCAGCCTGCGCAATGTGGCGACCCGCAAAGTCTTTTTTCACAACGGCCGCTTCAAGAATTTGCGCGATGCCTTGGGGTTCTACGTTCGGCGTGATACCAACCCTGAAGAGTGGTACCCGGCGGCTGCTGATGGCACCGTCATGAAATTCAATGATCTACCTGACCGCTACAAAGCGAACGTCAATACCACCGAAATGCCCTACAACCGCACGCGCAGTTTGGCGCCCGCACTATCGACACCAGAAATCGACGACGTCATCCAGTTCCTCGGAACCCTCACCGATGGCTACCAATAAACGAATCAAAGAAGGAAAACCCACCATGAAGAAAAAACTACTGACCCAAGCGCTCACTGCGGCCTTTCTGTGTGCCACAGGGTTTGCGCCCGCCCACGCCAGCGAAGCTGAATTGCTACAAAGAATAGAAGCGTTGGCGGCGCAGCTAGATGCTATCAAGGCCGAACTCGCAGCCACGCGCAAGAAGGCGGATACGGTCGAGCAAAAGCAAGAGGCACTGGCCAGCACGGTCGCCGCGACGGGTCCCAGCACGGCCGGCGCTTCGTCCGGCAGCCCGGCCGCAAGGGCCCAGGCCACCGTGGTCAGTAGTTACGGTGAAATCAATTACACCCGCCCAAAAAACGCCAGCAACCAAGCGCAGGCTGATGTGGCGCGCGCAGTCTTTGGCATCACCCACCGCTTTGACGACAAGACCAAGGTGGTCGGAGAGTTTGAATGGGAACACGCGGTGACGTCGGCGGGCGACAAAGGCGAAGCCGCTGTTGAACAGCTGTACGTCGAGCACGAATTGAGCAACGGATTGCGCGCCAAAGGCGGCCTGTTTTTAATGCCCGTTGGTCTGATCAACACTAGCCACGAGCCCACCGCTTTCTACGGCGTACAACGCAATTTTGTAGAAACCGCGATCATCCCTTCCACGTGGAGAGAGGCGGGTTTTGGCCTATCGCGAACCCATGACAATGGCCTGAGCTGGGATATCGGAGTGACCACCGGTTTTGACCTCAGCAAATGGGACGCGGCATCCACCGACGGCACCGAGTCACCGTTGGGCAGCATCCACCAAGAGGGTCAATTGGCCAAAGCCAATGACCTTAGCATGCATGCTGCGTTGAATTGGCGGGGCATCCCCGGCCTGTTGCTAGGCGGCTCCGTATTCACGGGCAAGGCTGGGCACGCCACCACCGATTTCGCAGCCAACGGTGCGCGCATCAATCTGTGGGACTTGCATGCACGCTACACGCCGGGCTTGTGGGATCTGACCGCGCTCTACAGCGCCGGTACGATCAGCAACACCGACGCTTTGAACCTGACCTTTGTTGGCCAGCCCACGCCTGTACCATCGACCTTCTACGGCTGGTATGCGCAAGCGGCCTACCAATTGTGGAAGAGCGCAGACTACAGTCTGAGCCCATTCATTCGCTACGAGCAGTTCAATACCGCTGCCAGCTACGAGGCTGTGCCACTAGGATTAGGCGTTGCCCCGCTGGCAGACGAAAAGGTGGCCACTATTGGCGCCAATTTCAAAATTGGTGAGGGTGTTGTCGTGAAGTTCGATTTCCAAAAATTCCAGCTCGATAGCGGTCGCGACCGTTTCAACCTCGGCGTAGGCTATTCGTTCTAACAGGTTAAAAGATTGTGAGAACTACTGCTATTGCACCGTTGATCTTGGTCAGCTTGGCAGGGGCCAATAGCGCTGCCTTTGCGACGCAATACTTAACGGTGGAGCAGGCGCAAAAGGTGATCTTCCCGGAGGCTACGGCGTTCAAGGCCTCGACCGTTCAGCTCACGCTGGAACAGATGCGGCACATGGAAAGGCTGGCTGGACTGCCCGCGCGCTCGGCGGCTTGGCGCACCGTCACTGCACTCAAGGACGACACCGTGCTGGGGTATATCGTTCTGGACGATGTACTGGGAAAGTTTGAATTGATTTCGTATGCCGTGGGATTGCAAGCGGATACCAGCATCAAGCAGGTGGAGATATTGGCCTACCGTGAGAGCCACGGCTTCGAGATACGCAATGCCAACTGGCGCCAGCAATTTGTTGGCAAATCAGCGGCCGGGCAACTCACCGTAGGCGACGGCATTGCCAATATCAGTGGTGCAACGTTGTCCTGCACCCACCTCACCGACGGCGTGCGCAGAATCGCCGCACTGGCACAAGTGGCATGGAAGCGCTGAGGCGAAGAGCCCAGCCCTGGTTGGGAACCATCGTCGAGATCCGCATAGCCGATGCAATGCCGGAAACTGCACTGACAGCGATGTATGACCGCGCCTTTCAACAGATCGCACGGGTCCACCGATTGATGGGCTTTCATGCACCGGATAGCGATCTCTCCCGCATCAACGTGGCACCGGTTGGTAGCCACATCACCATCGATCTCCACACGCATGCGGTATTGCAAGCGGCATTGCAAGTCACCGCGGCGAGTGCGGGTCTGTTTGACGTCCGGGTCGCCGGTTGCTTGATCGATTGGGGAATCCTTCCACCATGCGGGCAAGCTCCGCGCTCTTATGTTCCTCGGCGAGCCAGTTTTAGCCTGACGCCAGAGGGTATGGTGTACAAACTTGGGGCCGATTTGTTGGACCTGGGCGGGATAGCCAAGGGCTATGCGGTGGACCTGGCCATAACGAGCTTGCAAGAGGCCGGCGTACAAAATGCTTGCGTGAATGCGGGCGGGGACTTGCGTGTGATAGGGGACTGCGCCAACGAAGTACTCTTGCGCAATCCCAGCGATCCCTCGGACATGGCCTACAAGCTGGCCTTGCACAACCAAGCGCTGGCCACGTCCGCCAGCTATTTTTCGTTGCGCGAAACAGAGCAGGGTCAATATTGCGCGCTGGTGAATGGCCAGACGGGTGAGGCCATGCTGAACCGCATCAGCGTGTCGGTTTCCGCGCCACAATGCATATTCGCCGATGCATTGACCAAAGTGGTGATGGCCAGTGCCAATGCTGAGCATCCATGTTTGGCACAATTTGGCGCACAGGCCTATATCACTTGACCGAAACCGACCACTTTTGCAACTTACGTACCGTACAACGTAGATTTTTTTTGTGAAACACAAGTCGCATCACGTATCGCACTCACACAGTCGGGCGGTTATGTTCCGCTTGGAACGCTGGCACCGCTGGGCGATCTTTAGCGTGGGCTTGGGACTGCTGGCCACAGGCGTGCTGTGGCTGCTCACGCATTACTTTCTGAAGCAGCAAGGCGAATTCGGTGAGACCGTTCATCCACTGGAACATCTGTCCATGCAAGTGCATGGGGCGATTTCGATGTTCGCCTGGTTTTTTGTCGGCAGCTTGCTGAATAACCACATTCGACGTGCCCACAACGCGAAACGAAACAGGGCCACGGGGTGGTTGATGATCACATTGCTGGCCTGGCTCAGCGCAAGCGGCTACGGGCTGTACTATTGGGTCACAGAAAATAACCACATGGTGTGGTCTTGGTTTCACTGGATGAGTGGCATCCTGCTGCCAGCATTGCTGGTTTGGCATATCAGCGCAGGCCAGCGTTCCAGACCTTAATCAAGCTGCAATGTCGCACAAATACCCAATTAGGGTTTTATCGTTACACAAGAAGCAATTTTTCACAAAAAGTGCCTTTAGCCCTCGTGAACTATACGTAGTCAGCTACTAAAACTATAGCATACCTCGCAGACTGCCCTCCCGCTGCATCCAAGTCCAGTGCAACGGCTACCCACAGCAATTGGACAGATTGCGCTTCAGCCCAGCGTACGGTCAGCATCTGTATCTGGTCGTTGCAGCAACTGCTGCAGCGCGCCCAACGCTTCTCTGCGCGACAACGCAATGTGTGCACAAGCACGGATGATGGCGCAGGCCATCTCGCGATCCAGCGATTGCAAAAAAGCCAGCGGTGTCAAGCTGCCGTCAAACATCTGCCTGGCTTGCGCCAACGCCTGCTGCGTGCCGTCGTGGCCAATGTAGCGGTACACAAATGCGGTGATCGGGGAGGCGGTAAGGTCGTTGGCAGACTCCAGCGTGCGCCCTTTCTCGAAGACCCGCAACAGGTCATGGTTGACATCGCCCTTGGCCGGCACGACTGGCAGGTAATCCTCCACCCGCTCGGGGAGCCCGTAAGCACTGCGAATTTCCCCCAGGAACATCGATATCGGCCCATCGGTTCCGGTACACAGCGCCAGCGCTTCCACCATTGCAATGGAGGCTATTTTTGCGCCCAGAAAATCCACCGAAAAAGCGATATTGCGCTGAGCTGCCGCGCACAGGTTTGCAAGTTGCCCAGGGGTTGGAGTGTTCTTGTAGCACTGGAATACATGGTTGGGATTGAGAGTTCGTAAAAAGGCGTCCATGCGCGTCAGACCAAAACGGTACTCTTGCAAGGTGTACATGCCAGCTACCGCCAGCGGAGCATTGGACTCTTCGATCAGCAGCCAAGTGTTGGACAAAAACAGGCCAGGATCAGTCTCACCAAAGCTGCCGACGTCGCGGTTGGTCAGCGCGACGGCATTGGTCGCCACCCGGTCGGCAAACTCCTGTGCCCGGCCGATGTCACGGCCGTCGACGCGCAAGCAGTATTGCTGCTGCACCTTTTGCGCCAGGCGTGTAATAGCGGAACGCCCTTGTACATCGGGCGTTCGAAACGGAATGGTGGCCTCAATACATGCCAGCACCGCGATCAGGTCCGCAACGCAGAGGTGGGGCTGCAACAAGCGGGCCGCCACCACCGCACTCAAAAATTCGTTCATACCGCCATACAGCGGTAAGGCCTGGCCAGGCGCAAAGTCAAACAGCGCGGCGCAAATCGACAGTGGCACGTCGTCCGGCGGTATAGGCTGCAGCGTCAGCGCTTCGCCTTCTTTGCGGGTTACACCCTCCAGCAGGTAAGCGGAGTGCTTGGGAAAGCCTTCATCGAGCTGGTAGTAGACCAAGTCATGGAACAGCGCGGCCAAGACCTGTAGCGGATTCATGCCCTCGCACATTCCAAAAACGTGGCCCGAGGTGTGGTACGCCCGCGTTTGCGACTCCATGGCGTGGTGCACCAGAATGGCCAAACGCTCGGTTTCCAGCATACTGACTTGAGCAGGCAGCGCCTGGAACGCGGCGTCCAACACCGATATAAAACTGTTGATAGTCGAGATTGCCACGTGGAATGACTCCTAAGCAATGGTTCCAGTAGGTACTGCTGAGCGTTCCCAACCGAAGCGCCAACGCGGACATGTGCAGGCCAGAATATAGCTGCCTCCTTGCCTGCGTGCACCCACAATCGAAGAACTTCGGTTGCCATTGACCGAATCATCTACTGCCAGTTTAGCTATCAAAATTGCAGCTACTTATCCAATACCCACCAAGGCTATCGGCACTATTTACCAATAGCACTCACATCAGACTGATCGTCTTATCCAACACAATGGCAGCGTCCAGTGCGTCGAGCAAGGCCTTGCGGACCTTGCGCTTGGTGTTCTTGTGGGCGTTCATGTTGAGCTTCTTCATCTGCTGCGCCACTTCGACCGCAGCACCGAGCAATTGCTCTGGCGCCACGACCTGGTCCAGGAAGCCGGCGGCCACTGCCCCCTGGGGCGTGAACATCTCAGCGTTAATGACGGCACGCTGAAACGCGGGTTTGGTCAACCGGTCACGCGCGATGGCAATGCCCACATGGTGCATGGTCATGCCGATCTTCACTTCATTCAGGCCGATGCTGTACGCGCCGTCCACACCAATCCTGTAATCGGCCGACAACAGCACAAACGCGCCCTTGGCTACGGCATGGCCTGGGCAGGCCAC
>JANXVI010000384.1 GCA_025351745.1 Rhodoferax sp.
CCGCACGCGACCAGCTGAAAGACGCACTGCTGCACCAGCGGCCACTCAAGCCCGTCAAACCCGGCCGCTGCACCTTGATGCCCGACGAAGAACGGGCACCGCTGGCGCTGCCCAGCACGCAGCGTTTTCGGATGTACCAAGAGGTGAATGCGTTGCGCATACTGCGCGAGGGCCTCAAAGAAGACTCGTTGACACTGGCACAGCGCAATGCCCTGGTGGAGGCGATGGAGCACAAGAGCAAGCTCACCTTCACCGCCATGAAAACCCTGCTCAAAACGGGCGGCACCGTGCAGTTCAACTTTGAAGACCCCAAGCGCCAGGAATTCAAGGGCAACACCACCAGCGCCATCTTGGGTGACAAGAAGCATTTTGGTGATGCGTGGTTTGCGTTCGACGAGGCCAAGCAAGACGCCATCGTCCTCCAACTGGTACAAGAGGAGAACGAAGCCAAACTGGTGCAATGGCTGCAGAACGAAACTGGCGCGGACGAAGCCCGGGCCGAAGCCATTGCCAATGCAGGATTGCCCGAAGGCTACGGTAGCCTGAGTAGCAAAGCCTTGGCGCGCATCCTGCCCGAGTTGCGCCGCGATGTAGTGACCTATGACAAGGCAGTGCTGGCAGCGGGGTTCGACCACCACAGCAACATCAGCCCTGCTGCCACCGGTGAAATACTGCCCGAACTACCGTACTACGGCATACCACTGCAGCGCCATGTCGGTTTTGGAAGTGGTGATCCGCTGGAGAAGAATGAGGAGAAACGCCACGGCAAGATCGCCAACCCCACAGTGCATATCGGATTGAACCAAGTCCGCCTGGTGGTGAATGCGCTGATCAAACGCTATGGCCACCCGAGTGAAGTGATTGTCGAGCTGGCGCGTGACCTGAAACAAAGCAAAGAACAACGCGATGACCAAAACAAGCGGCAAGCTGACAACCAGCGCCGCAACGCACGGTTCCGCGCCGACATTGCGGGCGTATTGAACACCAGCCTCGAGCGTGTGCGGGCCGCAGATATTCAAAAAATGATCCTGTGGGAGGAACTAAGCTTTGACCCGGCAGACCGTCGCTGCCCGTACTCTGGCGTGCAAATCAGCGCAGCCATGCTGCTCAGTGAACAGGTGGAAATAGAACACATCCTGCCGTTCTCGGAAACGCTGGACGACAGCCTGAACAACAAGACCGTGGCCCTGCGCCAGGCCAACCGCATCAAAGGCAACCGCACACCTGCGCAAGCGCGTGCCAACTTTGCCGCACAAGGTTGGGCCTATGAAGGGCTGGTGCAGCGCGCTACGCTGATGCCAAAACACAAGCGCTACCGCTTTGGTGACGATGCCATCCAACAGTGGCTCAAAGACGACAAAGGCTTTCTGGCCCGCGCGCTCAACGACACCCGGCACCTGAGCAAGGTCGCACGCGAATACCTGAGCCTGGTCTGCCCGCAAGACACTCGCGTCATTCCTGGCCGCATGACGGCCATGTTGCGTGCCAAGTTTGGCCTGAATGATGTGTTGGGGTTGAACGGCGAGAAAAACCGCAACGACCACCGCCACCATGCGGTGGATGCCTGCGTGATTGCGGTTACCGACCAAGGCCTATTGCAACGCTTTGCAGGCGCCAGTGCCAGTGCGCGGGAGCGGCAGCTTGATCGGTTGGTAGAAAACATGCCACTGCCGTGGGACAGCTACCGCGACCATGTACAACGGGCTATTGAACGCATTTGGGTGAGCCACAAGCCTGACCATGGGCACGAGGGGGCCATGCACAACGACACCGCCTATGGCTTGTTGGGCAACGGCCGTGTAAGCGTTCACAAAGTGGTGGATGGAAAGCGAGAGCGGATCGAGGACAACCTCAAGGTCATTGAATTCAGCGATGCCAAGGCTATTGCACGCCACGGCGTGTTGCCCACGGGCCAACCGCGACCCTATAAAGGTTACAAGGGTGACAGCAACTACTGCATTGAGATTGTTCGCAACGAAAAAGACAAGTGGGAGGGAGAAGTAATTTCCACCTTCGAGGCGTACCAACTGGTGCGCACGCATGGACTGGCTCGGCTGCGGCATCCAAAACTGAGTTTGAGCGGTAAGCCCTTGGTAATGCGATTGGTCATTGATGACTTTGTCCGATTGCGTACCGACGAGACAAATAGAACGATGCGTGTAGCCTCCGTGAACGCGGCGGGTCGTCTTTCTCTCGCTCCACTGAATGAAGCCAACGTAGATGCCAGAAACCGCGATTCAAGCGGCGACTTTCGGTACACCTATAAGCAAGCTGGTTCATTGAAGACTGCTGAAGGAAGAAAAATCACCATCTCCCCCATCGGCGAACTCCACGACCCAGGATTCACGTCATGAACATGGACTACGAATGGGATCCTGCCAAGGCCAAAACCAATCTGGCCAAGCACGGTGTGTCGTTTGAAGAGGCGGCTTCGGCATTTCTCGACCCCATGGCCTTGAGTGGTCAGGACCCCGACCATTCCACTGACGAGTCCCGGTATATAAGCTTCGCCTATTCCCGATTGGGCCAACTTCTGGCAATATCCCACACATACCGCCCCGGCAGCATTCGGCTGATCAGTGCCCGGCGCGCCACGCGCGTAGAAAGAAAACTGTATGAAGAAAACTGAAAACACCATGCGCAGCGAATACAAACGTGAAGACTTCACGCGGCTGGAAAGGGGCAAATTCGTTGCCGAAGCCACCAAGGGTTCCACCATCGCCATCCTGACCCCGGAAATGGCCAAGGCCTTCCCATCCTCGCAGGCAGTCAATGCGGCACTACAGG
>JANXVI010000404.1 GCA_025351745.1 Rhodoferax sp.
AGCTCGGCAATGCGCTTGGCATTGGGGTTGTAGGGGCGCTGTACGGGCATGGCCCACAAGTCGATCAAGGACGACGCGTTCGACCCGGTAGCTGCCAAGAAGGCGCTGGCCGCCGCAGGCTACCCGAACGGCTTCACCACCGACCTGTGGGCCATGCCCGTGCAGCGCCCCTACAACCCCAATGCCAAGCGCATTGCCGAGCTGATGCAGGCCGACCTGGCCAAGATTGGGGTCACGGCCGAGATCAAGAGCTTTGAATGGGGCGAGTACCGCAAGCGCATGCAAAACGGCGAACACCAGATGGGCATGCTGGGTTGGACCGGTGACAACGGCGACCCAGACAACTTCCTGAACACGTTGCTGGGTTGCGATTCGGCCAAGACCAATGGCTCCAACGTGGCCAAGTTCTGCTTCAAGCCTTTCGAAGACCTGGTTCAAAAAGCCAAGTTGGTGTCCAACCCTGCCGAACGTACCAAGCTGTACGAACAGGCCCAGGTCATCTTCAAGGAACAAGCCCCTTGGTTCACGATCGCCCACGCGGTGCAGCTGAAGCCGGTGCGCAAGGAAGTGATTGACTTCAAACTGAGCCCCTTCGGCCGCCACACTTTCTACGGCGTGGACATGAAGTAAATGCGTTAGTTGTTAGGGTTTCTCAGAAAGTTTAAAGGCCGGTGCAAACCGGCCCTTTTTTTTTGGACTGACCAAACTGTTGAAAAAAACCCCGATGAACGGGCTACGAATTTCGCAGGTAGCGGCTATTTCTGAGGAACTTCGCCGTTGCTGGGTGCGGGCTTCTTCTGGTTGAACTTGGCCGCGGCCTCCGCACGCCTGCGCGAGCGCTCGGCGTTGGTACGCTCAAGCTGTGCCTGGTTGGTTTTCTTCATGTTGGGATCTTTACCGAATACGCCTGCCATAGTGATAACTCCTTCGTTTCAGTCTAACTGAAAATCGCCGCGCACTGCCTGTGTCTACAGTGCTGACGCGACGGGGTGCGCTTGTGTGGGTGGAAATTTTAGCATGCTATGCTTTAAATAGCGCACTAGTCTTATATGACGAGGGCTAACGGACTTTTTTCCTCTTAAAGTCCAAAAAATACTCTAAAAATACCTGATATGGGTATTTTTAAGTACTCCCCCGCACCAGCAGCTCATACCCCAAGTCAATACACGGTGCAGCCACCGCTTCGTCCCGCATCAGCGCCAACAGCATCGTAGCCGCGGCGCTGCCGATTTCGGACCTTGGCGTGCGCACCGTGGTTAGCGGTGGCAGCATCTGGTCGCTACCGGTCAGGTCGTTGAAACCGGCCACCGCCACGCGCTGGGGCACCTCAATGCCCAGGCGCAGCGCCGCCAGCAGAGCGCCCTGCGCCAAGTCGTCATTGCAGAAGAAGATAGCGTCCACGGCAGGCTGTTGGCCCATGATTTGCTCGAACATGCGCGCGCCCAGCGAGATGGACGACGGCGCGGGGTTCAGCCATTCCAGGCTTGTGTCATACAAACCCGCAGCCAGCAATGCCTTGCGCCAGCCCTCAAGCCGTTGCAGGGTGCGGGGGTCCAGTTGCGCAGCGGCAAACGCGATACGCTTATGACCCCGGCTGAGCAGGTGACGGGTCAACTCTTCACCCGCATCGGCTTGCGAGAAACCTACGCAGTAGACTCCCGCCGCGCCAGAAGCCTCCATCACATGCACGCAAGGCACGCCGCTCTGCGCGATGAGGTTGCGCGTGGCGTCGCTTCGCTCCAGCCCGGTGACCAACAAGCCGGCGGGACGGTGCAGCAGTTGCTCGCGCAGCAACATCTCTTCTTCTGCCGGGTCGTAGTGTGTAACACCGATCAACGTTTGGTAGCCTGCTTGGCGCAAGGTGCGCTGGCTGGCCTCGAGCAGATCGACAAACAGCGCGTTCGACAACATCGGAATAAGCACCGCCACATGCGAGCCCACGCCAGACGCCAGCGCACGCGCCGCCGGATTGGGCAGATAGCCCAGTTTGGACACAGCGGCCTGCACACGGGCCACCAGCTCAGGGGCTACGCCCCGCTCGCCACGCAGGGCGCGCGATACGGTGATGGGACTGACACCGGCAGCGTGGGCCACGTCGGATAGGGTGATGCGGCCTGTGGCGCGTGATCGGGTGGCGTTGGGCTTCATGAAACTAGGGAAAGTACTGATTTGCGTTTTGGCATATGCACATAGGATAGCGCTATCCAAAAGCGAGTAACAGGTGGATAACCCTCAGGGAGCAAGAGTATTTGCTAACTGTAAAGGGCTACCCACTTAGTGATTCGCCTTTTTTCAAACTCAACTGGATAGCGCTATCCAGACTTATTAAAGCCAATGCATTCGATTGTGATAATGGGCGTAGCAGGTTGTGGCAAATCCAGCCTTGGGACCGTGCTGTCGCGGGCCACGGGTTTGCTGTTGGTAGAAGGCGATGACCACCACAGCACTTCCAACCGCGACAAGATGGCCCGTGGCGTGCCGCTCACCGATGCCGACCGCGATGGCTGGTTGGCCACGCTGTGCGAACAGTTGAAGAAGCACCCGCAGGGTGTCGTCATGAC
>JANXVI010000376.1 GCA_025351745.1 Rhodoferax sp.
CATCGGCAGGCGAGCGGGCTGGGTTGGCGATGGGGGTCGGAGCGGGCATGTCGTTGTGGCTTGGCAAGGGGGCAAAGATGGAACTGTAGTCCATGCTGGGGATTTTCTGTTGCTGGGGGCTTTGCTCGGTGGTGCGCGCTCCCCAAGCAAGCGGTGCCGGCCGAGCCGCCCTGGTGCGTGGGCCCTGCGGGCTGCGTTGCGGTGCTCGTGCCGGGCGGGGTCTGGCTAAACTCGCCCTGCGGGCTCAGACAACGCCAGCCCTGATCCGCCCGACCCTGCGCTCCTCAGCCACGCACAAGGGATCGCCCAACCCACACCGCTGGCCCGGCTTGGGGGAATGGTTACAGTGGCGGGGAGTCAACGGCCCGATTTCATTGCTGCGGGTTGTTGCTATATTTTTGGGAGCAGATTATGTATATTCGGCGAGGGCTAGATGCCGGTTTCATTGGAGAACATTCCGGCTGGAGCCCAGCGGTCTACATCACCTTCGACCCAATAGGAGGAGTAGCGCGTGACCTTTGAGTTCGACAAGGCCTTCTACATCAAGCTCGGCCGCGCAGGGTGCTGGGAAGGTGACTCAATCCACAATTCCCGGTTGCGCTTAGGGTGGCGTAAGCAATCTCTCGCGGACATCAATGCGGGTCGGTGGCCGGTGATCGCTGAGCAGTTGCAACGGGAGCAACCCGATAAGCAACAGGTCGCAACAACTGATCTCAATCGGTTACAAGACATCGCCCTATCGACACCCCAAGACGTTTGGGTAACCTTTCATGGCGCTAAGCTTTGGTGGTCGCGTCTCGCCCCTGGGACCGTTGAAGAAGACAACATCTCAAAATATCGCGTCACGCTCGACGGATGGCATGACACGTCGCAAAGCGGAAAACTTCTAGTTGCAAACGAACTCCCTGGAAAGATCGCTCAGTTGCAGGGGTTTCGCGGCACAGTTTGTCGCGTTAGGGAAGAGCAGCTCCTTCGCCGTGTACTTGAAGGCACCCGAAGTGAGTTGGCTTCACAAATTGCGGCTGAACGGGTCCGGCTGTGTGGTCAACTAGAGAGAGCGATTGCTGAGCTTCATTGGAAGGACTATGAAACCCTAGTTGACCTCGTATTCCGGCATGCCGGATGGCTACGGATAAGCGTACTCGGGCAACATGCAAAGGCTTACGATCTTGAGCTTCGCGAAGCGATTACCGGTGACAGATATGTTGTTCAGGTCAAGTCACAAGCGACTCGTGCTGACCTCGACAAAACGATTCAAGACTTTTCTGAGGCCGACTACCGGAAGGTTTTTTTCGTCGTTCACTCCCCAGCAGCCGATCTTGCAAACAGTGCGGATATTCCGACTCACGTTGAACTTGTAGCTCCGTCGCATCTGGCAGCTCTCGCGCTTAATGCCGGGCTTTCACACTGGCTCGAAGAAAAGGTTGCCTGACAAATGGGGCCGAACCCGGCGGTCAACCGGACCTGAACGAAAAGCCGCGCAGTCCGTTTACTAATGCACTCACCCCACAAGCATGAGGCATCGCTCCGTGCCACCCTTGGGCGATGCCGAGCAGCGCAGTGGCGGGCGGATCAGGGCTGGCGTTGTTTAAGGCGCAGCCGAGTTTAGCCAGACCCCGCCCGGCGCGAGCAGCGCAGGGGAGTCGCGCCAGCGACCAGCGCCGTAGGGTGGCACGGAGCGATGCCTCATGCGCGCACACCAACAAGCCCTGCCCTGTCTGCAACAATGTTGCGCATGCGTCCAACCACTCTCCCCCCATCTGACAACGTCTTCACCTGGCCCGTCCGAATCTATTGGGAGGACACCGACGCAGGCGGCATCGTGTTCTACGCCAACTACCTCAAATTCTTCGAACGCGCCCGCACCGAATGGCTGCGCGCAAAGGGTGTCGAGCAGCGGCAACTGCAGCAGGACACCGGCTGCATCTTTGTCGTCAGCGACGTGCAGATCAAATACCTGCGCTCTGCCCGGCTGGACGACCAGTTGCTGGTGACGGCGCATCTGAGCGAACTGGGCCGCTCCTCCTTCACCATCCACCAAGAAGCGCTGCTGATTGCCAAGGATGCAGCCCCCGTGGTGCTGTGCAAAGGCTCCGTACGCGTAGGCTGGATCCATGGCCAGACGTCCAAGCCCGCACGCATACCGCCTGACCTGCAGCAGGCGCTTAAGGGCTGAAACACGCGATGTTACGGGCTGCTAAGTCCATGCAGTATCCGCATCACCCGCCCGGCTCGGGGTAAACCCACCCCGGTAGAATGAAGGCCGACACCAGCCCAGTGCTGCTGCTTCGCACCCCTCCCGAATCTTTCTCACAGGACTTCGCTATGTCTCTCTTCTCCTCCGTCGAAATGGCCCCCCGCGACCCTATCCTGGGTTTGAACGAACAATTCAACGCCGACACCAATCCCGCCAAAGTGAATCTGGGCGTGGGCGTGTACTTTGACGATAACGGCAAGCTGCCCCTGCTGCAATGCGTGCAAGCCGCTGAGAAGACCATGATGGAAAAGCCCACCCCGCGTGGCTACCTACCCATCGACGGCATTGTGGCCTACGACAACGCCGTCAAGAGCCTGGTTTTTGGTGCCGATAGCGAGCCTATAACCTCCGGTCGCGTAGCCACCGTCCAAGCCATTGGTGGTACCGGCGGCCTGAAGATTGGTGCGGACTTCCTGAAGCGCATGAACCCCAATGCCAAGGTGCTGATTTCCGACCCCAGTTGGGAAAACCACCGCGCGCTGTTCAACAACGCTGGTTTTGAAGTCGATACCTATGCGTATTACGACGCTGCCAAGCGTGGTGTAAACGTCGAAGGCTTTTTGGCCAGCCTCAACGCGGCCGCGCCCGGCACCATCGTCGTGCTGCACGCCTGTTGCCACAACCCCACCGGTTATGACATCAACCCCGCGGACTGGGACAAAGTCATCGCCGTGGTCAAGGCCAAAGAACTCACGCCCTTCCTGGACATGGCCTACCAGGGCTTTGGCTACGGCATCGCCGAAGACGGTGCTGTCATCCAAAAGTTTGTCGCCGCTGGCCTGAACTTCTTTGTGTCCACCTCGTTCAGCAAGAGCTTCAGCCTGTACGGCGAGCGCGTCGGTGGCCTGTCCGTGCTGTGCAAAGACAAGGAAGAAGCTGGCCGCGTGCTGTCGCAGCTGAAGATCGTCATTCGCACCAATTACTCCAACCCACCCACCCACGGTGGTGCTGTGGTGGCAGCCGTGCTGAACAACCCCGAGCTGCGTGCCTTGTGGGAAAACGAGCTGGGAGAGATGCGCGTGCGTATCAAGGCCATGCGCCAAAAGCTGGTCGATGGCCTCAAGGCCGCCGGTGTGAAGCAGGACATGAGCTTCATCACCACCCAGATCGGTATGTTCAGTTATTCGGGCCTCTCCAAGGACCAGATGGTGCGACTTCGCAGCGAATTCGGCGTTTACGGCACCGACACCGGCCGCATGTGCGTGGCTGCGCTGAACAGCAAGAACATCAACTACGTTTGTGCATCGATTGCCAAGGTGGTTTAAGTAAAATCGGGCTCTAGCCCTTTTGGGAATTTCGTGAGAAGCTATAAAAACTATAGCATCTTGCGCAAACTCACGATCAAACACATTGGCTCGTGGGGCGAGACACATCTACGGGGAAGGCTGTCAAAACCCTGACAGCACCCGTAGATTTACGGGCTTTGTCCGGTCCAATC
>JANXVI010000446.1 GCA_025351745.1 Rhodoferax sp.
CGTTACTGGCGGATAGATACCAGTCTCTATTCCTGGCGTTTTTGCTGTGTGCCCGCTGCGGGACAAGGGGAGGCGCCGCCGTTCGTGTCCTCCGGCCTTCGGCCTCCTCCTTGACCTCACTGCGGCGCCTCCCCTTGCCCCACAGCTCGATTCCTCGTTGCGTTTAGGCGAGCTTTTGCATTGCGGCCAACAGTCGTTCGGTTGCGCGTGGGCTGGCAGCCATCATCGGTAGCCGCAGTCCATCTTGAATCAAGCCCTGCTGCGCCAGCACAGCCTTGATGACCGCCGGGTTGGGCTCTGCAAATACGGCACTGACCAGCGGGGCCAATGGCTGCCACAGCGCGCGTGCACGTTGCAATTCACCCTGTTGCAGCAAATGCATCACTTCGACAAACTGTGCCGTGCACACGTGGGCGCAAGCGGCAATCGCGCCAGCGCCGCCTAACGCGAGCGTGCCAAAAAGCTGCGCATCTTCGCCGGCCAGCACTTGCAGGCGCCCGTCGATTACCAGGGCCTGGGTCTTGCTGGTGTCGCCACCGCAGTCCTTGATGGCCTGGATGTTGGGGTGGGCTGCCAGTGTCAGCAATGTTTCCAGCGTGATGGTGGCGCCAGTGCGGTAGGGGATGTCGTAGATCACCAGCGGTTTGTCGGATGCGTCCGCCAGCGACGTAAACCATTGCACCAGGCCGGCTTGCGCGGGGCGGATGTAGTGGGGCGGCGGCACCAGCAGGCCTGCGATGGGACGCTGTGCCAACTCTTTGACCCAAGCAATGGTGTGGCCCAGGTGGTAGCCCGACAAACCCATGATCACAGGTAGCGCGCCTGCGGCTTTGAGCACGGTGTCGAGCACGGCCAGTTGTTCGGTTTTGTCCAGCGCGGCGGCTTCGCCGGTAGAGCCGCAGGCCACAAAGCCGCTGACGCCTGCAGTGGCGTAGTGTTTGACGAGGCGGGTCAGGGCAGGGTGGTCGACCGCATCGCCGGTGAACGGCGTGATCAACGGGATCCAGAGGCCAGAAAAGTCGAGACGAGAGCTAGGCATGCGTTTTTCCTTTATTTTGAAAAATCGACCGATGGTAAAAAACCGTCATCGGATGCGCGCGTAAACCAAAAAAGAGTGGGGTGTTGTTTTGGTGGTTCCGTCGCTCATCTGAGAACGGAACCACAAAGCTCCGGTCAGATGAGCTTGGGTTTTTTTGCTTTGCTGGCGCTTGCCACACTGCACGGCACACCATGGCACGGGATGGCCATTTTGGTGGGGGTGCAGTGGAGGGGTGCGGGCATGGGTGGAGTGTAGCAGCGCTGCAGTGCCACAATTCAGCTATGAGTAGTAGCAGCCAGGCCCCACGCGTTTCCATACAGACACAAGACTTTGACCTGAGCCAAGAGGTCGTCGCCCTGCGCGAACACGACGCGCGCGTGGGCGCGGTGTGTACCTTTGTAGGGACGGTCAGAGACCGCAATAAAACGACATCGGCCGACACCGGCTCCGTCCTGTCCATGGAGCTGGAGCATTACCCCGGCATGACCGAAAGGGCGATTGAAGAGATGATCGACGAGGCGCACCGTCGCTTTGATATTTTGGGCGCGCGCGTCATACACCGCATAGGCCTGTTGCAGCCCACTGACCAGATCGTGCTGGTGGCGGTGACGTCGGCTCACCGGGGCGAGAGCTTCAAGGCCTGCGAATTTCTGATGGACTACCTCAAGACCCAGGCCCCGTTTTGGAAGAAAGAGCAGACAGCCGCAGGCGCGCAATGGGTGGATGCGCGGGTCAGTGACGACGAGGCCTTGGCCAAATGGGGCATTCAGGCCAAGAACGCCTAGTCTGCACCGGGCCACCTCCAGCGAGACTGCGCAAAGTTCAATTCAAATACGTAGGCCGGGTCGCATCCGGGCTCATGTCAATCTCATCCGCTGCCTCGTCGACCACCAAGGTCGCTTGTGCGGCGTGATGCCCCAGTTCCCATTGCGACTGCTGCAGCGCGTGGCCCATGAGCTTGATCACAGCGAACACCAGTTCGGTCGACAAATCCATCTGAAAGCCGCGTAATGAGGCGGGGTCTTCCAGTTTTTCGTTGAAGTTGAGCTGCAACTGGCCGTTGCCAAACGGCGTCAAATTGACTTCGGTAACCAGCAGGGGGTTGTTTCCCAGCGGATGCAGGGCTGCGCCGCTCTTGTAGGGGGTGCTGAAGTCCGCCTTTTGCATCACCTCGTCACGCTTGAATTCGGCCAGCATGGTTTTGGTTTGGGTGTCCATGGTCGCCAAGTTTACAAAACCGTCGGTCTTGGCGTCCTGGGGAATCGCAAAATGGTCGATGACCACACGGTTGAGCAGGGGCCACAGGCGCAAGGTCATGCGCCGGGTCAACCAGACTTGCACTTCTGCACCCGCACCGGTGTTGATGTCGACCAAAATGCGATCATGGTCCTGGCGGTAGCGGATCGATATCTGGCGAATGTCCATCGTTTGATTCTAGTCAAGTCGTTGCAGGGCGTTTGCACTTGAAATATGCATATAGAGCCCAAGCTCTTATGCCAACCGGAGAATTTTGATATGCGAATGGACAAACTGACTACCAAATTCCAAGAAGCGCTGGGCGAAGCGCAGACGCTGGCGCTGTCCAATGACCACGCCTACATCACACCCGCCCACCTGCTGGTGGCCATGCTGCGCCAGGACGACGGCCCCAAGGCACTGCTACAACGCGCCGGGGTCAACGTGCCCCAGTTGTTGACTGCGGCCGAGACCTACATGAAAAAGCAGCCCCAGGTACAGGGGCAAGAGCAGGTGACGGTAGACCGCGACATGGGCGTGCTGCTACAGGCCGCCGAAAAAGAATCCATCAAACGCGGTGACCAGTTCATCGCCGGTGAGCTATTCCTGCTGGTGCTGGCCGACAGCAAGGCCGAGATCGGCAACATCGCGCGCGCCAATGGCCTGACACGCAAGAGCCTGGAGAGTGCCATCAGTGCCGTGCGCGGCGGCCAGAACGTGGACAACGCGGACGCCGAAGACCAGCGCGAATCGCTGAAGAAATACTGCATTGACCTGACCGAACGTGCCCGCATGGGCAAGCTGGACCCAGTGATTGGCCGCGATGACGAGATCCGCCGCGCCATTCAGGTGCTGCAACGCCGCACCAAGAACAACCCCGTGCTGATTGGCGAACCCGGTGTCGGCAAGACCGCCATCGTGGAAGGCCTGGCCCAGCGCATCGTCGATGGTGCGGTGCCCGATTCGCTCAAGGGCAAACGCGTGCTGAGCCTGGACATGGCCGCGCTGCTGGCCGGTGCCAAGTTCCGTGGCGAGTTTGAAGAGCGCCTGAAGAATGTGCTGAAGGACCTGGCCAAGGACGAAGGCCAGACCATCGTGTTCATTGACGAACTGCACACCATGGTGGGCGCGGGCAAGGCCGAGGGCGCGATGGACGCCGGCAACATGCTCAAGCCCGCGTTGGCGCGTGGCGAGCTTCACTGCGTGGGCGCCACCACGCTGGACGAGTACCGCAAATACATCGAGAAGGATGCCGCGCTGGAGCGCCGCTTCCAGAAAATCCTGGTGGGCGAGCCCACGGTAGAAGCCACCATCGCCATCCTGCGCGGCCTCAAAGAACGTTATGAAACGCACCACGGCGTGCAGATCACGGACCCGGCCATCGTAGCCGCGGCCGAGTTGAGCAACCGCTACATCACGGACCGCTTTTTGCCCGACAAGGCGATTGACCTGATCGACGAAGCTGCGTCCAAGATCAAGATCGAGCTGGACTCCAAGCCTGAGGTCATGGACAAGAAAGACCGTCGCCTAATCCAGTTGCAGATCGAGCGCGAGGCCGTTAAGCGTGAGAAGGACGAAGCCTCGCAAAAGCGCCTGGAGCTGATCAACGAAGAGATCACCGCGCTGCAAAAAGAAATTGCCGACTTGGACGAAATCTGGAAAGCTGAGAAGGCCCAGGCCCAGGGCTCCAAGACCATCATGCAAGAGGTGGAGAAGGTGCGCTTCCAGATCAAGGAGCTAACCGACAAGGGCGACTTCAACCGGGCTGGTGAGTTGCAATATGGCAAGCTCCCCGAGCTGGAAAAACGCCTGAAAGATGCACAGGAACAAGAAGCTGGTAAGGCCCAATCGGCCAAGCACGGTGGCCGCGCGCAATTGCTGCGCACCATGGTCGGCGCCGATGAAATTGCCGAAGTCGTGAGCCGTGCCACGGGCATTCCCGTCAGCAAAATGATGCAGGGCGAAAAGGACAAGCTGCTGCAAATGGAAACCAAGCTGCACGACCGCGTCATCGGGCAAAACGAAGCCATTGCGGCTGTCGCCAATGCGATTCGCCGCTCGCGCTCGGGTCTGTCGGACCCGAATCGCCCCACCGGCTCATTCCTGTTCCTCGGCCCCACCGGTGTGGGCAAGACCGAGTTGTGCAAGGCGCTTGCGGGTTTTTTGTTTGACAGCGAAGACCACCTGATCCGTATCGACATGAGCGAATTCATGGAAAAGCATTCCGTGGCCCGCCTGATCGGCGCGCCGCCGGGGTATGTGGGCTACGAGGAGGGCGGTTACCTGACCGAGGCCGTGCGCCGCAAGCCCTACGCCGTGCTGCTGCTGGACGAGATTGAAAAGGCGCACCCCGACGTCTTCAACGTGCTGCTGCAGGTGCTGGACGATGGCCGCCTGACCGATGGCCAGGGCCGCACGGTGGACTTCAAGAACACCATCATCGTGATGACCAGCAACATCGGTTCGCAAATGATCCAGTCCATGGTTGGGCAGGACTACGAGGATGTGAAGGACGCGGTGACGGCGGAATTGAAGAACCACTTCCGTCCCGAGTTCTTGAACCGGATTGACGAGACTGTAGTGTTCCATTCATTGGACGCCGCGAATATCGCGTCGATTGCCAAGATCCAATTGCAGGTGCTGATGGCCCGGCTGGCCAAGATGGATCTCGGCCTGGTGGTGTCCGACGCGGCGGTTGCCGAGCTGGCCAAGGTCGGTTTTGATCCGGTGTTTGGTGCGCGGCCGCTTAAGCGTGCCATTCAGCAGCGCATTGAAAACCCACTGTCCAAACTGCTGCTTGAAGGCAGGTTCGCGCCCAAGGACACCATCCACGTCGGTGTGGACACTATTCAGGCGCCGGGGCAGTTCAGTTTTGCCTGAGGATGCTTCTGGCGGAGGGCTATAGATCATTTAGGTCTCTAGCCCTCGCAGAACGTGCGTGGAGCGCTATACGTTTTGTAGCAACCGGACGAACGGTGTGAAGAGCAGTACGAATCCCACCACGTTGACAAAGACGGTTGCCCAGAAGACGTACCGAAACGGAGCCTTGGACGACTTGTGCCGTAGCAGCTGCTGCGCGCACAAGGCGCCGGGCCAGCCGCCTGCCAGCGCGAGCAGATGCAGAGTTCTCTCGGGCGTGCGCCAATCGCCACGCTTGGCGGCGGACTTATCCATTGCGTAGGCAATGAAGGTGACGACGCTCATTCCCGCGTAAAGAGCGGCTATCCAAGAAAAATAGCTCACGCTGCGTCCCGGCCCCTTAGCGGCTTTACAGCGCTATCGTCATGAACACGCTGTACGGGTCTTCCGCATAGTCGGCAAACGGCCCGCACTGGGTGAAGCCAAAACGCGTGTAGAGCCGCAGCGCGGGTTCAAAGCCGGGCACTGAACCGGTCTCCAGGCTCAGCCGGGTGTAGGAGCGTTTGCGGGCCTCCACCAGGATGTGGTCGAGCATGGCCTGGCCCACGCCCTTGCCGCGGTGTGCCTCGGCCGTGCGCATGGATTTGATTTCTGCATGGCCGTCGCCGTGTGACTTCAGCGCGCCGCAACCCATCAGTGCGGCGTCCTCTGACCAGATGGTCCAGAACGTGATGTCGGGCTGGCGCAGCGCGTCCAGGTCCAGCGCATGCACGCTTTCGGCGGGAGAGAGCTGGTGCATGTGCTGCATGTGCTCCTCCAGCAGGCCGTGGATTTCGGGGCCAGTGAGGTCGTCGGTTCGGATGTGCATGATCGGTCAGGTTAAATCAGCTTCAGCGGTCTTCAGCGTGCATATTGCACTTGGGCTGTGCGCACTACCTCGTCTCGAAAGTGCCGTGACAGGTCGCGGGCAGTACGCAAGTCCACCTTGCGTCCACCCAGAAGGCTGGAGAGTTCGTCTTCCATCGCCGCTATACCCATCAGGACCGGCACGCTTTCGGGGTCGAAATCCACATCGCTGTCTGGGTGGGCTGTGCCCTTGGCTTGTGAACCAAACAAGGCTAGTCTGCGAATACTGTGGGATTCGCAGAACTTTTGCACGGTGCGTTCGTCAAGATTGAAAACTGGATGCATGCTGCTGTCCCTTTGGGTTGGCGTGCCGGTATTGTGCCTCGACTGTTTTGCATTTCAACTTCTCCAAGCATCGCCCTCGCGCCGTGCACGGCCCAGCGCTTCAAGAGTTTCCAGTATGCGGGGCAAGCTCTTCTTCCAGGCACCGCGGCTTTTGAAACGGGCCTCGATGGCGTCTAGTGGCATCGCGATGGGCATGCTGGCCAGAACGTCCGCTACTGCGCGCACCTGATCGGGCAAGGTGGCGGGCCAGGGTTGGTGCGTGGTGCTTGTCGCCGCTGGGGCAACCGTCTTCGCGGGCTTGGGCGACTTGGCAAACTTGCCTAGGGGTGCTTTTTCAGGAATGGTTAGTGCCAAATCGGCCTGTAGCCCTCGTGGAATATGAGTATGTGGCTCATTATTTGATAGCGATTCGATGGTGGGAGTGATGACCGGGTTTTGAAATTCCGGGCGTAGCCAGCGCACTGTGCCTGCTTTCTCCTCCGCGGCGCGGCGTGCATTCAGCGCGACTAGCCGGTTCAATAGCTCAGGTGTTTCGGGCGCGTCGTTCCAACCGTAGGCCTCCAACACCGCCGCGTCCAGTTCGTCGTGCAGGTCTTTGAGTACGCCGACTAAGCCCTGGGTGTAGATGATTTTTTCTTTGGCGTTCAGTGCTCTGCCTTCGCGCAGGGCTTCGAGGACGTTGTACAGACCGGTTAGCGTAAGCTTGGCCGCCGCCGCGCCGGGTTGACTCAGCACTTGCTTGCGGTGCGCGTCGATCTGCTCCGCAAGGTTGGCGATGCGGGTGCGTAGCTCGGGGGTGAGGCCGGTATCACCGTCGGGAAAGGGGAAGGTTTCAAAGCAAGTTGTTTTGACATAAACCGGGCGGTCTTCCAAGGTGCTGCCCGCAGCCAGTGCGTAGCTGCTGTGCACCTGACTGGACAGTACGCCGAGGGCGAATGCGTCTGATACAGCAATGACCACCAACTTTTGATCTGGCATCAGGGTTGAGTCCAAAAATTGGAAGACCCTGTGCTTTGCAGTCATCACAGTAGCTATATACCTCGGCAACTCATAAAGTGCCTTTCGCATTTCCTTTCTCGGTTCTGCAAAGGTCCACCAATTGATTCGATGGGAAGTACGTGGGTCTTGGTCGCGAGTCGGCTTAATCTGGCTTTGTATCCACTGGTAGACAGCCGGATATTCGCTCCTGAGTTGTTCACTCGTAAGCCCAAACATATCCAGTGCAAATAATTCGCGAGGCGTTTCAGTAAGGTCTTTGCCATTTCTGTACGGGCGAATTCTTTTTTCCAACCCGTCGAGTTGGCCAAGACCGAGCTGGCTGGCTTGTTCTTTCGTAACCAAAAACTTTGGGTGATAGGGAATCATGCCGACATGTGACAGGTCCGCACTAGCGACCAATTGCCTCGTGTTCACGACGTCCGCGCCGATAGTCAAATCTGCGTGAATGGCGCCCGACTCTTCTTCAAGCATGACCGCTAACCCGTCCGCTCCGTCTTCACTTTGAAACTCGCGGACGACCGTTTGCAATATCGCAAGTTTGTCGGTTCTAAGTGAGGCAACTGTCATTGCGATGCGCACTGCGGCTCCATCGGCGTTGTCGACCCACGGGTGATCAGGTATAGCGAACATAATCCGGAGACCTTTGCTCATATTCGCCTCGATCACCCGGCGATTGAATGTTTGGCGAATAGAGTTTGTGGTGATGAATCCAAATGCCTTCAATTTCTTTGAAGTCAGAAGCTGAGCAGACTTGTTCCACCAATACAGAACAAAATCAATTGAATCTGGCAGCTTTTCATATGCTCCCCTCAGGGCGTTGACATAGCCATTGCCTAGAGTTAAGCGCATTTTTTTATCGACAATAAAAGGTGGATTGCCGATGACGTAGTCAACATCCGGCCAGTTCGCTTGGCTTGGATCGGAGTACACCCATTCCGGGGCTTGCGCAGACTCATCTGGGACTTCTTCGCCTGTTACGGGATCAATTTTTTTGGTCTTACCGTCCCAACGCATAACCACTTGGCCTTCTTCACTCCTCATCAGATCGATATTTGTCCAGGCCAGCACCGCATCCCTGCATTCAATGTTGCCGTAGTTGTGTACCACGGGCTCGGCCACCGCCTTGTTGCCACGGGTGCGGATGTGCCATTGCAGAAAACCGATCCACAGCACCAGCTCGGCCAGTGCTGCGGCGCGGTCGTTCAGCTCAATGCCACGCAGTTGCTGCAGCGTGACGGTTTCGCCCTCCAGCGCCAAGCTGCCTTGGGTCTGGCCAAAGGCTTCGAACTGGTTGAGCACTTCGCCTTCGAGTCGTTTGAGATGCTCCAGCGTTACGTACAAGAAATTGCCGCTGCCGCAGGCCGGGTCCAGCACACGCGTGGTGCAGAGCTGGTGGTGAAACTTGCTCACTTCGGCTCTAGCCTCGGTCATCTTGGCTTCATACGCCTTGCCACTCAGCTCCGACGCCTCTTGCGCCAGCACAAGCGACGCGGCCTGGGCATTGGCCCAGTCGGCACGCAATGGCTCCACCACCGTGGGTAGCACCAGCCGCTCCACATAGGCGCGCGGCGTGTAGTGGGCACCCAGGGCATGGCGTTCGGTTGGGTCCAGCGCGCGCTCCAGCAGGGTGCCGAAGATGGCAGGTTCTACCTCGCGCCAGTTGGCTTGGGCGGCGGCGATCAGTAGCTCAATTTGCTCCTGATTCAGTAGCAAGCTATAGCCCTCCGACGAGGGCTCCTTGAACAATTTACCGTTGAAGTGCAGCACCTGCGCCGCCAATGCCGCACTGAAGCCGCCGTGGTCCATCGTGGTCCAGAGATCGCGCAGCATGTGCTGGCTGGTTGCGGGTAGTTCGCGCCAGGTTTGCAGCAACTTCAAGAAACTCCCGGTTGGCAACAGTTCCACATCTTCAGCGAACATGCAGAACAGGCAGCGTGTCAAAAATGCGGCGACATGATCCGCACGGTGGCCGCTCTGCTCCAGTGATTTTGCAAGCTCGGCCAGTTGAGCTGCTACTTCGCGGGTGACACGGGCGCTGGCGCGGGCGGGGTCCAGGCTGTCGGGTTGCGTCCAGATGGCACGCAGCGTTTCCCGTACCTTGGGTTGGACCAAGTCCGCCAGCTTAATGCGGTGGCTGCGCGGGTCTGGAAACGGGGTGTAGGTGGCACCGCTGCGGCTGAACTCGGAATACAACTCGATGACATTGCCGACGTCCACCACCAGCAGGAACGGAGGGCGACCTTCAGCTGCAGGCAGCGCACGGGCATAACCTTCGGCTTGCGCGCGGGCTCGCAAGAGCGCATCGTCAAAGCCCTTGGTGGCGACGCCTGCGCGCAGCTTCTTGGCCTCAAGCACAAAGTGACCTCGGCGGTAGCAGTCGATACGCCCCGCGCTGCTGGACCCGTCACCATGGCTGAAGGTGATGGGGCGCTCGAACATGTAATCCTGCGCGGCCGTGGGGTGGGGCGGCTCTGTGCCCAATAGATCGCACAGCTCTCGGACAAAACTTTGGGCGGTTGAAAGTTCGGAGGCGGTGACACCGCTCCAGCGGGCTATGAATGTGGTGGCCAGATCGGCGCTTGGATCGGCGACTAAGCGGCTACTGGTGGTGTTGTTTTCTCCCATGCCGGGATGATAGCGGCGCGGGGTCTGGCCAATTATTCCCACACGATGGACTGCATGGAGATCGCCGCACCCTGGTAACCGGCATTGAAAAAGCGCGGCACATCATTGCTGCGGGCGGCGCCAGCGGCATACAGCAGTGGCAGATAGTGTTCATAGGTCGGATGGGCCTGTTGGGCCACGGCACCTAAGGCCTGGAAGTTTTGCAGTGTGTCCAGATGGCCGGTCTTGATCTGTTCATGGACCAGGGTGTCAAATTCGGCGGCCCAGTCATAGGCTTCGTTGGGACTTGATGTGTGGCGCATGGCGCGCAGGTTGTGCAC
Source organism: Rhodoferax sp. (assembly GCA_025351745.1). Lineage (GTDB taxonomy): Bacteria > Pseudomonadota > Gammaproteobacteria > Burkholderiales > Burkholderiaceae_C > Allorhodoferax. Next base: position 10,270 of record JANXVI010000446.1, read on the forward strand.
GACGTTGCCGCTGCCAACGATCAGCACGCCGCGTTCCCTCAGGGCATGCAACTGTTGGCCCAGCGCATAGTGCTCGGCAGGTGGGCGGCTGTAGTCCATGCTCAGCTGCAGCACCGGGATGTCGGCCTTGGGGAACATGGGCTTCAAGATGGACCAGGTGCCGTGGTCCAGGCCCCATACGTCGGCATCCACACCCAGCTGTCGGCCGTCGGTGGGCGACTTCAGGTCATTCGCAAGCGCGCTGGC
>JANXVI010000379.1 GCA_025351745.1 Rhodoferax sp.
CAAGAGGCTCAGGCGTTTGAGCCCGCAGGGCGAGTTTCTGAGCCTCCCGCCGGGCGTGAGCAGTGCAGTGGAGTCGCGCAGCGACCAGCGTCATAGGGTGACACGGAGCGCAGCCTTGGGCGCGGCCACGTCGGAGACAGAACAGCAGCTTGCGCCAATATCGGATAATCCGTTATTCTGTTGACAGCCCGCTTGGGCGATGCACTGGAGAGACTATCTATGAGCTGGCTTGAAAAATTACTCCCCCCAAAGATTCAGCAAACCGATCCGGCCGACCGCCGCAGCGTCCCTGAAGGGCTGTGGGTCAAGTGTCCCAGTTGTGAATCCGTGCTGTACAAGACCGATCTGGAGCAAAACCAGAACGTCTGCCCCACCTGCAGCCACCACCACCGCATCGGCGCACGCGCCCGACTCAATGTGTTTCTGGACAACGAAGGCCGCTTCGAGATCGGTCAAGAAGTGCTTCCGGTCGACCCCCTCAAGTTCAAGGACAGCCGCAAATACCCCGAACGCCTGAAGCAAGCCCTTGAGAACACCGGCGAGACCGACGCGCTGGTGGTCATGGGCGGCGCTGTGATGGGCATCAGTCTGGTGGCAGCGTGCTTTGAATTCGATTTCATGGGCGGCAGCATGGGCTCGGTCGTTGGCGAGCGTTTTGTGCGTGGCGTCGAATCGGCCATCGAACAGAAAGTGCCGTTCTTGTGCTTCACCGCCACTGGTGGCGCGCGCATGCAGGAGGGCTTGTTGTCGCTGATGCAAATGGCCAAGACCAACGCGTCATTGACCCGCCTGGCAAAAAAGGGCCTGCCTTTTATCAGCGTGCTGACCGACCCAACCATGGGCGGCGTCAGTGCTGGTTTTGCGTTCTTGGGCGACATCGTGATTGCCGAGCCCAAGGCCTTGATTGGTTTTGCCGGTCCGCGGGTCATCGAATCCACGGTTCGCGTTACTTTGCCAGAAGGCTTCCAGCGCTCGGAATTTTTGCAAACCAAGGGCGCTGTGGACTTGATCTGCGACCGCCGTGAACTGCGCAAGACAGTGGCCAATTCACTGGCCATGTTGCAGCGTCAGCCTGCCGACGCAGTTATTTGACAACTCCCAAAAGCGTTGGTGCCCGGACAGGGGCAATCTACAAAATCTGCGGATTGCCCCGCCACATGGCAAAACTCAGCGCAGTTGCGAAGCTGACCCACAGCAGATAGGGCAGCAATAACCCGCCCGCTAATTTGCGTATGTGCCAGAATTTCCATGCCGTAAAGGCAATCATCAACCACAACAGCACGATTTCGGCAGACGCCACTGCACCCAAGTGCCATACGAAGAAGAGCCAAGTCCACAGTGCGTTTGCCGCAAGCTGCGCTACGAACAGGCTCAAAGCCGCGTGCGCGGTGCGCCAACCCTGGTCCTTCCACACCAGCCAGGCGGCCACACCCATCATGGCGTACAACAATGTCCAAACGGGACCAAATAGCCACGCGGGGGGCGCCCAAGTGGGTTGCACCAACTGCGCATAAAAGCCAGCTGCATTGGATGACGCCAAGCCGCCAAGGGCCGCAGCGACAAAGCACAATGCGAGCCATCCCAAAAGACCCCGAATAGGGTTCTTCGGGGCTCGGCTGACGGCCGTCGGCACTGCAGTGGTGGGTTGCATGGGATTTTGTCTTTCAGATGGCATTGATCTTTCCAACTCTAGTGCAACTCTGTCTGTGCGCCAGGGCACGGGCACCGATCAATCGGATGGGTCTACAGCGCCACTAACACTGACGCCTGCAAAGACCCCAACACAATCGCGGAAACCTGTAGCAACAGAAGCAATACCAACGGCGACAAGTCAATGCCCCCCACCAATGGCAGCACGCGACGGATCGGTATCAGCATCGGCGTGACCAGGCGTTCCAGCAAATCTGCCACTGAGGATTGGGTCTGCACCCAGCTCAAGATCGCGTAAATGATGACCAGCCCCGTCATGCCCGAAATACCCATGCGCACCAGACCAAAGGCCGCCAGCACGAAGACCGACACCAGGCTCATGCCCATGCCTAAAACCACCCACAAGATAAGGAATTGCGCCAACTGGATCAGAAACGCCCCGACCAGACTCGCCATGTCCCAGCGCCCAGCAGGGGGAATCACACGGCGCAGTGGCAATACCAGCCAATCGGTGAGTGCAAAAATGAACTTGCCCAGCGGGTTACCAGAGCGAGTCGACATCGGTATGCGCTGGTACTGCATATACAAACGCAAAAGGCAGGTGCCGGCGAGCAATCCGGCAACAACTTCCAGCAACAAAGAGATGATTTGGTAGAACATGGTGTGCACGTGGCGTGCGTTAGCGAAGGCGAATGCATCATAGCCGCTGACGCCCGGTGGCGACTAGAATTGAGGGTTACGGCCCACCCAGCGGCCATCCCTCGATTTCACTCTGCGCGCACTCCATGTCTGAACCACAAGCACCCATTTCTGCACCCGCCATAGCCCCCGCACAGGACGAAAACCAGCTGATGCTGGAGCGGCGCGAAAAGCTCAAGGCCATTCGCCAGCAGCAGGTGGATGGCAAAGGCGTGGCCTTCCCCAACGACTACAAGCCCAGCCACAAGGCCGAGGCGCTGTTTACCGAGTTTGATGCGAAGACCACCGAAGAGTTAGAGACACAAGGCACTACCGCCAAAGTAGCCGGTCGCATGATGCTCAAGCGCGTCATGGGCAAGGCCAGTTTCTGCACGCTGCAGGATGCATCGTTTGGTCCCACCGGCGGGCGTATCCAGATTTATGTCAAGGGCGAAGACGTTGGCGCGGACCTATACGCCGCGTTCAAGCACTGGGACCTGGGCGACATCGTCGCCGCCGAAGGCAAGGTCTTCAAGACCAAGACCGGTGAACTGTCCATCCACGCCACCAGCGTGCGCCTGCTGACCAAGAGCCTGCGCCCAATGCCCGACAAGTTCCACGGCATGGCCGACCAGGAAACCAAGTACCGCCAGCGTTATGTGGACCTGATGACCGACGTGGAAGCCCGCAAGCGCTTCATGGCACGCAGCAAGGCCGTAACAGCACTGCGCGACTTCATGGTGGCCAACGACTTCCTCGAAGTCGAGACACCCATGTTGCACCCCATCCCCGGCGGCGCGAATGCCAAGCCCTTCAAGACGCACCACAACGCGCTGGACCAGGAGATGTTCCTGCGCATCGCGCCCGAGCTGTACCTCAAGCGCCTGATCGTTGGCGGGTTCGAGCGTGTGTTTGAGATCAACCGCAGCTACCGCAACGAAGGTATCAGCGTGCGCCACAACCCCGAGTTCACGATGATGGAGTTCTACGCAGCGTACTGGAACTACCAGGACCTGATGGACTACACCGAGGCGCTGATCCGCGATGCCGCACAGCGCGCCACCGGC
>JANXVI010000478.1 GCA_025351745.1 Rhodoferax sp.
CTTTTTCGGCGGACGCAATAGCATCTTCGGTCAGAGGAGGTTGGAGATACGGAAAATACGCCGGGACGCACCAAATTCTGTCGATAACATTTCTCATGAGGGACCGCTCCTCATTGCCTGCCGAATCTGGGAAGGCTCGGGCGGAAATATAGCCCGACACGCTCGGCCGCAACATGCCCCATTGCAGTCATCGCTCGCACCAAAATCAACAAGGCCACCCCGCAGGGCGTGGGGCTTGGTTTCCAGCCGATTTGTGGGCCTTTGACACCATGAGTCGGGAACCCATGCCCCAAGCTCTGCCACACCAATTACTATCAATTGCATAGCAAACTATGCAACAAATACGAGGGCTACAGCCCAGAATGGCTTAGGGATTTTTTTACTCCGCACTCTGCTGCTGCAGCGCCCACATCTCCGCATACCGACCATTCGCCGCCAACAGCGTCGCATGGTTGCCCCGCTCAATGATGCGCCCCGCGTCCATCACCAGAATCTCATGCGCATCGACCACTGTGGACAGCCGGTGCGCGATCACCAACGTGGTCTTGTTGCGGGCGACGCTTTGCAGCTCGGCCTGGATGGCGCGCTCATTGGCCGAGTCCAGGGCCGACGTGGCTTCATCAAAAATCAGAATGGGTGGGTTCTTCAGCAGTGTGCGGGCAATTGCCACGCGTTGCTTCTCTCCGCCGGACAACTTCAAGCCCCGCTCACCCACCATGGTGCCGTAACCCTTGGGTGTGGAGTTGATAAAGGCATGGATGTGGGCAGAGGCTGCGGCCTCTTCCACCTGCTCGCGGGTCGCGCCGGGTTGGCCGTAGGCTATGTTGTATTCCACGGTGTCGTTGAATAGCACTGTGTCCTGCGGCACGATGCCAATGGCTTGGCGCACGCTGGACTGGGTGACGTGCTTGATGTCTTGTCCGGCGATCAAGATGCGGCCGCCTTCTTGCGGATTTGACACATCGTAGAAGCGGAACAGCAGGCGCGCCAATGTCGATTTGCCGGAGCCTGACGGGCCGACCACGGCGACCGTCTTGCCGGCCGGAATCTCAAAGCTGATGTTGTGCAGGATGGCGCGGCCCCCGCTGGGGTTGGCCGCAGTGGGCAAGTCGTACGAGAAGCTGACATTCTCAAACGCCAACGGCGTGTCGCCCGGCAATTGCAAGGGCTGCGCGCCGGGCACGTCGGCAATCTCGCGTTCACGCTCCATCAGCGCAAACATCTTCTCCAGGTCGGTCAGGCTTTGCTTGATCTCGCGGTAGATCACGCCCAAGAAATTCAACGGAATATAGAGCTGGATCATGAAGGCATTCACCATGACTAGATCACCCAGCGTCATGCGGCCATCGACCACTCCCTGCGTGGCACGCCACAGCATGGCCACCAGGCCGGTGGCGATGATGAGCTGCTGGCCGGTGTTCAGCATGGACAGCGTGGTCTGGCTCTTGAGCCGAGCGGTGCGCAGGCGCTTGAGGCTGTCGTCATAACGTTTGGCCTCGAAACTTTCGTTGTTGAAATACTTGACGGTCTCGTAGTTCAACAGCGAATCGATGGCCTTGGAATGGGCTGCTGAATCGAACTCGTTGGCCTCGCGGCGGAACTTGCTGCGCCACTCGGTCACCAGTACAGTGAACGTGATGTACAGCGCCAGAGCTGAGAGCGTGATCCACGCAAACCATACATCGAACTTCACAGCCAGAATGGTCAGCACCAACGCAACCTCAATCAGCGTAGGCACGATGCTGAACAGCGAGAACGAAATCAGCGATTCGATGCCGCGCACACCGCGCTCGATGTCGCGTGTCATGCCGCCCGTCTGGCGTTCCAGGTGGAAGCGCAGGCTCAGCGCGTGCAAGTGTTCAAACGTTTGCAGCGCAATGCTGCGCGCGGCGCCCTGGGTGGCCTTGGAGAACACCAGCTCGCGCAGCTCGGTCAACGCCGACGTGGACAAGCGCAAGGCACCGTAGCCCAGCAGCAGCGCAACCGGCACGACAAGTAGCGCCGCAGGATCGCCCGGTTTGTAGCTCATGCGGTCGACCAGCGTCTTGAGCAAGAGTGGCACGCCCACATTGGTGAACTTGGCGCCCACCATGAATGTCAGCGCGAAGATGACCCGCCACTTGTAGGTCCACAAATAGGGGAAGAGGCGCTGGATCGTGTCCCAGTCGGACTTGGTGCGCGTCGCGGCTACGTTCAAAGTGGGGGCAGGAGCTGGGGCTTGGTGGCTGTGGTCGCGCATGGGGAGAAAGTTTTGTGGGTCTATCCTGCAAGAGGTTAGGATTGTGCCTATGTCTATAAACTCAAGTCCACCCACGCTCCAGCTGCCCAAAGACGATGAACTGGTCCTCAAAGTCATTCCCATGCCGGCGGACTGCAATGCCAATGGCGACATCTTTGGCGGCTGGGTCATGGCCCAGGTCGACCTGGCGGGCTCAGTGCTCCCCGCGCGCTACACCGAAGGCCGCATGGCAACAGTTGCGGTTAACGAGTTTGTGTTCAAGCACCCGGTGCGGGTTGGCGACATCCTGTCCTTCTTTTCCAAGGTTACGCGCATCGGGCGCACCTCCATCACCGTCAAGGTTGAGGTGTATGCCGAGCGCTACCGCACGCAAGGCCAGTACATCAAGGTAACCGAAGCATCGGTGACCTATGTGGCCATTGACGATGAAGGCAAGCCGCGCGAAATCTCCAAAACCGCGGTAGTGTAAAGACAAAGACCAGTAGCGACCTGCAATGGCCACAGGTCTGGATTTCTGGTTAATTGCTACATATTTAGTAGCATGTTACGTATATTCCACGAGGGCTAGAGGCACTTTTTTCTTAAAGCACTTGCCATCTTACCGTGCAACAGCCACTACGCTCCGTGCCGCCCGGCGCCTGCGGTGAAGCGCGCCGCGCCTTCCAATGCGTCCCCGATACAGGCCTTGCCGCGCTGCCACTCCTGGTGCAGTGCTTGCGGCATGGCCAGGTTCCATTGCGCATATGCGCTGGCTCTGTCAGCAAGCATGGTGCGCTGGGGAAAACCCGCCAATTGCTCCGCCAACGCGATGGCCGCACGCAAAGCTTCGCCGGTGGGCACCACACGGTTGCACAAACCCATTTGCAAGGCCTCGGCCGCCTCGACCTTTCGCCCCGTCAATATCAGATCCATGGCGTGGCCCATGCCGATCAAGCGTGGCAAGCGCACCGTACCGCCGTCGATCAATGGCACGCCAAAGCGGCGGCAGTACACGCCGAAGTAGGCATCCTGTTCCATCACGCGCATGTCGCACCACAAAGCCAGCTCCATGCCCCCTGCAACAGCCGCGCCACTGACGGCGGCGATAACGGGCTTGGACATCATCAGGCGCGATGGCCCCATGGGTCCAAGCGGGCCCGTTGCGTCTGCTGCGTAGTCATCGGGCGCGAAATCGAGCCCGGCAAATGGATCGCCACCCAGCAGCGAGTCTTGGGCCATACGCGCACCGGCTTGCAAATCCCAGCCCGCACAGAAGTGGCCATGGGCGCCATGGAACACCGCAACGCGTGCATCGGGGTCTGCATCAAAGGCTACAAACGCATCGTAGAGTTTGCGCGCGGTCTCGGCATCCACTGCGTTGCGCACATCGGCGCGGTTCAGCGAGACCACGGCAACGGCGCCGTGTTTGCGGGTTTCTACGGAGTCTTGCATGTCGTTGATTAAACAGTCACGCCCGAGACAGCCGCATCAGTGACAACCCTATCGGCGAATTGATTCGCAGCAGCTATAACCGGGGAGCATAAAAACAATAGGAGACGATGTGCTGTTTGTTCAACTGGTCATCAGCGGGATTGCACAAGGGTGCATCTACGGGCTGATTGCACTGGGCTTCGTGTTGATCTACAAAGCCACCGAAACCGTGAGCTTCGCGCAGGGCGAGCTGATGATGCTGGGCGCGTTTGGCGGCCTGGTCGGCATGACCATGCTGGGATTTCCCTATTGGCTGGCCGTCATCAGTGCGATAGCGGCCATGGCCGTCTTTGGGGTGGTGCTGGAGCGTGCTGTCATACGGCCTATCCTGGGGCAGCCCGCGTTCTCCGTCGTGATGCTGACCATCGGCATTGGCTATGTGGCGCGCGGTGCCATCACCATGGTGCCTGGCATTGGCACGGACACGCAGGCGTTGCCAGTGCCCTACAAAGACGAAATCTGGAAGGTCGCTGGCGTGGTGCTCAATGTGGAGCATATGGCAGTGATCGGCGCCACGGCCGTGTTGTGTGCGCTGCTTTTTGCACTGTTTCGCTACAGCAAGCTGGGCATTGCCATGCAAGCCGCGTCGCAAAACCAATTGGCCGCCTACTACATGGGCATACCGGTGCAGCGGCTCAACGGCATTGCGTGGGGCCTGGCGGCTGCGGTTGCCGCCATCGCGGGTCTTCTGCTGGCACCCATTACCTTTGTGCACGCCAACATGGGCTTCATTGGCCTGAAGGCTTTTCCGGCCGCGGTGGTTGGCGGCTTTGGCAGCTTGCCCGGCGCCATCGTGGGCGGGCTGGTGATTGGCATCGTGGAATCTCTGTCGGGCTTCTATCTGCCAGAAGGCTTCAAGGACACCGCCGCCTATGTGGTGGTGCTCATCATGCTGATGGTCAAACCCAATGGTCTGTTTGGCGAAAAGCTAAGGAAGAAAGTATGACCCCCACGCTTGTCACTGCGTGTACTGCGCTGCCCCCCACGGGGGCTTATTCCCCTTGGGGCGGCCCTACGGAGAATTGCGTATGAGGCTGAAATACAGCGATGTGCGACGTGCAGCCTGCCAGGGCTACTGTGGAACCGGCTTCGCCGGGCCGCTGGTAGCGCCCCCTGAGGGGAAGGCGCCGAAGACGCCTCGGGGGGGAGCCATCTAATATGCGTTTTGTCTTCAAAACCGACTATGGCCAGGACATCAATCTGGCCAAGCATGGCGGACATGTGTTCTGGTACGGCGCGCTGCTGCTGCTGCTTTTGGCCGCACCGTGGTTGTTCGCCGAATACTGGTTGGCCCAACTGACGCTGGTGTTGATCTATTCCGTGGCTGGGCTGGGCCTGATGCTGTTGGCAGGCTTTACCGGCCTGTTCTCCATGGGGCATGCAGCTTTTCTCGGGGTGGGCGCTTATACCCATGCGGTGTTGACCAACATGGGGGTGCCCTTCCCCATCGCGCTGGCTTGCGCCGCGGGCTTGTCGGGCGCGGTTGGCCTGGTCGTGGGCTTGCCCGCGCTACGCGTGAAAGGCATCTACCTGGGCATCGCCACCCTGTCATTTGGCTTCATTGTCGAAGAGGTGCTGGCACGCTGGGAATCGGTCACCGGCGGAAACGCGGGCATCCACATCAAAAAACCCGATATTTTTGGCTGGGTGCTGGACACCGGTGACCAGTTCTACTTCCTGTGCTTGCTGATCACCGTGCTCGCCACGCTGGGCATTTTGAACCTGCTGCGCTCGCCCACGGGGCGCGCCTTTGTGGCGATACGCGACTCTGAAATTTCTGCACAGAGCATGGGCATACACCTGGCCTACTACAAGACTTTGTCGTTTGCGATATCAGCCGCACTGGCTGGCATTGCTGGCGCGCTGTACGCCCACAACCTGCAGTTCATATCGCCCGACCAGTTCAACATCCTCCAGTCCATCGACCTGTTGCTGATGATTGTGATTGGCGGCGCGGGCTCGGTGCATGGCGCTTTTTTGGGTGCAATCTTTTTAATAACCATGCCCCAGGTGATCGCGATGTCGAAAGATTATCTGCCCGCCGTGGTGGGCCAAGCGCCTGGTTTGCAGGGCCTGGTCTACGGCCTGGTGCTGATCGCCTTTGTGTTGTTTGAACCCATGGGCCTTTATGGACGCTGGTTGAAGATTCGCACCTACCTGCAAATGTTTCCGTTCTACCGCAAGGGCATGTTCAAACGCCAAAAGTCCTTCCAGAAATCTGATCGTCTGAAATGAGCGAAATACTTTTATCCGCGAAGAACCTCAGCCTGCGCTTTGGGGGCGTGCTGGCGGTCAACAATGTGAGCTTTGACGTCAAGCAGGGCGAGGTGTTCACGCTGATCGGCCCCAACGGTGCAGGCAAGACCACGGTGTTCAACCTGATCAGCCGCATCTACACGCCCACGACCGGCAGTATTGATTTTCAGGGCCCCAATGGCATGCTGCCACTGACGACACAGCCACCGCAGAACGTGGCTTCGCTGGGCATAGCGCGCACGTTCCAGAACATCGAGTTGTTTGAGCATGCCTCTGTCTTGCACAACCTCCTTATCGGACGCCACACACACCGGGCCACGGGTCTGTGGCAAGACCTGCTCTTCACCTCCAAGGTGCGCGAGGCCGAACTGAAGGCGCGCGAAAAGGCCGAAGAGGTCATAGACTTTTTAAGCCTGCAACACTATCGTGACACCTTTGTGGCGGGTCTGCCCTATGGCGTGCGCAAAGTGGTGGAATTGGCGCGTGCCCTGTGCACCGAACCCAAGCTATTGCTGCTGGACGAGCCCTCCAGCGGTTTAAACGTGGAAGAGACCGATGACATGGCCTTCTGGATACAGGACATCAAGCATGAGTTGGGCATCACCGTGTTGATGGTGGAGCATGACATGTCTTTGGTGTCCAAGGTGTCGGACCGCGTGCTGGCTATGAACCAGGGAGAAATGCTGGCCATGGGTACGCCGCGCGAGGTACAAAACGACCCCGGCGTCATTGAAGCCTATCTGGGCTCGACGGACGATGTGTCGTCCTTGCGGCGCAAGGCCTCGGGGCAAACGCGTGTCGAGGGGTCGGTATGAGCACTTTGCCACCCGCCATCAGCGACCTGCCCGTCTTGAAGCTGCTCAATGTCGAGAGCGCCTATGGCCCGATCAAGGCGATACGCGGCGTCAGTCTGCAGGTGCGCCGCAGCGAGATTGCCACGGTGCTGGGCTCCAATGGTGCCGGCAAGACCACCATCCTCAAAACCATCTCCGGCATCATCGACCCACGCAAGGGCACAATCGAATTCAAGGGCGAAGACATCACCGCCCACGACCCGTCAGACATCGTTCAACAGGGGCTGAGCCATGTACCCGAAGGCCGCGAGGTTTTTCCGCTGCTCAGCGTGCGCGACAACCTGCAGATGGGTGCGTACACCCGCTCTGATCGTGATGGAGTGGCCCGCGACATGGAAACAGTATTCAACTATTTCCCCATCCTGCGCGAACGCTCTGCCCAACCGGCTGGCCTGCTGTCTGGCGGTCAGCAGCAAATGCTGGCCATCTCGCGCGCGTTGATGGCCAACCCTGATTTGATCTTGCTGGATGAACCCAGCCTGGGTTTGTCACCCAAGCTCACCAAAGAAATCTTTGAAATCGTGGTGCGCATCAACCGCGAGCGCGGCACCACCATTTTGCTGGTCGAACAAAACGCGAATATGGCGCTCAATGCGTCTGACTATGGATACGTGTTGGAGAACGGACGCATCGTCATGGAAGACACCTGCGCCCACCTGCGGGAGAAGGACGACATCAAGGAGTTCTACCTGGGCCTGAAAGAAGACGGTGTACGCGGCGAGCGGCGCTGGAAGAAGAAGAAGACCTGGAGATGAATATGACCCCCACGCTCCACCGCTGTGCGGGTCGCTGCCCCCCGAGGGGGCTAATTTGCCTTGGGGCGGCCCGGCGGCAAATTTTTAGGACACAGGCATGAGCAGACTCTGGGATACCTCTTCGATCAAACCCTGTAACGACATCATGTTGGCAGGCGACACCATACCTGCACTGTTCTGGAATGGCGTGACCCAGCGCGGGCCCAACGTGTGGCTGCGGCAAAAACACCTGGGCCTGTGGCGCAGTTGGACCTGGACCCAGTCTGCCGAGGCTGTGCGCGAAATAGCCGCCGGTCTGCTGAGCCTGGGGTTTGCCAAAGGCGATTGCGCGTCCATACTGGCCAACACGGTTGTCGAGTGGGTATTTGCAGATTTGGCGGTGCTCTCCGCCGGTGGTGTATCCAACGGCATCTACCCTACCGATGCACCATCGCAGGTGCAATACCTGTGTGCAGACTCTGCGACCCGCGTGCTGTTCGTCGAAGACGATGAACAACTTGACAAGGCGCTGGAGGTACGCCCGCACTTGCCGCTGTTGCGCAAAATCGTGGTGTTTGACATGGAAGGCCTGCGCGACCTGAACGACCCCGGCGTGATCAGCTTGGACACGCTTCGCGTCGTTGGCCACGACTACCTGGTCAAGAACCCCGGCGTTGTGGAGCGTAGCGTGGCTACCTGCAAACCAAACGACCTGGCTATTTTGGTCTATACCTCGGGCACCACAGGTAAACCCAAAGGCGCCATGCACCTGCACCAAGGCTTGGTGTACACCGTGCGGGGCTACAACACGCTTGTCGCACAAGACGAACACGATGAGCGCATGTGTTTTCTGCCGCTGTGCCACATAGCCGAACGCATGGGCGGCGAGTACTTTTCCTTGTACACCGGCGCCAAACTCAATTTTGTGGAAAACCCCGAGACGATTCCCGAAAACGTACGGGAGATTGCGCCCACCGTCTTCACCGCCGTGCCCCGCGTGTGGGAAAAGTTTTACTCGGGCGTCATGATCTCCTTGAAGGAATCAGGGTGGCTCCAGCAGGCCTCCTACGCCTGGGCCATTGGTGTGGGAACGGCCATTGCCGACCGGGTTCTTGCAGGCCAGCCGGTCAGTGCCTGGCTCAAGATCCAGTTCACGCTGGCCCAGTGGGTGGTGCTGAACAACGTGCGCAAGCTTATTGGCATCCACCGTGCCCGCTTTTTGGTGACGGGCGCAGCCCCCATCTCGCCGGATTTGGTGCGCTGGTACCTTGCGCTGGGCGTGCCCATGCTCGAAGTCTGGGGTATGACCGAAACCTGCGGCGCATCCACGGGCGTGCCAGCCGGCAAGATGAAGCCCGGCTCGATTGGACCGGCTGCGGCCTACAACGAGGTCCGGCTAGACACGGCCACCGGTGAAATTCTGGTGCGCGGCAAAAACGTGTTTGCCGGCTACCTGAACCAGCCTGAGAAGACCGCACAAACCATAGACCAAGACGGCTGGCTGCACACCGGTGACGTGGGCGTGGTGGATGCCGATGGCTACTACCGTATCACTGACCGCATGAACGACATCATCATCACGGCCGGCGGCAAGAACATTACCCCCAGCGAACTGGAAAACGACCTCAAGTTCTCGCCCTACATCACCGATGCAGTAGTGGTGGGCGACAAACGCCCTTATCTGACGGTCATCATCATGATCGACCAGGAGAACGTAGAGAAGTTTGCACAAGATGCTGACGT
>JANXVI010000027.1 GCA_025351745.1 Rhodoferax sp.
GCTCCCAGCCACGTGTCCGAAAATGGCTACTTCTCTCCGCCCCGCTGCGTATCATTCCCCCCATGCAAGCCGCAACCCCCATCAGCATCCGCACCAACACCCCCGCCGAGGACGACGCCTGCTACCTGGCGCTGAAGGCGCGGGATGCGCGGTTTGATGGCCGCTTCTTCACGGCAGTCAGCTCCACCGGTGTCTACTGCCGCCCGGTGTGCCGGGTGCGCACGCCCAAGCGCGAGAACTGCCGTTTCTTTGCGCTGGCGGCACAGGCCGAATCCGCCGGCTATCGCCCTTGCCTGCGGTGCCGCCCCGAGCTGGCCCCGGGCTCTACGCTGCTGAACGGTGCTGCGCTGGGCAGCCTGCAAAATTGGTCTACGCAAGACGCCTCCGCAATCCTTGCCCAACAGGCCGCGCGCCTGCTGGACGAGCCTGCGTTGTGGAGTGATGGCACGCCTTCGATGGCCGATCTGGCCCATCGGCTGGGTGTCAGCGAGCGCCACGTGCGCCGCATTTTCGAGACGCATTACGGCGTGTCGCCACTGCAGTATCTGCAGACGCGTCGCCTGCTGATGGCCAAGCGCCTGCTGACCGATACCCAACTGCCGGTGACCGAGGTTGCCGCACTCAGCGGCTTTGGCAGCCTGCGCCGCTTCAATGCCAGTTTTGTCGAGCACTACCGCTTGCAGCCACGCCAGTTGCGCAAGGACCGTGAACCGGTGGGCAGCCCCACCGCACCCAACACCGCCGGCTTTGTGCTCAAGAGCGCCTATCGCCCGCCGTACGACGTGGCCGCGATGCTCGGCTTCTTCGCCACGCGGCAGATTGCCGGCATGGAACGGGTGGATCCCACCCGTTTGACGTTGGCGCGCACACTGTCGTTGACGGTGGCCAAGCGCACCTACAGCGGTTGGGTGCAGGCGCGCTTTGAGCCTGAGCGTTGCACCGTGGTCTTTGACATCTGCAATAGCCTGAACGACGCGCTGCCCCAGGTGCTGGCCCGGTTGCGCGCGATGCTGGACCTCGACGCCGAGCCCTGGGCCATCAACCCCTGCATGCAGGACGACTTCCCCGGCTCCGATGGCCTGCGCGTGCCTGGCTGTCTGGATGGGTTTGAGTTGGGTGTGCGCGCCATCCTCGGCCAACAGATCACGGTACAGGCCGCCCGCACACTGTGCGCGCGCCTGGTGGAGCGCTGGGGGGCTGACGTACCCAAGGCGCCGACTGGCGTCAACCGGCTCTTCCCCACGCCGCAGGTGCTGGCCCAGGCCAGTGGTGATGAGCTAGGGCAGATGGGCATCGTGCGCCAGCGCCAGCGTGCCATCCAGGCGCTGGCGCAAGCGGTGATCAATGGCGATGTGGTGTTGCAACCCGGTGTAGACATTCCCGCCACGCTGGCCGCGCTGCAGGCCCTGCCGGGCATAGGGCCATGGACGGCACAGTACATTGCGATGCGCGCATTGCGCTGGCCCGATGCCTTCGTGGCGGGCGACGTAGCCTTGCAAACCGCCTTGGGCGTGCGCAAGGCGGCCAATCCGCAGCAGGCGGCCGAGGCGGCGTCGCAGCGCTGGAAGCCGTGGCGCAGCTACGCGGTGGTGCGCGCATGGGCCAGCCTGGCCACCCTGCCCCGGCCGGCGCCTATGGACTTGGCAGCACATTGAATTTCTCGGATAACTATGATTTTTATAGCGGCATACGCTTATTCCACGAGGGCTAGCCCTTGATTTACCATGAACACATCCCATAAAATCGTTCGCTGCGGATTTGACAGCCCCTGGGGGCCCATGACCCTGGTCGCCCATGACGACGCCCTGGTCTGGGTCGGCTTTGACGGCCAGAAGCACGCGCCAGACCTCACCCAATGGCCGGTGGCCGCCGACCACCCCATACTGCGCCTGGCGGCAGAGGAACTGCGCCAATACTTTGCCGGTGAACGCAGCCAGTTCGACGTGCCGGTGGACCTGAGCCGCGGCACGCCGTTTCAGCAAAGCGTGTGGGCGGCCTTGCGGGGCATCACGCCGGGCGCAACGGTGAGTTACGGCGCCATCAGCCAAGGCATTGGCAAAGCCAGCGCCGTGCGTGCGGTCGGCGGTGCCGTGGGGCGCAACCCCATCAGCATCATCGTGCCCTGCCACCGTGTGGTCGGCAGCAACGGTGCAATGACCGGCTATGCCGGTGGTCTGCCACGCAAGGTGGCACTGCTGCAATTAGAGAGCCGACTGTGAGCACCGCCGCGACCACCACCAGCAAAACAGCACCGTCCACCACTGTCGCGGCTGCGGGAACACCGGCCAAGGCCTGGTTGCCGGACTTCGTGCTGCTGGCCGCGATCTGGGGCGCGTCCTTCTTGTTCATGCGCTTTGG
>JANXVI010000028.1 GCA_025351745.1 Rhodoferax sp.
AGCTCTGCTTCAAACCAGGGATTCAGCCGCAGCCACCGGTTATTGCGTGGGCTGGGGTGCGGCAACGCAACCAAATGCGGCCAATGCACATGCCAATCTTGCACCGCCTGTGTGACCGACCGCGAGGGGCCCGCAAGGTGGTAGGCCTGTGCAAACTGACCGATGGCGAGCGTCAGCTGCAACTTGGGCAAAGCATGCAGCACCTGGGCCCGCCAATGCGGCGCGCATTCGGGGCGCGGCGCAAGGTCGCCCGATGGACCAGTGCCGGGGTAGCAAAAGCCCATAGGCACGATAGCAACCCGCGTAGCGTCATAAAAAATATCGGTCGACAGGCCCAACCAATCGCGCAAGCGGTCGCCACTGGCGTCGGTGAATGGCTGGCCCGAGGCATGCACCTTGCGCCCCGGTGCCTGGCCGGCGATCAGGATGCGCGCGCTGGACCCTACTTGCAGAACCGGGCGCGGTCCCAACGGTAAATGAGCTTCGCACAAGCGGCATTGCCGAATATTTGACAGGAGGGGGAGGATTTCCGACATCGTTCTTTCCAATGACATACGGGATGAGATGCGCTATTGAATGGCTGGACCAAACTGCCGCCGGTACGCCGATGGCGAAATTTTGAAAGTGGCCGAAAAATGCTGGCGCAACGATGCAGCAGTGCCCAAGCCTGCATCGGCCGCCACAGATTCAATTGAACGATCGGTGGTTTCCAGCAGGCGCTGAGCTAGCACCAGACGCTGGTTGAGCAACCATTGACCCACAGTGGTGCCAGTGAGTTGGCGAAAATGCCGTGTAAAGGTGCGCCGCCCCATCGCCGCGCGCGCGGCCAGGTCGTCCAGACTGTGGGGCTGATCCAGCGCCGCCAGCACGCCATCCAACACCGTGGACAAGCGGTGCCCCGCGCCCGATACCGGCATAGATTGCTGGATGAACTGGGCCTGACCGCCCTGGCGGTGCGGCGCCAGCACCATGCGCCGCGCCACGCGGTTGGCCACCTCGGCACCCCAGTCGCTGCGCAGCAGGTGCAGGCAACAGTCCAACCCCGCGGCCGTGCCCGCAGAGGTCACCACATCGCCCTCGTCCACATACAACACGTCACGATCCAGACCAACCGCCGGGTAGCGCTGCGCAAACAGATCAGCGCGCAGCCAATGCGTGGTCGCGCTGCGTCCATCCAGCAGGCCTGCGTCGGCCAGCACAAAGGCCCCCAGGCACAAACCCACAATGCGCGCACCGCCAACGTGGGCCTTGCGCAGTGCATCGAGCAGGGGCTGCGGCGCGGGTTGGGCAGGGTCGCGCCAGGACGGCACGATGACCGTGCCCGCGTCATCGAGATCGTCCAGCCCACACGGGGCGTGCACGCCGACGCCTGCGGTGCTGCGCAGCGGGCCCGGCTCTGCGGCACAGACCTTCAGCGTCAATGGCGGCATGCCTGCGTCGGACCCGTTCTCTCCAAACACCAGGCAGGGAACGGACAGGTGGAACAGGCTGATGTTGTCAAAGGCGAGCACGGCGACGGTGGACGCGCTACGCTTTTTTGGATGACCGGGTGTTTTGCGCGACATGGCCCGATTTTATCGAATATTGTCAATCGGGCCACTGTTCAAAAAAGGGCTGCGACGGAACAATGCCTTCCATGGACCAAGGCGCAGTTGCCGGTCTTCACGACACCCTAGGAAATGCCCATGACCAACACCACTGCCAACACCCCCCGGCGCGCCCTCATCGTTGTCGACGTGCAAAACATTTACGCCGACGGCCCGCTGCTGATCGAATACCCACCGGTGCAAGAGTCTTTGGTGCGCATTGGCCAGGCCATGGACGCAGCACACACGGCGGGCATACCCATCGTCGTGGTGCAAGAAGACAGCTTCGGTGTCGACACCAAGGGCTGGAAGATCCACGACGTGGTGGCCAACCGCCCATCTGACCTGCTGATTCACAAGACACTGCCCAGCGCCTTCACCCACACCGGCTTGGCCGCCTGGCTGGCCGAGCGCAACATCGACACGCTGAGCGTGGTGGGCTATATGACGCACAACTGCAATGCGGCCACACTTTTTGAGGCGCGCCACATAGGCCTGAGTGCGGAGTTTTTGTCGGATGCGACTGGGGCTGTGCCCTATGCGAATGCGGCAGGGCGTGCTACCGCGGAAGAGATTCACCGCGTGTTCAGCGTGGTGTTTGAGTCGAACTTTGCGGCGGTGGTCAGTACGGAGACATGGATTGCGGCGGTACAGGCCGGGCAGGTGCTGGCGCGGGACGGGGTGATGGCTAGCAATGCGCGGGCAAAGCAAGCCTAGCGCGGCCGTTTGCGCATAGGCCCGGCATTCGGTGAGAAGGCGTCACGCCTCAACCAGCATTCTTTCGCTCTCTGTCCAAAGACGCTCTGAAGCTGCTTCGTCACAGGCGTGCGCCTCGACGCCCCGAAAGCGGGCGAAGGGGCTGCTGGGGTCTGTGGGGGCGGCAATGTCGCAGTCTTCGCAATAGACGCCAGGCATTCCCGACAGCGCTTCGCTGGTCGCCGCCCACAGGGTGGTTGCGCAGCCCTGCTCGGTTGTCTTGAACCCGGCCTTTGCCAGTTCTGATGGGGAGCCATCTCCGTTCATCCAACCAAGGCGCACTTGTTCAGCAATGCCCAAATGGCGTTGCAAGGGGGTGAATATCCCGCCAGGGTGGACTGCAAAGGCGTGGCCGCCCGAGGGCTTCAGGCGGCGGCTCAGCGCATTCGCAAACAGCGCGTTGGCGGTCTTGGACTGGCCATAGGCTTGCCACTTGTCGTAAGGGGTGGTCCGAAAATGGATGTCGTCCCACCGGATACCGCTGATCTTGTGGCCTGTGGAAGACAGGGCAACCACCCGCGCGTTGCCGGTGCGCGTGAGCATGTCCATCAACCCCAGCGCCAGCGCCATGTGGCCCAGATGGTTGGTGGCGAACTGGGCCTCCCAGCCCGGGCCTACACGCGTTTCGGCGCAGGCCATGATGCCTGCGTTGTTGATCAAAAGGTCAAGCTTGGGCAGGGATGCCGCCATGTCTTGGGCAAAGTGACGCACCGAAGCGAGATCGCCCAGATCCATATCCGCCATCTCAATCTGGCCCGAGATACCGGCAAGTGCAGAGCCCGCTTTGGCGCGGTCACGTACCGGAACGATGACGCGCACACCCTTGCTCGCCAGTGCACGCACGGTCTCCAAGCCGATACCGCTGTAGCCGCCTGTGACGATGGCGACCTTGCCGGCAAGCTTGCAATCGGCAATAACATCGGCACCGGTGGACTTGGCCCCGAAACCGGATTGGGTAGGAACTTGGTCAGATAAGGCCATGAGAATCTCCGTGTGCAATGAGGCTTGGGCAGTATAGGCTTGCTCCACTCCAGCTTGGTCTTGGTGACAGCCACGCTTTCTTGCATTTGCTCATAAACTTATAGCACCTCACGTAATGTAATCGAGGGCCAGTGGCCGATTTGCCAAATGCGCTCGGACTCTGGCGTGCGCTCCAGCAACCAGGCGCTCAGCAGTGGCTCCAGCGGTGTGACGCCAGGGTCCACCAGCAGCACATAACGCGCTTCGTCGCCGGGTTCCCGCTCCTCGCGCAGTTGGCCTATCCAGTCGAACGAGGTCAGCGCCTGCAGCAACGGTTCCAGGCGCAGGGGGTCAACCTGCAGCGCCTTGCAAAGTTGCTCCAGTGTCAGGCCCTTGGCGCTTGACGGACGGGTCCGCTCCAATTGCTGCACCACCTCCAAAGACAGCTGGAAGCGCCAACCGTGCGGCAAGCGGCGCAGCGCACCGCCGGCTAGCAGGCTGGGCAAATACGCCGTCAACGCCGCGCCCAGCAGCACGATGACCCAGGCCACATAGATCCAGATCAACAAAATGGGCAGTGTGGCGAAGGCGCCGTACACCACCGAATAGGTGGGCACGCTGCTTAAATACAGCGTGAGGCCCCGCTTGGCCAGTTCCATGCCCGTCGCGACGAACACGCCGCCAATCCACGCATGGCCCCAGCGCACATGGGTGTTGGGAACGAAGCGAAACATGGACGCCATTCCCGCAGCCACCAGCACAAACTGCAGCACGTAAAGTATGAATGAAAACCCGCCTGGCATATCGCCCATCACACCGCGAGAAAACGACACCGCGTACGAGGTCATGCTCAAACTCAGCGCGAGCAACAAAGGGCCCAGCGTGATGGCTGCCCAATAAAACAGCACCCGCTGCGCAAATGGGCGTGGCTTTCGCACGCGCCAGATGCTGTTGAGCGTCCGGTCGATGGTA
>JANXVI010000081.1 GCA_025351745.1 Rhodoferax sp.
AATGGCGTTTTGCACCTACTGCACCGCTGATTGGGTGGTAGGCGTATTGAGGCGCAGCGAGTACCGTAAATGGCCGCTGGCGTTGTTCTTCGTGTGGTTCGCTGTGGATGGCAGCTATTTCGCGTACTGGCAGGTTGTGAATCCTGATGCCATGCTGCGCGGCGTCCAATGGTGGCCTTCGCTGTTCATGTATTTGCTTTGCGGGGTGCTGTGGCAAGCCCTTCCCACGCCGCGAGAAGCCCTCGCATTGGTCGCAAAGATTCGCGGCAACACATAGTCTCAGAACACGCGATTTCAATTTTTCCCGGAACGGTAAGTTATGCCCATCACCCCACTACATTTCGGCGTTCTAGCCCCTATAAACCACTTTGCGCCTGGCAAGGTTAGCAACGTCTCTTTCATCATTGCAAACTTGTGGATGGACCAGGCATCCATAATTTTCACGTTGACAGGCTATGGCGCAATCAGCCACGATGACCATGTTTTTTGGTGGGCCTTGGTCATGACTGGGTTCATCGGCATCTTCCGATGGACTAGGGCGTGGTGGCTTGGGGCCCTGATTGGTGGAACCAGTCACATTGCGCTAGACATGCTGGTCCACGCCGATATGAACCCCTTTGAACCATGGATATTAGGAAACCCGTTTTATATGGGTTGGATGGAGCCGCTTTCGCTGGTGCTGCTGGTTCTGTGTGCGTGGCTCACCGCTCAGTATGTGTCAGGTATCCTGGACTGGGCTCGAAAGGCCCTGGCGGCTGCGCGGGAGCGGATTGCAAAGCTTTCCGTTTGAGCTCTGCTTCTAATTTCGCATAGAGTTTTGCCCCAAATAGCGCAGCGTCCAAACCTGCGCGAAAAGCCAGTTCCCCTGCTGGCCTGCTGGTGCCACCTTGTCAGGGTTGCACCAAGGGGGAGTCATGAATCCGGAAACTGTATTTGGAAAGCTTGGGAAGTGGGCGAACAAGCCCATCAAGAACTTGCCGCGAGATTTGCTGCCCATAGCGACCGCCTACATACCAAGATGGGATGAACTTACCCCGAAAGAACGAACGGACAGAGCTATCGAGGTTGACCGACAGCGCGGACTTAAATCGAAACTTCGATACGACCGCGCCGTAAGGGCACAACGCGCCGCGCGCGACCCAGTGCAAGAGAGAATAGACTGGTACGACGACACGTTGGACGCCTCTCACTGGGCCGCACTGGGTGACATATCTCCCATTGATGCCGCCATGCTTCTCTGCTGCCACAACCCCAACGAATCGAGTTTTGACGCGTTTAGTAGCGATGAAACAGGAAGCACCTCATACGAGACGCCGGTCAATTCTGGCATGGTAGTCACAGCCTACGCGCCAAAGCATTTGAGAATGCTGGCGCGCCGTTTGGTGGATATAGATAAGGCAGACCATAAGCCACGAACCTTGCGAGACTGGCACCAAGAAGCCCGAAGTCGGGACCTTGCTTATCATTCTTGGATTGATGGCTACGTGGACGCGACAGCACAGAGCGCAACGCCTGCGCCCGTGGAGACCGTGGGACCTGCCTGCCATAACCCTGCACCGCTACCGCTCACAACTCTGGATATTGCACACTGCTTTGATGGTCTGCATTGGAGCGAATCGCAATGGAAAACGAACTTAGCCAAAAGAACCAAAAACCCGGGATGGCTTGGCGCGGACAGCATTGCAATCCCCGGGGCACAAGGCGGTAACGAAACCCGTTGGTATCCGGTTCGCCTTGGCGCTGCATTGGCTGCAAAGCAGGGCATACCGCCTCGTTCCATTCGAGCAAGGTTCCAAGCTAAACCGCAGCTTACCGACTGGAAAGACGCTAGGGGGGATTACGAAGCGCAATACTTAGCAACGGAATAAAACCGTATTCAAAACTCCCGGTGAGAACTCCCGAATGGCGTGTGTTCACTATGTATTTAATAGCTGTCTGGTGATTGTGCGCAAGGGCTAGCACCTGAATCGATAGAACTCGCGAGTTCTTCCGCAATATCACGAGTTTTCAATCTCCGGGCCAGCCCTGCCGGGTTAGTGTTGTTAGTGGCAGGGCAGGAGTCCTACCTTGGAAACTATCAATCCGGCGCTACTGGCGAAACTTGAAGTCAAGTCGCAACGAAACTTTATACCGCTGCAAGAAGTCACGAAACCAAATCTGACGACCGCTGAGCTTGCCTATTACAGCAACATGGCGGAGCAGACTTGGAGGGTGAAGGCCTGCTATGACACCGCTCCCGAAGGCCTTCGCCCGTTGCGGGTTTGCGGTAAGTTGGCCTGGCCGACAGTAGGCGCAAAAAAACTGCTGGGCATTGCAGTATGAGCGCCGCCCACAAAAACGAATGCCCGGGTGGAGCCGGGCAAGTCGCAATGCAAAACGATAACGACCTAGATTTTGCCACTGGCAACCGCCGAAGTAAAGAAGAGCCCGACCTTTGCACCATCCTGGCACTGGCTGGGCATTGCGTGCATCAACTGCGCGACGGTGGCTATCTTGTGGCGAAGTACGGCTACTCCTATTTGGCCGACGACATTATCGACTTGCAAGCCTTTGCCGTGCGTCTGGGGGGGTGCCATGCGTGAACAGCTTTCATTCTTGCCAACGCCTGAGTTTTCGCCATTGCTGCCGCCGCATGGCAGTGCTGCCGAACAGTGCCTTTATGACCTGCTGGAGCGTGACTTAACGCAACCCGATTGGCTGCGTGAGGGCAAGGGATGGAGACTAGCCGCCGCAGTTAAGGAGTTGGGCTATCTCGGATGGGAGCCGCAATCCATTCGCGTGATGTGCAACGAATGGGGCCGCAAAATTGCGCGCTATTCGCTGCTGCCAAAAGCCAAACAAGCCGCCTATACGCTGCGCAACGTGGGAGGTGCTGCCAATGCAAGCTAGCAATCTCGACCGCGCCCGTTCTGCGCTTTTCCATATGTCGCCTGATATGTCCCGTTCCGATTGGGTGAAGGCTGGAATGGGTGCCCATGCCGCCGGGTTGTCTTTTGACGACTTCGACCAATGGAGCGCAGCCGGTGGCAACTACAAGGCCCCCGAATGCCGCGCTACATGGCGCAGTTTCAAGGCTGGCAAGGGTGTTACTGATGGCGCATTGTTTGGCATGGCAATTGACCGTGGCTGGACTGATGGAGACAAGTCAACACCGCGCCCCGAGCAAGCCGCTACACGCCCCGTAGAGCCGCCGCGCAAGCCTGTCAAGGGTATGAGCCCCGCCGAGGTATGGAGCCGGTGCGAGGCCGCATCCGCTGGGCATGGGTACATCGTGGCAAAGGCTGCCGCCGGGGTGCCGCTTGATAGTTTGCGCGTTGTGCCCGCCAGTGATGGGCTGCGTATCGCCGGGCAGAGCATGGCCGGTGCCTTGGTGGTGCCTGCTTATGGCCCGGTTGGCCTGCAAAGCCTGCAACTAATACCGCCGCCCGGTGTTGGCAAAAAGCTAAACCTACCAGGCGCACCTATGGCCGGGGCATCTTTCATCGTGGGCGATGTGGTGCCCGGTGGTGTGGCCTACATCTGTGAGGGTATCGGTACCGCCTGGGCGTGCTGGCAAGCGACCGGAGCCGCTGCCGTGGTGTGCTTTGGGGCTGGCAATATGTGCAAGGTTGCCGCTGTACTGCGAGAGCGTGACCCAGCCGCGTGCCTTGTGCTGGTGCCAGATGTAGGCAAGGAATCAGACGCTGAAAAGATAGCCGCCGGACATGGTTGCATGGTGGTCGCAATGCCGCCTGGTGAGGCTACTAATTTTGACGCTAACGACCTAGCACAGCGTGACGGTAGGGACGTATTAGAGGCGCTGCTACTGGCTGCGCGAGAGCCTGCAAAGCCTGAACCGCGTTACAAGCTGCTAGGGGCTGGTGACCTGCACGACCTGCCGCCGCTTGCATGGCGCGTGCGTGGCGTGTTGCCTGCTGTGGGGCTGGCTGCGCTATTTGGTCCAAGCGCCAGCGGTAAATCATTCCTGGCCTTTGACATGGCCGCCGCCATTGCCGAGGGGCAAAGATGGTTTGGTTGCCGAGTAAACGCCGCACCCGTGGTGTATGCCGCACTGGAAGGCGAAGCGGGTTTTAAGCTGCGCGCCCAAGCATGGGAAGTGAACCGGGGCCGGTGCCTGCCTGATGGCCTTCGCATGATGCTACAACCGTTCAAGCTGACCGCGCCCCGCGATGTGTCAGACCTTGCCGCCGTGGTTCCTGCTGGCGCTGTGGTGGTGTTGGACACGCTAAACCGTGCCGCCCCGACCGCAGACGAAAACAGTTCTAAGGACATGGGCGAGATTCTGGAAGCTGCCAAGACGCTACAGGCTAAAACCGGGGGGCTGGTGGTACTGGTGCACCACACGGGCAAGAATGCCGCCGCTGGCCTGCGTGGGCATAGTTCGCTATTCGCTGCGATGGATGCCGCCGTGGAAGTCTCACGCGATGGCGACCGCCGGGAATGGAAGGTATCGAAAAGCAAAGACGGGGCAGACGGTGACGCGCATCCGTTCAAGCTGCATATCGAGGCGTTGGGGGTTGATGACTATGGCGACCCGGTGACAAGCTGCACAGTTTGCGTCGATACCGCCATGCAAGACATTCAACGCGTCAAGCTGCCCCAAGGCGGTAACCAGAAGATTGTTTTGTCTGCCCTGCGCCCGATGTTTAAGGGTGGCATATCCGGCAGGCCCGGAGCGCCGCCCCTGCGCCCTTGCGTGGAAATTGAAAGCGCCGTAACCCACGCCGCAGCCGCCCTGCTTGTTGCGCCAGATAGAAAGGCTGAACGTGCACGGGAAGCAATCACGGGGCTGGTTGCGCGTGGTGTTTTGGGCTGTAACGAGGGGTGGATATGGCTAATCTAAATCCCCGAAATTCCCCGTATTCCCCGCTTTCGGTGAATTCTAGGCCCGAAAATCCCCGCCCCCCCTATAAGAGGGGGGAGGGTTCGGGGGAAAGTTTGCAGGGTGCCGATTTATTTGGACTGGAGCAAACACCCAAGCG
>JANXVI010000111.1 GCA_025351745.1 Rhodoferax sp.
AGCCTCTTTCGGTGTGGTGATGGAGTCAGTATAGAATAGTTATTTGTAAAATGCAACTAACTATTTCGCGAGCATTGATAAACAGAAGTAAAGACCACAGGGTCGGCGATAGACTTGTTAATAGCTAAAATGAAAAAACCATGCCAAAACCCGATCCCGACTGGACCATCATCGTTACCGTGGACGTGGTGCTGTTTGCACTGCACGACAAGAAGCTGCACGTGGTGCTGAGCCGCCGGCCGAACGAGCCCTTTGCCGGCCAGTGGGCGCTGCCCGGTGGCTACGTGCACAAGCAGGAAGACGCGGACAGCATGGCCGCAGCACTGCGCACGCTGCGCAGCAAGACCGGCATTGCCCCGCCCTACCTGGAACAGCTCTACAGCTTTGCCGATGGCGCGCGCGACCCGCGTGGCTGGTCGGTCAGCCTGAGCTACTTTGCGCTGGTGGACCAGACCGTGCTGGCCCGTGCGCAGGTGGCGGCACCGGGTTTTGGTTTTGATCTGGTGGAGGTAAGCGCGGTGCCACGCCTGTCCTTCGACCACAACCGCATTTTTGACATGGCGCTCAAGCGCCTGCGCGACAAGAGTTCGTATTCCACACTACCCTGCTATTTGCTCCCCGAACAGTTCACTTTCGCACAAGTGCACGAAACCTATGAGCATGTGATGGGCGTGGCGCTGGACAAGAGCGCCTTCCGTCGCAAGCTGACCGAGATGGACGTGCTGGAGGAATGCAAAGGCCAGCGTGTGGGTGGCGCGCACCGGCCGGCGCAATTGTTCAAGGTGAAGGCCGATGTGGCGAACCGGTTGCGTCTGCTGGAGAGACCACTGACAACAGGGTCGTCCACCTGATCAGTTGCCCGACCATGCGC
Source organism: Rhodoferax sp. (assembly GCA_025351745.1). Lineage (GTDB taxonomy): Bacteria > Pseudomonadota > Gammaproteobacteria > Burkholderiales > Burkholderiaceae_C > Allorhodoferax. The sequence goes on from JANXVI010000111.1 coordinate 872, forward strand.
ACCACCCATTTGCTCTATTTGCACGGCTTTCGCTCTTCACCGGCATCGACCAAGGCGCGCATTACGGCCGCCGCCGTAGCAAATCGTTTTCCCGACGTGACGTGGTGGTGCCCCGCCTTGCCGGCATCACCCAGGCAGGCCATGGAAGAAGTGCTGCGCGCAACGGCCGATTGGCCGATGGCAACGACGGCAGTCATCGGTTCATCATTGGGGGGGTTCTATGCCACCTGGCTAGCCGAACGCTGGGGCTGCAGGGCAGTGCTGCTCAACCCCGCAGTGAGGCCTGCACGCGACTTGGCCGCGCACCTGGGTGACCAGACCGTGTGGCACGATCCGGATCAGCATTTTGCGTTTGAGGCTGCTTATGTAGAGGAGTTGATTGCGCAAGAGATTGCGCACATCAGCCGACCTGAACGCTACTTTGCGGTGATTGCCAAGGGCGATGAAGTGCTGGACTGGCGCGAGATGACAGACCATTTTGCGGGGGCCACCATCAAGCTGCTACCGGGTGGTGACCACGCATTAAGTGATTACGACCAGCACGTAGATGCTGTGCTGGATTTTCTGTCTTAGCGTTGGCCGCGTGCGGCTTCGGTCCGCGGGTCCTGGTTGAACTCTCGGACCGCGCGTTCCCGCTGTTCACGCCTGTCCTCGCGGTCACGGCGTTCATTACGTTCGTAGCGCTGATACCTTTCATACCTATCGCGCCGCTGCTCAATGCGTCGCGCTTCTTCTAGGTTGTAGTAATCGGAGCCACGCAGGTATTGGCCATGACGCTCCCACCACGGGTTGCTCTGCTCTACCCGCACAAAATACACCGGTTGACCGCAGGCATAGTAGCGGCCGCAGTATCGACCCCAGTCCCGGTACTCCTCAGGCGCCACGTGCAGATAGATGGGCGGTGCGCCGTACGTTGGTGTGCCAACGATGACCGGCTGTACATTCATAACCGGTGGGGGTGCATTGCTGCCGATTGAAATCTGACCATAAACACCAGGAGAAAATGCACCGCCGACGGACACATTGGCATAGGCTTGTGCGTGGACGGAACCCACCATGACCACGGTGAGTGCCGCAGTGGCAACGAGTAATTTGGTGGTACGTGACATGGAGACTCTCACTCATCAAACGACAGTCGCATAGGCTCCGACCGTCTTAAGCGAGCCCCGACTTTCACCAAGGCTTGCAACTACAACGTGGTTTGGCCTGCTATGTTGACTGCATTTACCTTTGTTTACACCGCGCCCCGTAGGGCGGGGGCCTCAATGTCATGTAAGGTTCATGGTGCATGTGCCGACTTTCCAATAGAGGACGTCCCCTTACCAATTGGGGTGCGGACTCGGCGCAACAGGGAGTCGCGACGGCCGCGCCAAATACGTCCAGCGGTTTACGGGGTATTGACAGCCTCCTTGAGAGACCGTGCTTCGATGGCGCCCAGCAGCATGACGCTGGACAGCAAGCTGTAGGCGGCGGTCCACGCATCACGTACGGCCGGTGTGAATTTTTCGCCCAGGCCTTCGCCCAATGTCCACAGGAGCGCGCTGCCCACGGTGGCGTAGTGCGCGTCTTGCACACCATAGTTCACATGTCGCGCGCCCAATTGGCGAACTACCGGCACCAGGGCCTCCAGGTTGGTGAGTCCGTTGACGGCGGCACCGAGCATCGCCATCAGCATGCGACTTTGGTGGACCATGTCGCCCTTAAACAAAGGCCGCAGCGACGGGTCCAGTGTGAATAGACGCTTGTAAAAAATCTCGGCTGTTGCCAAGGCGTTGGGGCGAACCTCGTCAAACGTTGCTTGTACGAGGTTGATTTCTGAGGAGTTTATTGACACGCTTTTCCTTGAATAGTTGTGGTTGACCACTCCTACTACTCAAGAACGATGCCAGCTAATATTTCTATATAAATCAATGACTTAGAAGATCTCTTGGAATATCGTCTGTCGGGATTCTCCGACAGCTATGGGCCGAATTGCCGCGCAATGGCTTGAGACGCTGAGGCATCGCCATGTCAGCGAAACCCGACAAGTGCACGCGATCCAAACAGCAAACCGATAGTGCACCAATAGCATGATGAACTTGGCGAGACATTCCATCATTGGCAACGGGCTCGCGGTCACTGCTTGCTTCACGCGCACGCATGTACAAACCCGCTTATTGGTTCGGCTTCACTGGGCGCACCAGCCGCGGGGGCGGTTCCCACACGATGTCCACTACAACCCGTCTAAGCTCCACCGGAAACGGCCGTGCGCTCCCTCATCCCATTCCTGTTCACATTCCCCATTCCAATCATCATCTGGATTGCGCCATTTGTTCGCTGAAACACCTGGCGCCATCGTGTTCCATTCGTGGGGGCCCGGGCGATGCCGTCCCCCAAAGCAACGCTTCCCTTTTTTTCTTCGTGCACGGTGAGGGAGCCAGTATCGAGCGGATGCAGTTTTTCGTCGGCGTTCAAAACGTCAACGGGGCCTGTCCCGGTGCCTTCGGGGTCCGTTGTCTGGGTAGTGGTGGCCTACACGATTTCACTGTGGTTGTCCAGGATCAGCAGTCCTTGGTGGTTGCCGACGTTGTCTTTTTAGTTGTGATTTTTTTGAAGGTATGATTTCACTGCAGCGCACCTATCTGGGCTGCTTTTTTTTGGGGAGTCAATATGTCAAAAATAATCGCGATCCTGTCACTGCTGTTCGCATTCGTTTCCCCTGCCCATGCGATTTCTCCCGAAAGTGGATGGTGGTGGAATCCCAGTGCAAGCGGTTCAGGTTACAACATTGAAATTCAAGACAATGTACTGGCTGTGTCGGCTTACGTGTTTGATTCGTCGGGCGCGCCCACCTACTTCATTTCTGCGGGTGCGATGAGTAACGACACCACGTATAACGGTCCACTTGACTCGTTTTCTGGCGGGCAATGCATAGGCTGTGCGTACAAGGCCCCCAGGAGCGTTACGGTAGGATCGATTTCGATTAAGTTCTCTACAGCCCAAAGCGGGATTTTGACCATCAATGGTGGTGCGCCTATTCCGATTCAAAGGCTTGCATATGGCATGAGCACGACCTCGCCGTATCCAATCCTCGGAGAGTGGGCGACGACTGAAGGTAGCAGGGCGTATCCTGTCTATTTTGGCGAACGCATACAGTTTCCCGCCACATTCACGTCAACTTCCGATGGCAGATTGATTGCAGGGGGAGCCAGGTCGGGGACCTCAGGCGGTTCTAACACGGCAGTTGCATACCAGGGTACGGATGGGGTTTGGAATATGCTGCTTGATAGTTCCACTAGCTATTACAAGTACTACCGGTTCATTTTTTCTGGCCTCAATTCGATTGAAGGTACGTGCTGGACTTACCTTAAGACATCATCACCTTCTGAATTCGGCCTGCCGTTTATTGCGTTCAGGAGTCAGAGCGCGTCGCTGGTAAGGACTGGGGTTGGTCCAGGGGCCAGAGCCCAGGCGCTTGGCGTTAGCCAAAACCAACCAGCGACTTTCGACACTACGCACCGAGATCAACTTCAAAGTTTCAGTCCTGAAGATATTCGTGTAAAAGCGGATGCAGCAGCCTCTGACAGCGAAGCAAGCGCGAAGAGAATTATTTTTGAAGCTCAACACTTGCAGCGTGAATGAGTTTGCATAGTTCAACATCAATTGGTTTTTTCCAATCGGGTATGGCAATGGAATGAGGTCGCTGAAGCAGCACAGTCTCGCTGTTGTTGCAGTTGGCTAAGCGTTGGGGAACTTCCGCAAACAACAGGGGTGCGACAGCCTTTGCGAGCCCCATGGTGCTGAGGCGGCTAAAGTTGGCGAACGTCTTTGTGCCCCGCCCGGTTGCGCTGACCTGTGCTGCGCGTCGTCGTCCGCCGCGGAGACCACTGCCTGGTAGCCTATGCAAATAACCCGTGCAGGTACCAGCCGTTTTGCGCCTGTGCCTTGTGCTGCACGCCCAAGCGCTCGCAGTACACCCACACCAGTCCGGCCACCGCGCTGCGCGCCACGTAGTAGTCGCGCAGTGCGCAGTGGGCGGGACCGTCCAGCCAACCGGCCTCCAGGCGCTGCGGCCCAGCCACCAGGGTCAATGGCCCCCCCTCGTACTGCGGCTGGCCCTGGTGTGTGGTCAGGCGCAGCGGCGTGGCCAGCAACCAACTGGGGTAGAGGGCCGTTGTAGATAAGTCATCCAAGCCATTTTGGCCTCTAGCCCTCGTGGAATATGCGTTAGCAGCTCCTGATTTAGTAGCAAACAGCAATCCCTTTCCAACACCGGTCAGCGGCAGCGCGGTGGCGGCATGCCATTGCTGCATGCGCTCGGGGCGGTGGTCTGCGTGCAGCGTGGCGCGGCGCACCTGCTGTGGCCCTAAGCGTGCACTCAAGCGCTCCAGCAACTGGTGCAGGCTGTCGCCGTGGCGAACGTCGTCGGGCAACAGGCTGATACTTTCGTCGGCCATCCCCTGGGTCTGTAGCGAGCGCAACCGCAGATGCAGAACGGGTGCGGGCAGCGTGACCTGGGCCAGTTGCTCGCCCAGCAGGCGGGCCAGGTGCTGCATGTCTTGCGTGGGCTGGGCCGTGCGCAGCACCAGGCGGCCCTGTCCGCCGCCGCTGTGGTGCGCGTCCACATGCAGGGCGTTGGAACGCCGGGCGTCCAGCTCCCACAAAAGCTCCAACCCCAGTACGCCGCGTTGGCGCGCACGTAGCCACAGCTGCAATTGCGCCAACAGGCGGCGGGCGCCGAACAGCAGGGCTGCGGCACTCTCTACGCTGGACAGCAGCTCCAGCGGCGCGTCAAACACCTCGGGCAGGGACAGCCACGGATAGACCTCGGCACGCTGGCCATAGGCGCAGTCCA
>JANXVI010000190.1 GCA_025351745.1 Rhodoferax sp.
CGCCAGCACGCTGCGCACATCGGCATGACGCGACAGGTGCGCCAGGCTCATGATCTGAGGCGGAGCCAGATCGATCTGGCCAGACCAGTATTGTTCGAGCGCTGTTCGCGGGCCGAGCCAGATACTTTCGGTGGTTTCAAAGTTGTCGTGGCGCGCTACCTGACCTGGCGGCATGGCAGCCACAAAAAATCGGGTGTCAAACCGTTTATTCATCACTGAGGGCGCGGTCGGCGTGATCCAGCGTGACCAGGGCACAAGACTCCGGGTCTGCATGCGCAGCCCCGTCTGCGCCAGCACCGTGTTGAAAGTATGACCTGCGCGCAGCAGCGCGGCCGCGCGCGAGAGCCAGTCCGCAGAATCAGGCGTTTGCCTGGTGGTCTGCTGGGCAAATAGCACACCGGACTCTTCGAAAGTTTCCCGCAATGCCGCCACATACAGCCCGCCAGCCGTGCGCTCACTGATGTCGGCCTCGTTCAACGTGGCATGCAGCCGGTGCAGGGGCTGGTCCAGATGAGCCGCCATGTCAAGCTCGGCATCCGCGGCATCGACCTTGCCACCCGGAAACACATAGGCCCCGCCCAGCACGTCGGACCGGCTGTGGCGTTTCATCAGGAACACCTGCAGTCCCGCAGCCACGTCCCGCAGCATCACCACGGTGGCTGCGGGGCGAGGTGCTGTGGTGATGATTTCCCGATTCAATTCCATGACCTGCTTTCATTGGGGCTGCCGCACGGCAACTGCCACGCATCCTGCGCTGCGTAGGCTATCAGATTCGCAGCCGCCGGCCAGGAACCGGAGACTGGCGAGACCCGCTGGTCCAACAATCATTCGACATTGACTGTGCCGCCAGATCCTGCAGCCACTGCATGGCTTGCACCAATTTGTCGCTGGTGACTTCGTGGACATTGTGGAATTCGCGATAGCGCAGCGTATTCGGCAACGTACGGACCGCGTTGCGGATAGCGCGGGCACTGACTACCGGAATCATCTGGTCCACCACGCCATGACCGACCCCCAACTGCCTGCCCTCCAGCTGGCTGAAGGAGCCATCAGCGGGACGATCTGATCGAACACATGACCATGCAGCACCCTGGCGCGTTCGGACAACCGGGCTGGCGTAGAGGCTCTCGGGCGCCATTCCACGAAAAGGCCTCACCGCAGCTTTCCGCGCAGCGCCTTGGTGGCCGACCGCTGGCTTTTACCTTCCAGGCGGCGCTGCCTGGAACCGTAGCTTGGCTTGGTCGCGCGCCTGGCCTTGGGCGGATTGGAGACACCATCGACCACTTCCTGCAAGCGCGCGAGGGCATCGCTTCGGTTCATCTCCTGCGTTCGATGCTGCTGCGCCTTCAAAACCAGTACACCTTCCTGCGTGATGCGATTGTCGCTAAGGGCCAGCAGACGGCTTTTAATCTCTTCGGGCAGCGACGAGGCCGCGATGTCAAAGCGCAGATGCACCGCGCTGGAAACCTTGTTGACGTTTTGCCCGCCCGCACCCTGCGCCCGGATGGCACTGAATTCCACCTCGCGCTCGTCTACCAGAAACTTCAGGGGTGGCATGCGTCAGCGCCTGCAGGCTCCGGGAGTGCACTCAAGTGAGTCAGACTGTCTGTGTCAGCTCAGCCAGACCCGCGATTGCCAGGGCATAACCTTTGATGCCAAACCCGGCCACCACGGCTTTGGCGACGGGTGAAATATAGGAATGATGGCGAAACGCCTCGCGCGCATGCACGTTGCTGATGTGCAGTTCAATCAGCGTCACACCAGCCCCCTTGATGGCGTCGTGCAACGCTACGCTGGTGTGCGTGTAGGCGCCAGCGTTGAGGACCACACCCGCCAGTGTGCCAGCCACCTGGGCTCGCCCTGCGTCATGAATCGCCTCGATCAGTACGCCCTCATGGTTGCTCTGGCGAAAATCGAGCTTGAAACCGTGGGCGGCGCAGGCCTTTAAACACAGCGCCTCTACGTCAGCCAGCGTTTGCGAGCCGTACACGGCGGGTTCACGCATCCCCAGTAAATTGAGGTTGGGACCATTCAGGACAAGGGCTGTTTTCATGACAGAGTCTTTCAGTGTGTGATCGGATGCCAGGTCGCGCATGCCGGCCAACAGCCCTCTGATTATCCCTTGGCGCAGCCGCGCCGCTCAACGGCATCAGCCGGCTGGCTGAATGCCCCGAAGAAAAGGCTCCAGCAATTGGACGAAGGCTTCTGGCTGCTCCACGGCACTGAGGTGGGCCGCCGCCATTGTGCGCAACTGCGCGCCCGCAATGCTGTCGGCAATGGCCTGCGACATCGCCAGCGGCGTG
>JANXVI010000218.1 GCA_025351745.1 Rhodoferax sp.
GCGAATTTGAACCAGTTGGTATTAGTCAGTTGCTTGCTCATTCCAATGCAATCCTCACGGCAGCCGTGGTCGCCCACGGTGCAAAAAAAGCGGCCAATACCAACAGGGCGGCCAACAGAGACAAATGCCCTTCTGCGCCTAAGCCCGAAACATGGGCCTCCACCGCGCCGGCCCCAAAAATCAACGCCGGCACATACAGCGGCAGCACCAGCAAACTCAGCAGCACGCCGCCGCCCCGCACACCCAGCGTCAGGGCCGCACCAATGGCACCGATCAGGGACAACAAGGGCGTGCCCAGTAGTAGGGCCAGCACCAGCACTCCCAGGGAGCCAGCATCCAGATCAAACTGCAGTCCCAGCACCGGTGCGATTAGCACCAGCGGCAGGCCGCTAACCAGCCAATGCGCGGCAATCTTGCCCATGACCAACCATACCAGAGGCGTTGGCGACAGCGCCATTTGCTCCAGCGTGCCATCCGCATGGTCGGCCGCAAACATGCGCTGCAAACCCAACATGGTGGCCAGCAGTGCGCCGACCCACAGCACGCCGGGGGCGATTTTGCGCAACAACGCGGGCTCGGGCCCAATGCCCAGCGGGAACAGGCTGCTCACGATGACAAAGAAGAACAGCGCGGTCAGCACCTCGCTCTTGCGCCGCATGACAAGCAGCAGGTCGCGGCGCAGCGTGGCCCACAACGCGTTCACAGCTGCACCACTCGTCCGCCCGGTAGCGGCACCGCCTGGTGGCTGGTAATGACCGCCATGCCACCGCCAGCCAGATGTTCACCCACCAGAGCGGCCAACAGGTCTACGGCCTTGACGTCCAGCGCGGTAAAGGGCTCGTCCAACACCCAGAGCTTGGCCTTGCGCGTGGCCAGGCGCGCCAGCATGACCCTGCGCTTCTGCCCCGCGGACAGCATACGAACCGGCAGTTCCTGGCGACCCTTGAGCCCAAAGCGAACCAGGGCAGCTAGCGCCTGGCTTTCTGACAACGCAGCCCCGTCCATTGCAGCGGCGAAAGCCAGGTTCTCCAATGCAGTCAGGTCTTCTTTTAACGCGCCGTGGTGGCCAAAAAACAGCCGGTTGTGGCGGTACCCAGACTCCGCGTGCTCGATGGATTGGCCGCACCAGCGAATTTCGCCTTCGGCTGGCGGCGACAAACCCGCCAGCAGCCGCAGCAGGCTGGTCTTTCCCGCACCGTTCTCGCCTCGCACGTGCAGCCACTCCCCCGCATCCAACGAGAGATCCAGTTGGGCAAACAGTCTGCGTGCTCCGCGCACGCAACCCAGGTCGTGTGCGCTCAGCATAAAACGGGTGTGGAAATCAATTTGGAATAAGCCTTGCCCGTGCCTTTACGGTGTGCTCTTCAGGGGTGATGAGCATCACTTGCGATTGTAATCAGCCCGCCCCTTCGACAATTTATCCGGGTCAATGGCAAATGCGGCTTGCGAGGCGGCAACACGGCTGGGCCAGCGCCCTGCAGCACCGGCCCGGGCAAGCCGGGCCGTTATAATCGTCCGTTCTTTCCGCGAGAGCTTCCGATCATTTGAGGACCCCATGAGCAACAACAGCAACGCACCTGGCCACGACGACGACGCCCACACCGGCCCGATCAAAACCCCGAAGCAACTGCTGCTGGCCGTGCTCTATTCTTTTGTAGTCCCCATTTTTGTGATCATTGGCTTGGTGTACTACGTGACATCGGCGAACAAACCCCTGGCGGGCTCGGTCAATGTAGAGCAGTCCGTGGTGGCGCGCATCCAGAAAGTCGGCACCGTGGAAATTCGCGACGCCAACCGTGCCATGAAGACCGGCGAAGAAGTGTTCAAGGCGCAATGCACCACCTGCCACACCGCTGGCGTTGCCGGCGCCCCCAAGTTTGGCGATGCGGCCGCCTGGGCTCCCCGCATCAAGACCGGTTTTGAAGCGCTGTGGAATTCCGCGCTCAAGGGCAAGGGTGCCATGGGTGCCCAAGGCGGTGGCGACTTTGAGGATTTTGAAATTGCACGTGCTGTGGTCTATCTGGCCAATGCCGGTGGCGCCAAGTTCCCTGAGCCCGTGCAGGCCGCTGCAACAGCCGCCTCCGCTCCCAAACCCTGACTCTCTGGCCAGAACCATTTGCCGGCCTTAGCGCCGGCTTTTTTTGACTTCTGGCCGGCCTCTTGAGAAGAATCGTGCGGTAGCCCTCGTCGCGCCTGAACAACTAGCTATTATTTTTGTAGCGGTAGCTGTGTCGATGCGGGGCTGCA
>JANXVI010000252.1 GCA_025351745.1 Rhodoferax sp.
CCAGCCCCGTTCGTCGCCGGGTGCAACCGCAATGGCGCGCGTATAGGCCTGCACCGTGGCTGGCGCGTCGCCCCGTCGCCGCGCAAGGTCACCCTGCACCACAAGCACGCTGGCAGTGTCGGCGCTGCGGGACCTTGCCAAGGCCTTTGCGCTGTCGTCCAGGCGGTCCGCCAACAGGTAAACACGGGCCAACTGCGCCAATAACTCGGAGTTCTGGGGGTGGTGGCGCAACCCCGCCTCCAGTGAATTGGCCGCCATATCGAACTCGCCCGCCACCAACTGCAGATCGGACAGCATCAAGTAGGCGGGCGATGCAACGCCTTGCGGCGCGCCGACCAAGTCCGCCAGCATGCGCTTCGCCAGCGCGGTGTCCCCAGCCAGAATGGCCTGCGCGCTCTTGAAGATGGCGACCCACGCGCCGGGTGCGCTGGCACTGTCGGCCTGTAGTGCTGCCTGCGCTGCGGGCAGGTCGGACCTGCGCAATGCCGCGAGCACCGTTTGCAATACGGGTGGCACCTCGTCGGCTGCAATATGGCGCAGCGGGTCCGCCGTGAGGGCATTCACCCACTGGATGCGGTCACGGGGGTTGCTCAATTGGATCTTGACCGGTATGCGCCCTACTTCCGCGATTGCCGCCTCGTTGCTGTTGACGGTTACGGCGCCTTGCGCGTTGGAGAACTCAACTGTGCCGGAAAGCACGGTGAGCAAGGTCTTGCCATTGGCGTCGACATCCAGCTCCCAATCGGTACCCCGTATCCCGGCCGTGGCGGCCGGGGTCTCGAGGTTCAGGCGGCTGCCGTCGTTTCGCTTGGTTTGGCTCCAGGCCCGACCGACCGACAGCAGCAACGTGGTGGGCGTTGTCGCCGAGGCCAGGCCCTTTACCTGCAATACCGAGTTTTGGTTGAGGCGGATCTGGGTGTCGTCAGCGAACAACAGCGCCATCTTGGAATCGGCCAGGGTGCGCACAAATGCGCCGCCGGCGAGCAGTTGGGTGGTCCTGGCAGCAAGCCACTGGACACTGTCTGCCGCGTGCTGCTCTCCAACACCTTGCAGGCTGACTATCTGCGCCGCCGAGCCCGGAGCAACGCTTGCATGCACGCTCGCTGCGCTGAGAAGAGACAAAAGTGACAAAGCGCCTGAGCGACGGGTTCTTTTGAATCGCATGGTTCTTTCCTATCAGAAAAAAGGCGCCTCGGCGACAGCTGGGCCAATCATTCTAGGACGGCCCGCGGGTTGCGTGGAAGTTCTGTTGTGGGAATTGTGTCGGTCGGACCAGCCGGTCGCCCCCTAAAATGGCCCCGTGAACGCCCCACTTCCTCACCACTCCTCCCGCCGCCCTATCCGTGAACTGTCTGACGAACTGATCAGCCAGATCGCCGCCGGAGAAGTCGTTGAGCGTCCCGCCTCTGTCGTGCGCGAGCTGGTGGACAACGCGCTGGATGCCGGCGCGACGCAGATCGTCGTGCGACTGCTCGCAGGGGGCGTGCGTCTGATCAGCGTGGAAGACGATGGCATGGGCATATTGCCCGACGAACTGGCCCTGGCCTTCAGGCGCCACGCGACCAGCAAGATTGGCAACCTGCAGGATTTGGAATCAGTGTCCACCATGGGTTTTCGTGGCGAAGCACTGGCTGCTATAAATTCAATAGCTGACTGCGCAATACTGTCGAGGGCTAGCGGCCAATCTGCCGCACACCTATTGAACGGACGCACCGGTGAGCTCAAACCCGTGGCGCGCTCCCAGGGCACCACCGTGGAAGTCAAGGAACTGTTTTACAGCACGCCGGCGCGGCGCAAATTTCTCAAAACCGATGCCACCGAATTGGCTCACTGTATTGAGTCCGTGCGCCGCCACGCGCTGGCCCGCCCCGATGTAGGCTTCGCCATTTGGCACGAGGGCAAGCTGGTCGAGCAATGGCGCCGCTGCGAAGACCCTTCGTTAGTGACCAGCCTGAACCAGCGTTTGGGCGATGTGCTGGGTGCGGATTTCATCGCGCAATCTATTGCCGTGGACTGGCGCCCTTCCAACACTGCGCGAGCCCAAGGCGAGCCGGCTACCGAGTCGAACACCGGCCCTGCTGCACTGCGCGTGTGGGGTCGTGTCGGCATTCCGGATGCTGCCCGCTCGCGTGCCGACCAGCAGTTTTGTTACGTGAATGGCCGCTTTGTGCGCGACAAGGTGCTGACCCACGCGGCCCGCAGTGCTTACGAAGACGTGCTGCACGGCCATCGCCAGCCTGTCTACGCGCTGTACTTGGCCATGGACCCAGCGCGGGTCGACGTCAACGTGCACCCCACCAAGATCGAGGTGCGTTTTCGCGACAGCCGCGAGGTGCACCAAGGTGTGCGCCACGCGGTCGAAGACGCACTGGCCGCGCCGCGTGCCGGGACCGCCACCGACCCAGGCAACATCAGTGAACAAGGCACAGGCCCCGATGCAGATAGCTGGGGCGCACAGAGTCAGGCAGGCAACCCGAATGGGATCCAGGCCGAAGGCTATATGCATAAACGGGCTGTTGCCCCCATGTACTCTGCGCAGCCCGCTATCAATTTCGGAGCGCGTACAGAATTAACCGGCCACCGCGTCAGCGACATCGGAGCCCTTTGGCAACCAAGTGCTACCCCTCAAGGCGGCTGGGTGGCAGAGGGCTCTGCGCAGGTAAAAGGAGGAGGCCGCGGGCCGGGGGACACGGAGCAGAGCCCTCTGCCGCCCGGCCACCCGGCGAGCGAAGAAGTGCCCCTGCCCCAAGGCGATTGGCCCCTGGGCCGCGCCATCGCCCAGTTGCAAGGCATCTACATTCTGGCCGAAAACTCCCAAGGCTTGGTGATGGTGGACATGCACGCCGCCCACGAGCGCATCGTCTACGAGCGAATGAAAAACCAGTTGGCCCAACAAACCGCAGACGGCGCCAAGACCACCGTAGCCCAATTGGCCAGCCAACCCTTGCTGATACCCGCCACCTTCGCCGCCACGCCCAGCGAGGTCGCAACCGCCGAGGCCCACTTTGCCACGCTGCAGACATTGGGCCTTGAAATCAGCCCCTTTTCACCAAAAACGCTGGCTGTGCGCGCCGTGCCCACCAGCCTGGCGCAGGGCGATGCGGTCGAATTGGCCCGTAGCGTGTTGGCAGAACTGGCGCAGCATGATGCCAGCACCGTGATCCAGCGCGCACAAAACGAATTGTTGGCCACGATGGCGTGCCACGGCGCGGTGCGTGCCAACCGCAAGCTGACGACGGAAGAGATGAACGCCCTGCTGCGCCAGATGGAAGCCACCGAACGCAGCGACCAATGCAACCACGGCCGCCCGACGTGGCGCCAACTCACCATGCGCGAGTTGGACGCGCTGTTCCTGCGCGGCCGCTGAATCCGCGTCCCTGCCAGACGCCCACGCGACCTGTGGTTGGCAGGCTACGCGCCACAATAGCCTCCACCGTGCAAACCAAACACTTCGCCCAACTGGTAGGCCTCTCCGCGTTGTGGGGGGCCTCGTTCATGCTGATCCGCATCGCTGCTCCGTTGCTGGGGCCCAATGTGCTGGCCGCCCTGCGCATAGGCATGGCTACGTTGACGCTAGCCGTGCTGATGCGTGCCATGCGCCACACCTGGCCGACGGGGCATTGGCGCGAACTTGCCCTCATCGGCCTGCTGTCGGTAGCGGCGCCATTTTTGCTGTTCGCCTGGGCCGCGCTCAAACTGCCATCCGGCTACAGCGCGCTGCTCAACTCCACGGCCGTGGTTTTTGGCATATTTGCCTCAGCCTTGTTCAAGGAAGACCGGCTGACGCTGCGCAAGCTCATCGGTTGCGCTTTCGGATTTGCAGGTGTGGGGCTCATCGTCGGGCTGGGGCCTGTTGAACCATCCGCAAGCGTCTACCTTGCCGCGTTGGCCTGTGTGATCGCTTCCGCCTGCTATGGGTTTTCAACGCCGTTGATGAAGCGGGCCCTCAGCCGCATGCAACCACTGCAAATTGCAGCGGGACTGCACGCCATGTCCTTCTTGATGCTGATTCCCGGCGCGGCCTGGAGCTGGCCGGCCGCGCAATTCACGCCGATGGCCTTGCTGGCGGTGGTCATCATGGGTGTTGTGACATCGGGCATGGCGTATTGGCTGCACCTGCGCATCCTGGCCCACGTGTCATCGGTGGCGGCCATGAGCCCGACCTTCATGATCCCGGTGTTTGGCGTCATTTGGGGCCACGTATTTTTGGGCGAGGCGCTCAGCACCGGTATTTTTGCAGGAGGCGCTCTTGTTTTGCTGGCCAGCGCGCTGATCACCGGTTTCAACCCCTGGCAAAAATGGCTGGATGTGGCGGATACCAAGCTCTGAGCCTGGCCACCGGGCTGGCGTCTGCACGCATAAGTCCCATTCCGGGGTGGTACTTCTCATGCAGTGGAAGCACCTGGAAATGTGTTCCGCGAAAATAGTTTGCCAACCAGTCAACGGCCCGCAAAGCCCCGTCGTTGTGTAGGAGCCTCCAGCCATTGGAGTCGACCAACAAGCTTTGAAAGGCTACTGAAAATGAACAAAGTCCTCGCTACCCTGATCGCCGGTTTGTTTGCTACTGGTGCGTTTGCTGCTTCACACGGCGGCGCCATGAACGCTGCTTCGGCTCCTGTCGCTGCCAAGCCCATGCCGGCTCCCGCAGTAGCAGCAACGCCTGCAGTCGCCGCTACACCCGCAGCACCTGCAATGGAAAAGAAAGCCGCGCCAATGAAGAAGGCCAAGAAAGCCAAGAAAGCCAAGAAGGTAGAAGCCGCGAAGTAATTCGCAAGCTTCCACAAAAAAACCCGCAATTGCGGGTTTTTTTGCGTCTGGGTTTATCTGCGGTGTTCAGCGACCCCAACCACTGGGGCGATCTCAGTGTGCGCCCGCCGCCGCATCCACCGCGCTATTGGCACCTGGCGCAGGCTTCGTACGTATGGGGCGCGCCAACCAGACAAAGGGGATCAGTGTCAGGAAGATTAACGCTGAGCCAAAGAACACGTCGTCCGCCGCCAGCATGTAGGCCTGCTGGTCCACCATGCGGTTGATCGTGCTCAGGGCCTGCTCGGTGTTCATACCCGACGTACCCAAGCCTGCAATCGCTGTAGTCGCTGCGCTGCTGCCCTGGTTGACCAGCTCCGACAGTTGCGCATGGTGCATGGCCGCGCGGTCTTGCCACACGGTGATGGCGATGGACGTGCCAAACGAACCACCCACCATGCGTGCAAAACCCGACAAGCCTGAGGCCGACGCTATCTTGTCCGGCGGAATGCCCCCCAGGATGATGGACATGAGCGGGATGAAGAAGAACGCCACCGCAACGCCCTGCACGATGGTGGGCACCATCACCGTAGCGAAGTCAGCCTGGGTGTTGAAATGCGAACGCATAAACAACACCAGGGCAAAAACGGCAAATGCAAAGGTGGTCAGTGACCGCGGGTCAAACCGGGACATATTCTTGCCAACCCACGGCGACAAAATGATCGCAAAGATGCCCACGGGCGCCATCAGCATGCCGGCCTGGGTAGAGGTGTAGCCCATGAACTGCTGCAACCACAGCGGCAGCAACACCAGGTTACCCATGAACAGGCTATACGCCACGGCCATGGCGACGGTGCCGGTCCAGAAGTTGCGCCGCTTCAGCAGGCGCAGATCGACCACCGGGTGGTCGTCGGTCAACTCCCACGCAATGAAGAACGCAAAACCTATCAGTGCGACGATACCCAAAGCAGTCACTTCGGGCGAGTGGAACCAGTCCAGCTCCTTGCCCTTGTCCAGCATGATCTGCAGCGAGCCCACAGCAACCACCAACAAGGCCAGTCCGATCTTGTCGATCGGCAACTGCTTGGTCGGCGTCTCCCGCTTGTGGTAAATCGTCCACGTGATGAAGGCCGCCATCAAGCCCACCGGGATGTTGATGTAGAAAATCCAGCCCCAGTGCATGTGGTCGGTGATCCAGCCACCGAGCAGCGGCCCCATGACGGGCGCCACCAGCGTGGTCATCGCCCACAAGGCCATGGCCATACCGGCCATCGCGGGGGGGTAGCTCGACAACAGCAAAGCCTGGGCCAGTGGCATCATCGGCCCGGCTACAAAACCCTGCACAGCACGCATGCCGATCAAGGTCGTCATATTGGGTGCCAGGCCGCACAGGAACGAGCTGAGCACGAACAGCAGCACACTCGTCGTGAACAAGCGCACCTGGCCAAAGCGCTGTGACAGCCATCCGGTCAGCGGCAGCGAAATGGCATTGGCCACACCAAAGCTGGTGATGACCCAAGTACCCTGGTTGGGGCTAACCCCGAGGTCACCTGCGATGGCCGGCAGCGATACGTTTGCAATCGACGAGTCCAGCACGTTCATGAACGTGGCGGCAGACAGCGCAATCGTGCCCCACATGCGGGCCGAGCCCTGCAGGGGTTGCAGGGGGACGAGACTAGTGTTGCTCATGCTTGGCTGAACCAGCGTTGGCAGCAATCACCCGCTGCACTTCGGTGTTGGCCTGGTTGTCCAGGCTGGCAAAGACCTGAGTCTGCACGCTGGATGCTGCTCGGGGTGCGTCGGCAAGAGCCTTGCCTCCCTGGTCGGTGATGTCCACCGTGGCTTCCATAGACAACCCTACCCGCAATGGGTTTTGGCTCACTTGTTGCGGGTCCAGGGTCACACGCACGGGCACGCGCTGCACCACCTTGATCCAGTTGCCCGTTGCATTTTGGGCGGGCAAAAGTGCAAACGCTGCCCCGGTTCCGGCACCCAGACCGGCGACCGTTCCCGTGTACTCCACCTTGCGGCCATACAGGTCGGCGGTCAGTTTCACGGGTTGGCCGATGCGGATGTTGCGCAGTTGCACTTCCTTGAAATTGGCATCAACCCACAATTGGTTCAGCGCAATCAACGACATCACCGGTGCCCCGGCGGCCACGCGCTGACCGAGCTGTACCGTGCGCTTGGCGACATAGCCGTCCACCGGCGCGGGCAGTGCAGCGCGGTGCAGGGCAAGGTAGGCCTCGCGCACGCGCGCCGCAGCCACCATGACGCTGGGGTGGGATGCAATGCTGGTGCCCTCGGTCATCGCCAGGTTGCCCGTCAGCTGCGCGCGCGCGGCGGCCACACCGGCCTGGGCCGAGGCCAAGGCATTTTTGGCATTGTCCAGCTGCGATTGGGCGTGGTTCAACTCTTCCTTGGAAACGGCACCGTTGCCTGCCAGCGACTTGCGACGGTTCAGGTCGTCGGTAGCGCGGGCGATTTCGGTCTGGGCCTTGTTGATGTCGGATTCGCGCAGCGTGATCTGCGCACCCAGCATGCCATTGTTGGCATACAGCGCGCGCACCTGGCGCACGGCTTGGCCCAGGTTGGCCTCGGCTTGCTCCAAGGCGACTTTGGCGTCGGCAGGGTCCAACTGCACCAAGGGCTGGCCGGCTTTCACAAAATCGGTGTCATCGGCCATGATGCCCGTGACCGTGCCACCTATCTGCGGCGTGATCTGAATCACATTGCCTTGCACATAGGCGTTGTCGGTCGCCTCCTCGTGGCGGCCCACATACCATTCATAGCCGCCCCATGCCAGACCGATCAACACCACGGTGGCAACGGTGGTCAGGGCTTTTTTGCGAGCGGAATTCGGAGGCGGGCTGGCAGGTGCGGGCTGGGGAGCCATGGGGGCGGCGGTTGTTGGAGCGTTCATGGTTGTGCAGTCGAAACAGAGGATGAAGAATTTGCGCGGCCGATGCTGTTGACGGCGTTGCTGTCGTAACCACCACCCAACGCGCGGATGAGTTGCACCTGGGTATCAAGGGCGCGGGCGGTCAGGTCCACCGCCAGGCGGCGCTGGGCCAACACGGCGGTTTCTGCGCTCAGCACATTGAGGTAGTTACCCAGTCCAGCCTGGTAGCGCTGGGTGGAAATGGTGTAGGCCGCTTCGGCAGAACCCTGCGCTGCGGCAAGCTCGGTTTGCTGGCGCGTGATGGCGCTGGCCGAGGCCAGTTGGTCGGCCACGTCGTGGACGGCATCGATCACCAGCGCGTTGTAGCTCTCCACCGCCAGGTCGAGGTCGGCCGTCTTGCCGCGCAAGTTGGCGCGCAGGCGCCCGCCTTCAAAGATCGGCAGTCGAATGGCCGGGCCCACGCCCCACTGGTCGCTGCCGGATTGCAGCAACTTGTCAAAGCCAATGCTGGAGTAACCGACAAACCCCACCAAGTTGATGTTGGGGTAAAACATCGCCTTGGCGTTGTCAATGTCGTGCGTGGCGGCTTCGATGCGCGCGCGTGCGGCGGCAACGTCGGCCCGGCGCCCCAACAGATCCAGCGGTATGGATTGCGCTATCGCTATGTTTTTTATAGCTACTTGTGCAGGAAGCACGAGGGCTAGCGGCACATTTGGTTGACCCGTCAGGGCCGCTAGCGCATTCAGGGCCAGTGCCCGTTGCTCTTGCAGCGTCTCGATCTGCAGGCGGGCTTCTGGCAGCGCGCTATCGCTTTGCTGCAGTTCCAGTTGCGTATCCAGGCCCGCGGTGACGCGGTCTTGCACCAACGACTTGGACTGCGTGCGTTGCGCCAACGTGCGCTCGGCCACGCCGATTTGGGCGTCTACGCGCACCAGGTTGAAGTAGCTGCGGGTCACCGCACTGGCCAGCAACATGCGGGCGCTTTGGGCATCCGCCTGTGCCGCGCGCACCTGGCCCAAGGAAGCTTCCAGGGCGGCTCGGTTCTTGCCGAAAAAGTCCAGTTCCCAACTGGCCGCGGCACGCATATCACCGGTGTTCAAAACCGCACCGCCCAGGGGCGGCGGGTAGATGCTGTTGGCGCTGAAGCGCTGGCGCGTCAGATCGGTACTGCCGTTGATCTGGGGCAACTCGGTGCCCCGGATGGCATCGCTTGCTGCTTGCGCGCGCGCCAGACGGGCCTGGGCCGAGCGCAGGGTGGGGCTATTGGAAATGGCTTTGTCGACCAGCTGGTTGAGCTGCGCATCGCCAAACGCGCGCCACCATTGGGGGTCAATCACCGGGGCACTGGCTGGGTCGGCTGCAGCGTTAGTGGCGGTAAGGCCCAGCGCGTTGGCGTCCAACAGCTTGGACTGGGAGCTAATGCCCGACAGATCGGCACAGGCGCTTAAAGTCGCCAACACCAGGGAAGAAAGTACCCACGGACGCCAACGCGATGCAGCTTTGCCCGCGCGCGCTTGCCGCGGGCCGACCATGCGGGCTTTATTTGGAAGAAGTGCTGTCATGCGATGGCTTGCTTTCAGAGAGGTTGGCGCTGTGCAGGATGCGGCGCAGAAAAATCTTAAGGGTTTCAAATTCTTGTTCAGAGAAATCGGCAAGGTAGGCGTTTTGCACGCGGCTGAGCACCACGGGAATCTCCTTGGCCGCAGCCCGGCCGTCGTCGGTCAGGCTGATGGTGATGACGCGCCGGTCCGCTGCACTGCGGTCACGGCGCAACAGGCCCTTGGCCTCCAGCCGGTCGAGCATGCGGGTCATGGCGCCCGCATCCAAACGGCATTCGCGCGCCAGCTCGGCGGCGGTACTGGAGTTGCCCATGTGCAGCTTGAACAGCGGTATCCACTGTGCGTTGGTCAGCTCGGTATGGGCCAGTTGGTGATCCACCTCTTGCCCCACGGCGGCGAGGATCTGGCGCATCAGATAGCCGATGCTGTCTTCGGGCTTGTAGCCTTCAGCGCGGTAGAAAGACGCGGCCTGACGTTTGGGACGGACGGATGGGGGTGGTATCGGCTTCTGCATGGCGGCGAATATTAGTTGCCTAGGCAATTATTGTCAAGGCATTAATCTCAAAACCCCTATCGACGCGGCGCGGTAACCCGCATGCGCGGTTACCTGAATCCGCTTTCGTAGAATGGCACCCCCATGTCCATGCCCCCTGCCCCTGCCCTGCCTTACTTTCCAAGCACGCGCATTAGCGTAGAAATTTCTGCCCTGTGGCAATTGGCCTGGCCCATCCTGGTTGGGCAACTGGCCAATGTGGGTATGGCGGTAGCCGATGTGGCGATGGCCGGACATGCCTCGGCGCAAGACTTGGCCGGTGTGGCACTGGGCTCATCCATCTGGATGATCGTGGTCGTGACGTTGATGGGCGTGATGATGTCGGTCAACCCCACCGTGGCGCATTACGTGGGCGCTGGCGAGTTTTCACGTGTGCCACACGTGGTGCGCCAGGGTTTGTGGAAAGGCTTGGGCGTTGGATTGGTGGCCTTTGTGCTGGCCAATACCGCGGCTCTGGTGTTTGACCACATGGAGATGGAGCCCGTGGTGCACGACATTGCCACGCGCTTCGTTCGCGTCACCAGCTTCGCCTTGCCCGCTTTTGCCTGCTACCGCGTGCTGTATGGCTACAGCGCCAGCCTGAACCAGACCAAACCGATGATGGCCATCGCCATTGCCGCCCTGCTGCTCAATTGCCTGCTCAACTGGGTTCTGATTTACGGCCATTGGGGCTTTCCACAACTCGGCGGTGTGGGCTGTGCCTGGGCCACGATGCTGTGCACCTGGTTCAACCTGGTGGGCTTGCTGTGGTGGATGCAACGCAGCCCGGCCTACCGCAGCACCTGGCCATTTGACCGCTTTGAGGGGCTGCACCGCCAAAAAGTGCAGAGCCTGCTCAAGCTGGGCCTGCCGATTGGTGTGACCTATTTTGCCGAAAGCAGTGCCTTCAGCTTGATCGCGCTCCTGGTGGCGCACTTTGGCAGCACCCAGGTAGCGGCGCACCAGATTGCGCTCAATTTTTCGTCGCTGGTATTCATGGTGCCGCTGAGCCTGGGCATCGCGCTGCTGAGCCGCGTCGGCCAGGCGTTGGGTGCGGGGGATGCTGAAGCTGCGCACTTTCGTTCGATGGTCGGTGTCGCGCTGTCCATCGGGCTGGCCGTGGTGTCTGCCGCGTTGATGGCGGCCTTTAACCACCAGATTGCGGCGCTGTACACGCTCGATACGGGCGTGGCCGATGTCGCCGCCAGCCTCTTGTTCTTGGCAGCGTTGTTCCAAATTTCCGATGCCGCGCAGGTGTCGACCAGTTGTGCCATACGCGGCTACAAGGTCACGCGCGCACCCATGGTGATCCACCTGACTGCCTTTTGGGTGGTCGCGCTGCCGCTGGGCTGCGTGCTGGGCCTGGCGCCCGAATGGCTACCCTGGAAGCCCGCGCAGGCCATGCAGGCGTGGGGTTTCTGGCTTGCGTTGGTGGTGGGCCTTACCATCGCCGCGGGCAGCCTGGGTGTTCTATTGCGCCACATTGCCCACCGACAGATACACGTCGGCGACGTGGTTCAACCCTGATGCCATGAACGCGCAGGCTATGACCACCAACAACGCCTGCTCTGCCATGGCGCCTGCGTTTATCGTGCTGAGGTTGGCAATGGTGCTGGGCATGCAACCCATCACCACCAATCGGACCTTGCCCGCTCTGTCTGGGCTGACGCTGGAGCCGGGTGCCAGCATGGCGCAGCCGCAACTTATGCTCACCGCTTTGTTACTGGCGTTTGGTGTGTCCCAGCTTTTCTGGAGGCGGTTGTCAGATCGCTTTGGTCGCGGCCCCATGCTGCTGGTTGGCACGTCGGCTTCTGTGCTGACCGCATGGACGCAGGTGTAACGCCATGGCAAATCCTGATGCCCTGCCCCTTTACCTGTGCCTGGCTGGCCCCACCGCCTCAGGCAAAACCGCCGCGGCACTGGCGATTGCACAGGAGCACGATTGCGAAATCGTCAGTGTGGACTCTGCACTGGTCTACCGTGGCATGGACATTGGCACGGCCAAACCCAGCGCGACAGAGCTTGCCCTGGTACCGCACCACCTGATTGACATCCGAGACCCCTTGCACGCCTACAGCGCCGCGGAATTTGTGCGCGATGCCAAGGGCCTGATCGCCGACATCGCCGGGCGCGGCAGGTTACCCCTGCTTGTGGGTGGCACCATGCTGTATTTCAAGGCGCTGTTTGACGGACTGGACGACATGCCCGCTGCAGACCCCGCTGTGCGTGCGGTGCTGGAACAGGAAGCTGCTGACAAAGGCTGGCCCGCGATGCATGCCGAGCTGGCGCTGGTTGACCCGGTCACCGCCCAGCGTCTGGCACCCGCGGACAGCCAGCGGATACAGCGGGCGCTAGAGGTATACCGGGTGTCAGGTCTGCCGCTGTCACACTTTCACGCGGCCAAGGATGCTACGAAATTAATAGCTACGCAGGTATATTCCACGAGGGCTAGTGGCTTAATTTCCTTAGAGCCCCTTGACAGAAGCTGGTTGCACGGGCGCATTGCCCAGCGCTTTGACACCATGCTGGAACAAGGCTTTGTGGACGAAGTGCGCGCCCTGCGCGCGCGGGGCGATCTGAACCCGGACTTACCGTCCATGCGCTGTGTGGGCTACCGCCAAGCCTGGGAAGCGTTGGATGCGCATGAAGCGTCCGGCGCGACCGGGCCGTTACCGACCGCTGCGTTGCGAGAACTGGGCATCATCGCCACCCGCCAGTTGGCTAAGCGCCAAGTCACCTGGCTGCGTTCCATGCCGCAGCGCCATATTGTGGACGCAGACCAGCCGCATGCGTTGCAAGCCGTTCTTGGCATCGCACGGCAGCTGATTGGTTCACACGGTTGAATGGCCACGAGCCAAAGCCGTTAGCTGCTCTGTGCCAGCACCGCGTATGCGGGAGCAACCGTCCACCCAGCCCGCACATTGGCCTGCGCCGCCAGTTCACGTTCGGCCGCATTGGCGTAGTCGCGGTCCCAGGCCAGTACCTTGGGTGTCATCCACCGGTGCCACAGCGGTGGGATCAACGCGACAGAAATGGTGGTGAGGTAGCCACCGATCATCATGGGGGCATGGGGATAGGGTTGCAGGTCCTGGTAAGGCACCTCACCCTGCGCATGGTGGTGCGAGTGGCGCGTCAAGTTGAACAGCGCCCAGGAGCTGATGCGCCGGTTGGTGTTCCACGAATGGCGCGGCTGCACGGGTTGCGCGGGGTCGCGCACCATGCCGTAGTGCTCCATGTAGTTCACGATCTCCAGCAAGGCCTTGCCCCACAGCGCACAGGCGCTGAAGAACAATGCAGCGGCGATACCGCCCATGGCCCAGGCGCCCGCCACCAGCACAACGCTCATCGCCAGTCCGCGCAAGAAAGCGTTGTGCCAGGACCAGACCCGCAGCCCACGGCGCTGCAAGCGCGCGGCCTCAATGTGCCAGGCACTCGCATTGCCCCGCACGGTCGAGATGACGATATGGGCATACACGTTGCGCCCGCGGGGCGCGGTGGCGGGGTCGTCGATGGTCGACACATAGCGGTGGTGCCCGTAGACATGTTCAATGGCAAAGCCGACGTCAAAACTGAACGCCAGCAACCAGCGCCCCACCCACAAAGACACCGGCTCCCACGTGCGGTGTGTCAGCTCGTGCCCGGGTATGGTGCCCACCGTTCCGATCATCAGGCCGGTCAGCAAAAACGCAGACACATGGTGACCCCAGTGGGTTGCCGCACGCGCGGCCAAAAGGTCTACGCCGCTCCACTGCGAGAGCAGGGCTCCAACACCCAGCACGTCTGCCGTGCTGACGCTCCACACGGAGGCAAAACAGATCAACAGCAATACCGGCAGCGCCATCCACAACTGCACCGTCAACACCCACGGGTGGCGGTAGCGCGGGGTCGTGGTGTCATCGCCCAGCAGCATATCGCCCAAGGTATTGAAGAGGTTGAGGCCAACCAGTCCCAGAGTGATCCAGCCACCCCCTGCAAACAGCGCCGCCGCCACGGCAAGCCCCTGCACATGGAAGAGGAAAAACTTGAGGTAGTGCCAAAGAGCGACCAGCGCCTCGCCCACATTCGTGGCAGGCGCTATGATTTTTGGAGCAGCATATTCAACATTGGAAAGGGCTACCGCGTCATGGCGTGTAGTGAACCGATCCGCATGGAGGTGCGCTTTGGGCAGGCCTGCCTGCAGCAACTGCGCACTGGCCGCGTCTATCATTCCCGCGGGGCCGCAAAGGTAGGCATGCATGCCGGGCTCTAAAACCTCCGACAGGTGTTCGGTGACCAAGCCCTTTGCGCCCTGCCAGCTCGCATCCGCTTGCGCTTCTGACAACACGGGAATCAAAGTGAACGTGCCGGCCCAACTGGCGGCCATGGCGCGCAACTCGTGCATCAAGTACAGGTCAGCCTGCGTGCGCGCGCCGAACAGCAGGGTTACCGCGCGCGCGCCGTGCTGCGTCTGCATGGAACGCAGCATGGCCATCACAGGCGCCAA
This sequence comes from Rhodoferax sp., assembly GCA_025351745.1. Lineage (GTDB taxonomy): Bacteria > Pseudomonadota > Gammaproteobacteria > Burkholderiales > Burkholderiaceae_C > Allorhodoferax. The sequence goes on from JANXVI010000252.1 coordinate 14,223, forward strand.
CCCCGAGCCACCGGCGATGAAAACAATCGGCGCATCTGACTCACGCAACCAAAACTGCCCCAGCGGACCTTGAACATGGGCCTTTTGCCCAACGAGGCTTGCGCTGTGCACATGTTCGGTAAAGATGCCACCGGGCACGCGCCGCACAAAAAAATCCACCATCCCGTGCGCGTCGGGTGGGGTTGCAAACGAATAGCTGCGCACCACATCGGGTAGCGTTGCCAGGCGGATCTGTGCAAACTGGCCCGGCTTGTAGTTCAACGGCGTATCCAACTGCAGCCGAAGGCGCTGGATGTCATGGGTCATGGGTTCTTGCGCCACGACGGTTGCGCTGCATTCCTGCACGGCCAAGACCTTGGTCTGCTCCACCTCAATGCGCACCGGTCCCAGGGGCACACTTTGGCAGGCCAGAATGGTGCGCTGCGCCAGCTCTTCCTCCGTGAGCAAGTAGCTGGCTTCGGTCAGCTCGCGCACCCGACCCTCCACCAGGCGGCACTTGCAGGTGGCGCATCCGCCGACACGACAACTGTGCGGAAAATCCACCCCTTCGCGCAGTGCGGCGGTCAAAATGGTTTCGCCCGCCAGCACCCGTATGGGCTGGGCATTGATGGTCGCGGATGTACCCGCAGAGCGGGATGGCAATCCAAACATGCTGTCTCCTGATGGTATGGATGCTGGGCACCTCTGCCCTGCATGGTAGGCATACATGGCTTGGTTCAAAAGGTTAGACTTCGCCAATCGCAGGTCATTTTCGGCCAGGCGCCCTATTTCCATGTCCCACGCACCACTTCCCAAAGACACGAATGTTATTCAGGTGCCATCGCTGTACCTGCGCGCGCTGATGGATCTGACACAGGAGATGGGCTTTGACCCGCAGACCTGGCTACAGGCTGCTGCAATCGCCCCACAACAACTCGTGGGGCCCACCCTGGAAATCAGCCCCGCGCGTTATGTTGCGCTGGTGCGCAGCGCGGTGCTGCATACCCACGAGCCGGCGCTGGGACTACTGCTGGGGCGTCGCTTGCGTATGAATACGCACGGCACGCTGGCTTTTGCGCTGATGAACAGTTCCAGCCTGCGCCAAGCCATCCAACTTTTGCAGCGTTTTCTGCCCTTGCGCACCAACCTGCTTACCGTGCATTTCGACGAGGGTGGCACGCCCGCGCGACTGCGCTTCCGCGCCGCTGCCACTCTGGACACCGCAGAACTGCTGATTCTGGAAACCGTGATGCTGGCGGTGCGCAATGTGTTTGATTACCTTGCTCCCGGCGCACAGACCGTGCAGGCGGTGGAATTTGCTGCACCGGCCACTCCCTACCACACGCTGGCTCAGGAAATGTTTGCCTGCCCGGTGCACTACAACGCCGCCGCCAGCGCCTTGTGCCTGAATCCTCAATCGCTGGATACACCGCTGTCCAGCGCCGACGCCCAAGCGCTGGAAAGCGCCGCAGCCATGTGCCAGGCCGAGCTGGACGCCATCACTGAGCGGGAATCGCTCACCGGCCGCATCCAACACAGCTTGCTCGGTACAAGCGGCGCACCGCCTTCTTTGCAAGCCAGCGCGCGCATGCTGCACATGGCCCCACGCACCTTGCACCGGCGCCTGGAAGGCGAGGGAACCAGCTACCGCGCCATCGTCGACCAGATACGCCACCGGCTGGCGTTACAGCACCTCAAAAACAGCAGCATCAGCCTACAGGAAATCGCCTACCGGCTGGGCTACACCGACCAGGCCAACTTCCGCCGCGCCTTCAAACGCTGGGAGGGTGTGGCGCCCAGTGCGCTGCGTTCCAGAGAGCAGACTTAGCCGCCTAAAAGGTCATTGATCGACTTTAGCGCCGGCTGCTTTCACCACGCCCTGGTACTTGGCCATCTCACTTTGCATGAACGCGCCAAATTGCTCAGCTGTGCCGGGTACAGGCTCCGCCAACAGTCCGGCAAACCGGCTTTGCGCCTCGGGCGAATGCAGCGCCGCGACAAAGGCCTGGTTGAGTTTGGCAATGGTGTCTTTGGGCGTGCCGGCCGGAGCCACCAAGCCCCACCAGGTGTCGATGGAAAAACCGTCGAGCGTGTCGGCCATAGGCGGCACATCGGGCAGTGCGGGCGACCGCGCGCGTGTGGTGACGGCCAAGGCCTTGAGCTTGCCAGACTTGATGCCCGGCGCGGCCGTGGCCAGGTTGTCGAAATTGAAATCCACCTGTCCACTGAGCAGCGCAAACTGCGCCGGGTTGCCGCCGTTGTAGGGGATGTGCAGCGCAAAGATGCCGGCCTGGGCCTTGAACATCTCGCCCGCCAGATGGCCAGCACTGCCATTGCCGCCGCTGCCATAGTTCAACTTGGCGGGGTTGGCCTTGGCATAGGCGATCAGATCCTTGACGCTGTTGATGTTCAGGCGCTTGGCGGCTTGGGCATTGACCACCAGCACATTGGGCACGCGCACCATCTGCGTGATGGGCGCAAAGTCGGTCGCGGCGTTGTACGGCATCTTGGCGTACAACCAGGGGTTGACGGCATGTGTCGCGGTGGCGGCGATGCCAATGGTCAGGCCATCGGGCGCGGCCTTGGCGATGGCATCGGCACCAATATTGCCGCCAGCACCGGGTTTGTTGTCAATGACGACGGTGCCCAGGCTTTCCTTGACCCGCTCGGCCAGCACGCGTGCCGTCACGTCGATGGGGCCGCCTGCCGCGTAGGGCACGATGAGCCGGATCGGGCGACTCTGCGCACAGACGGTGGGGACCATGGAGAAGGCCGCGGCCGCAGCCAGCGTGGTGGTGAGTAGGGTTCTGCGATTCAGGGTTCTGCGATTCATTGTTCCACTATTGTGCCTCCACTATCATGGCGCACCGCGTATGAACCTTCAGATCAAAACCTTAAGCAAACATTACGGCGACACGCCCGTATTTGTCAACGTGTCGCTGGACGTAGCGCCCGGCGAGTTTGTTGCCATCGTCGGCGAGTCTGGAGTCGGCAAATCCACATTGCTTAACTGCATGGCCGGTCTGGACACCTGGGACAGTGGCTCGGTTCACCTGGACGGCACCGATATCGGACAGTTGGACGACGACGCTCGCGCACTGCTGCGGCGACAAAAGGTAGGCTTTGTATTCCAGGCCTTCCATGTGCTGGGCCATCTGGACGTGACACAAAACGTGGCCCTGCCGTTGCTGCTGCTGGGCACACCGGATGATGCGCGGGTGCAAGCCATGCTGGAGGCCGTTGGTTTGCAAGGCATGGGCGGGCGCCTGCCGCAACAGCTCAGCGGCGGCCAGTTGCAGCGCGTCGCCATTGCCCGCGCGTTGATCCACCGCCCCACGCTGCTGCTGGCCGACGAGCCTACGGGCAACCTGGACCCGACAACGGCCGGCAGGGTGATGGAAGCCTTGGTCGCGCAGACGCGTGTTCACGGAACATCGCTGGTACTGGTCACCCACTCTGAGGCAGCCACGGCACGCGCGGACCGGGTGCTGCACCTTAAAGTGGATGGTATTGCCGCGTTTGTTGCCTGATCGCTTCATGGCATTAGTCCATATGGACTATTGCAAGTCAGGAACCCTTCAAGCGACAGTCGAACCTTGCTACCACTTACCCGGTCCGTCCCCATGAAACTCACATCGCTCGTCGCCGCTGCCATTACCGCAGTAGTGCTGTCCTCCACAGCCCAGGCGTCCTACATCACCTTCAGCGACCGTGCTGCATGGGAAGCTGCTGTGAATGGGTCTTTCTCTGAAGAGACATTCAGCTCCGCCAGCACCACCGGTTTTTCGATTGAAGAAGTCGGCAGCGGCCATTCCTCTGGTATCAGCGATGGCGTGTACCATGACCGTTCCGTGCTGGACACCACTTACACCAATTACCACTTTGACACACTGATCACCGCATTTGGCGCCAATTGGGATCTAGTACCCGGTGGCGCAGGCCAAGGCCTTCAGTTGTTTGCAGGTGGCGAGTTGGTCACTCCGCAAATCGCCAACACCTACACCGGTGGCTTTTTTGGCTTGGTGTCCACCACCGCCTTCAGCCTGGTGTCTGTGCATAGCGGCAGTTTCAACGGTCTCGCCGAAACACACAATGTAGACAACGTGGTGTTCACCTCTGCAGTGCCCGAGCCTGCATCAACCGCCCTGATGCTGGCCGGTTTGGGATTGATGGGCGCCGTAGTGCGCCGTCGCAGGGCCCAGCAAGGTCGCTAAGGCTTTGGTTTTTGTGCGATAAGAAAGGGAGCTGCGGCTCCCTTTTTTGCGCGCGGTAGATCTCAAAAGCTCGCAATGGCACATCCGTTTTGCCACAGCCTTGCTGCAGTCCACACCTGCAAAGCGAATGGCCGCCCGCGGTGTTAACTTTAGACTCGAGACCTGTCGCATCTTCCACGCGCTCACACTATGACACTTTCACGCATAGCTATTGCCCACAGCGTCACGAGAAGACACGGCGTTGAACAGGATGCCATGGTGGCGCTAACTCCACAGTAACCAGAGAGGATATTTTCAAAATGGCATTCGTAGAACCCATCACCCTGGCCGCGCGCGGCATCCACCTGGAACCCCTGGGTCTGCAGCACGAAGCAGGCTTGCAAGCCGCCGCGGCCGATGGCGAACTGTGGAGGATTCGTATCACCTCCGTGCCCGAGCCGCACAACGTGCGCACCTACATCGAGACCGCCTTGGCCGCGCGCGCGGCTGGCCATCGCCTTGCCTTTGCCGTGGGCGACGATGCCACGGGCAAGGTGCTCGGCTGCACCAGCTACCACGACATCGTTCCCGCAATCCTCCGCGTTGAGATTGGCTGGACCTGGTACGGCAAAAACAGCCAGCGCACCTACGTCAACACCACCTGCAAGCTGCTGATGCTGACCCACGCGTTTGAAACACTGGGCTGCCACGTGGTGGGCTGGCGAACGGACAATTTCAACTTTGCATCCCAAGCCGCGATCGAACGGCTGGGTGCAAAAAAGGATGGCGTCATCCGCGGCCACGCCATCCGCCGAGACGGCACGATTCGCGACACGGTGATGTACAGCATGCGCAGCGGCGAGTGGCCCGAGGCCAAGGCGCAATTGCTGTACTTGCTGGACAAGAATAGAGACTGATCTTCGTTTGGGGTGCGCACCGGTCGTTTCTTTGCTTTGATGTTAGGTTGTTGGGGTCCGGGGCACCTCGCTTTTTTTAACAACCTACAAATCAAACTTCACCTCCGCCACATAGCTGCGCTGCGTGTAGGGGTGAAAGTTCCAGTACTGCTGGTTGTTGATGTTGTCGATGCCCAGCGCCACGCTCCAGTGCTTGCCTTCTTTGTAGCGCACGCGCACGTCGGCAGTAAAAAACTCGCTGACGCCCTGGTAGGTGTAGCCGTTCACATCCGCATTGTTCAACGTGCGGAACTGCGGGCCGCTGTAACGCACACCCAGGCTGGTGGCCCAATGCGCATCCCATTTGTAGGCCAACAGGGCCGATGTCCGCCAGGCCGGTATATTGGGCTGGCGCTTGCCCACCGTGTCACCGGGCACCACGACAAAGCCATCGTTGGCCTTGATCATGGAATCGGTGTAGGTGATGCTGGCATTCAGGTCCAGCCCGGTGCTCACCACGTTCTCGCCGTTGAACGAAAGCTCCAGTCCATGGGTCTGGATGCGGACCACGTTTTGCACGCGGCTGATGTTTTTATTTGCTGCCGCGTCAAACGTGGTTTGCGAATACAGCGCATCCGTCGTATCTTCGGCAAAGTAGGTCAGGCGCAGGTTGGCGTTGCCATAGTCTTTCTCGGCGCTGAGCTCTGACGTCCACGATTTCTCAGGCTTCAGGTTGGGGTCGTTGATGTACTGTGAGTTGGTGGTGCTGGTGGCACCGTAGAGCTCGGTCACGGTCGGGAAGCGCACCGCGCGGCCCACCGAACCCTTCAACACCAGGCCCGGGGCCGCTTGGTACGACAAGGCGGCCTTGGGCGATGCAAAGCTTTCCTCACGCCCGGCATACCGTGCATTGGCCGTGTTGCCCACACCAAAGGTCGTAAAGCCATCGGCAGCGCTCCAGTTCTCTACACGGACACCCAGCACCGTTTTCCACTCTGGGGCAAAGGCCCAACTGTCTTGTGCATACAGTGCGCGCGTCGTCGCGTTGCCGCCCACATCGTTGACCAGCGAGCTGGGCGCATCGGCCATCCAGTTGCCGGCAACGTTGGAGGTAGCTGTGCGGAAGGTGTAGCGCTCTTGCTGCAGGCCAAAGTCCACCACGTGGACACGGTTGACCTCGCCGCCGGGCCGCCAGACGCCTTTGAGCGCCACCGCGTTCCATCCGGTGCCCCCTGCATCTGCGATGGTGCCAGCACCACCGAATAGCGCGGCGGGCAGAAAGTTGTTGACGCTGTTGCGGCGGTTGGTGTCGGTCCCATAGCGGTACTGGCTGGCCGCCAACTCCCAGTCAAACACGCCCTGGCTGTGGCTCTTGACCGAGACGCCTTGCATGCTGTGCGCAATGTCTTCGTTCGTAAGCGGAAAGTCACCACCCGCCAATGCATTGGCACCGGTAAATGCCAAGCCACCGATGTTGATGGCACCACTGGTGACCGGTTGGCCATTCGCATCGCGCAGATAGGTTGTGGGCCGACCCTCGGAGGTGTTCTTCCACAGACCATAGGTGTAGCTGGCGCGCAGGCTGGGTGTGATGTCGTAGGCCAGCTTGAGCTTGGCATGGTCTTGCACCGTGGTGTATTCGGTGCCGGTGCCCAGGTAATACCAAGGCTGGTTGGCATTGTTGGCGTCGAGCACAGCACCGGTCACAGCGGTGCCCGCGGTGCCTGCCACGCCTGCGCTTTTGAGCCGCGTGGGAAAGGTCTGCGGCTGGCCGTGGCTGTTAGTGTGGTTCAGGTTGACGAACCAAGACCAATCCCCTGCCCGGCTGCCCATGGACGCGCTGGTCTGCCATGCCTTGTAGGTCTCGTGCGTGTTGTACAGGTCGAAAGGTTGCGAGACCAGACCGGCCTTCACATGCGCCTCAAACCCCTTGGGCATGAGGGTCACATAGTCCACCACAGCGCCGACCGAATTGCCAGGGTAGGCGGCCGAAAACGGGCCGTACATCACCTCCACCCGCGCAATCTCCTCGGGTGTGACCAAACCCCAGCGCGGCGCATAGGCGGCGCCGTTGCCGAGGTAGTTGGACAGCAAGATGCCATCCGCATACACCGCCGAGCGCGCGCTGTTGCCCGTGCCCGATGCGCGGCTGGACAGCGCGGCGTGGTTGTAGTCGGCAATGTAGCGCTTGCGCACCAGCAGGCTGGGCATGTAGCGCAAGGCATCTTCGCTGTCGGTGGCGTTGATCGACTGTTCGATCTGCTCCTTGCTGATGCGTTCTATCGTGGTGGGTATCTGCGTCGGCAGCGATGTCGGCTGGCCACCGTTGGTGGTGATGGTGACCACGCCCAGGCTCTTGGTGGGTTTGTCGTCATGCAACGCCAACTGGGTTTGGGCGTTGGCGGTTGTGTGGGCGAACCAAGTCGTGCAGGCCAATGCAGCGGCCAGCACCGTCAGCGGGTGCTTTGTCATGGTGTGGTCCCGGGCTTAGTGTTTGTGTTCGGAGACGGCTGCGGCACCGGCGGCCGCAGGGGCTCTGGTCGACACGGGCACCTTGATGGCCAGTGTGCTCTGCACACCCTTGGCATCTTTGAACACCAGATTCAAAGGGATGGTGGTGTCCTTTTGCAGCGGCGTCTTCAGGTCCATTAGCATGACGTGGTACCCACCCGGTTTCAGTTCAACCACCTTTCCAGCGGGCAGCTCGATACCGCCCTCTATGGCGCGCATCTTCATCACGTCGCCGTCCAGCTTCATCTCATGCACTTCGGTCACACCGGCAACGGGCGACGATATACCTACCAGCTTGGTGCCAACCTTGGCGGTGAGTTTCATAAACGCGCCGCTGGCCATTTGGCCTTGCACGGTGGCGCGTGCCCA